>RFIB01000334.1 GCA_003695625.1 Acidobacteriota bacterium | reverse complement strand
TCTCCACGCCGGTCCGGCCCGCCGCGGCCGGCGGGGAGGACGGCCGCGCGGTTCGCGCCCCCGGCCACCGCGAGACCCCGGTCCCGCCCCCCGCGGTGCCGCCTGCTCCGCGCTCCGAGCGCGCGACGACCGAATCGGCGACGGTGACCCGCGGGAACTTCACCAGCGTGCAGGTCAACGTGGATGCCTCGGGCCGGAACATCGTCGGCGACGCGGCGAACGAACCCTCTCTGGCGATCGATCCCACCGATCCGCGGAACCTCGTCGCCGGCTGGCGCCAGTTCGACACGGTGACCTCGAACTTCCGCCAGGCGGGCTACGCCTACAGTCACGACGGCGGCAGGACCTGGACGTTCCCCGGCGTGCTCGAGCCGGGCCAGTTCCGCAGCGACCCGGTGCTCGAGGCGGACCGGCTCGGCGTCTTCTACTACTACTCGCTGTCCACGACGACGACGGCCGAGATGTTCATCTCGCACGACAAGGGCGAGACGTGGGACGGGCCGATCCCGGCCCAGGGCGGCGACAAGAACTGGCTCGCGGTCGACGCGACGGGGGGCCCCGGAGACGGCTTCGTCTACCCGGTGTGGAACTCCCAGTTCACCTGCTGCGCCCCCGGAACGGACTACGGCAGGTCCATCGACGGCGGGCAGACCTACCAGGGCCCGTGGGCCTCCCCCGACGGATTCAAGCCCAAGTGGGGCACGATCACCGTCGGTCCGGACGGCGAGGTGTACTTCGTCGGCGCGACGCTCAGCGCCTCGGGGCACGTCGCGCTGCGCTCGGACAGCCTGCGCGACAGTCTTGTCGGGGCTCCCGTGTTCGAGCTGCGCCGCTCGATCGATCTGGGCGGGACGACGAGCAGCGGGGGAACGCCGAACCCGGGCGGGCTGCTCGGGCAGGTCTGGGTCGCCGTGGACCACTCGGACGGTCCGTCGCGCGGCTACGTCTACGTGCTCGGCTCGGTCAACCCGCCGGGCGCCGATCCCCTCGACGTGCACATCGTGCGCAGCACCGACGGCGGCCAGACGTGGTCGGCGCCGGTCCGGGTCAACGACGATCCGCCCGGAAGCGCCTACCAGTGGTTCGGCACGATGTCGGTCGCACCCGACGGACGGATCGACGTCGTCTGGAACGACACGCGCAGCGATCCGTCGGGCGTGATCTCGGAGCTCTACTACGCCTACTCGGTCGATCACGGGCAGACGTTCTCGTCGGGCATTCCTGTCAGCCCGCCGTTCGACTCGACGATCGGCCATCCGCAGCAGAACAAGATCGGCGACTACTACCAGATGCGTTCGGACGAGTCCGGGGCCGCGGTGATCTACTCGGCGACGTTCAACGGCGAGCAGGACGTGTGGTTCCTCCGCGTCGGCGACTGCAATGCCAACGGCCTGCACGACTCGCTCGACGTCGGCGCCGGCGGGACGAGCGCCGACTGCAACGCCAACGGCGTTCCCGACGAGTGCGAGGACGACTGCAACTTCAACGGCGTCGCCGACGGGTGCGATCTCGACGCGGGCACCAGCGCCGACTGCAACGGCAACGCGACGCCCGACGAGTGCGACATCGCCTTCGGCGGAGCGAGCGACTGCGACAGCGACGGCCGTCCCGACGCCTGCGACGTGCTGTTCGACGTCGAGACGGACGAGGGCTGGACCGACGGCCTGCCGTCGGACACGGCGACGACCGGCCGCTGGGAGCGGGTCGATCCGGTCGGCACGGAGGCGCAGCCCGAGGACGACCACACGCCGCCCCCGGGCACCATCTGCCACGTGACCGGCCAGGGAACACCCGGCGGAGGCATCGGCGACAACGACGTGGACGACGGCTTCACGACGCTGATCTCTCCGGCGATCGACCTGTCGGCCCAGGGCGATCCGTCGC
The DNA here is from genome assembly GCA_003695625.1 of Acidobacteriota bacterium. Taxonomy (GTDB): domain Bacteria; phylum Acidobacteriota; class Polarisedimenticolia; order J045; family J045; genus J065. The sequence continues at coordinate 14,438 of RFIB01000334.1, read as the reverse complement.
TCGGATACTGGCGCTGGTTCTCCAATGACAAGGGCTCGGCGCCGGGCGAGGACGTGTTCCGGGTCGAGATCTCCGACGACGGCGGGGTGAACTGGGTGCCGGTCGAGACGGTCGGGCCGACCGGTCCCGAGACCGTCGGCGGCTGGCTCTACCACGACTTCCGCGTCGCCGACTTCGTCACGCCGACCGCAAACGTGCTGCTGCGGTTCATCGCCGCCGACGAGGGCTCGGGCTCGATCGTCGAGGCCGGGGTCGACGACGTCACGCTGGTCGACTGCGCCGTCTGCGGCGCGAGCGTCCCGCCCGAGGTCGGCGGGCTGCGCGTGGCGAAGGCCGGCGGCACCGTGGCCGAACTGAGCTGGTCGTTCCAGTTCAACGTCGACGAGTACGAGCTGTATCGCGGCGAGTCCCCGGACGCGAGCGACCTGGCCTGCCTGCAGGGCGGGATCACCGGCACCTCGACACAGGACGACGGCGCGCTGCCCTCGCCGGGAAGCGCGTTCTTCCACGTCGTGACGGCCCGCAACTGCGCCGGGGAGTCGCCGGCAGGAGAGGACCGCTCGGTGGCGCAGCCCTGCCCCTGACGGGGTGCATCGTCCCCGCCGCCGCGCCGATCTCCCGGATCTCAGGAGTTCGGGGCCTGCTCCTGCGGCCAGGGCACGATGGAAGGATCCAGCCGGCCGACAAGGCACGCCGACCAGCAGCGGACGAGCAGCGGTATCGGTGCGGTGACGGTCGAGGCGATCCAGCCGATCAGCACGGCGAGCGCCACGATCAGCGGCACGGTGACGATCGCCAGCGGCGGGACCGCGACGGTCGCCATCGCAAGGCCCACGGCCAGCAGCAGCGGCACGATCCAGAACCAGACCGCGACGCAGCAGATGCCGACGAGCATCACGAGCACGGACGCGATCCCGACCAGGATCCGGAACACGAGCAGCAGCAGCACCGCCCCGATCTGCGCACGGGTCAGCGCCCACGCCCGCGCCAGCCCCTCGACGAAACCCACGCCGCCAAACCATGCCACCGGAAGCGCCAGGTCGTAGGCCCACCACGACACGATCGCGGCGGCCAGGCCGACGAGCAGCACCCACAGGAACGTCGCTGCGATCGGCACGACGAGCGCCGCGCCGGGCTCGACCCGCTGCCCGCCCAGGCGCCACGCGGCGATCCCCCAGCCGATCGCCACCGGCGACAGCAGCGCCAGGGCTGCCGCCCCGACACCGATCCGGAACAGGAAGTACGCGTCGCCGACCTGCGCGGTCCTTCCGAACACGCCCCGGATCGCCGGGACGCCGGTGCGCACCCCCTCGAGCATCACGCAGCGGAACCGGGCCTGGAGCCAGACCAGCAGCAGGATCAGCGCGAGCGCGAGGAGCGCCACGACGACGACCAGCGCGATCAGGCCGGCGTGGACCCCGCCGACGCCGGGCGTGTCCGGCGGCAGCCGCTCGCGCCAGCCGACGCCGTCGTGCACGCTCGGGCCCGACACGCCGACCCCCGCCAGCAGCAGGATCAGCCCCCACCAGATCCAGTTGGCCGGGCTCGCATGGGGTCCCCGGAACAGCAGGAACAGCATCCGGTCCCAGCCGCAGCCCAGACTGCCGGTGACCGCGTCGACCGCGGAGACCCTTCCGGACGCCCGTTCGTCGTTGACCATCGCGGCAGCCCTCCACGCGCCGGCAGGCGGCGCGGTGCGCGTACCCGCTGGTACGCCGCGGACGGGCCAGTGTTGCACGAACGTGCGGACCGCACGCGACGCTGCGTGGAGCGAAGCTTGTGGGTGACGAGGAGGTGCCGCCATCGGGCGTGGCACCCGCGCACCGCGGATCGGCGAAGTGCTTGCGGGATAGAACGTTACCGGCGGGGCTGGCGCGGCATCGGACCGGGAATCCCTGGTCTGCGAGGTCCACCCACAGGCTTCGCTACACGTAGCGTTTTCGCCTGCGTGGAGCGAAGCTTGTGGGTGACGAGGAGGTGCCGCCGTCGGGCGTGGCACCCGCGCACCGCGGATCGGCGAAGTGCTTGCGGGATAGAATGTTACCGGCGGGGCTGGCCCGGCATCGGACCGGGAATCCCTGGTCTGCGAGGCCCACCCACAGGCTTCGCTACACGTAGCACGCGACGGGCGGTCGATCCGGTCTGCGCGACGGTCGTCCGGCGGTCGCGCCCCGTCGATCGGGACGCACGGGGCGCGTCCGCCGGATCCCCCCCGTGCCGCCGCGAGATCCGCCGGCACGGGATCATTCTGGGGCGTCGGATGGCGGATGCCCGCTCTCTCCGCGGATTTGCGCGATGTTGCGCTATTCTGCGCACCGGGAGCCGCCGATGACGCCGTCCCGACCCGGCATGACGCGCCGCCTCTCCTCGTGGAAGGAGATCGCCGCCCATCTCGGCGTATCGGTCCGCACCGCCCAGAACTGGGAACGACGGTTCGGGATGCCGGTCCATCGCCTCGGAGAGGGACCCCGGGCCCACGTCTTCGCCGAGCCGGACGAACTCGATGCCTGGCTCGCCGCCGCCGCCCGGTCCGCCCCAGGGTCTGCCCCGCCCCGGCGGCGCGGGCTGCCGGTGCGCCGGCTTCTGCCCGCCGGGCTCGCGCTGGTCGCCGCGGCCGTGCTGCTCACCGCGGCGGTCCGGATCGGGGCCGGCGCGTGGCGGGCGGCGCCGCGGCACGCGCCCGAGCCGGCCGGCGTCGAGGTCGTCGACGGACGCCTGGTCGTCATCGGTCCCGCAGGGTCGCAGGGGTGGTCGATCCCGCTCGCGGGGTTGGCCGTCGACCACTACGGCGACGCGCTCGCCGGCGCGTCCGGTCCGTTCCACCGACTCTTCGATCTCGACGACGACGGGAGTCGCGAACTGCTGTTCGTCGAGACGCCGGCCGACCGGCGCGTGCGCTCGAGCGCGCTGGCCTGCTACGACGACACCGGCCGCAGACTGTGGCGCACTCCGCTCGCCGAGCCGCTGGAGTGGAACGGCGAGACGTTCCACGGCTTCAGCGGCAGGATCCTCGAGATCGTGCAGGCGCCGGAGCGCACGTACGTCGTGACGACGGCGTCGAACACCCGCTTTCCGGCCCAGGTGGCGCTGATCGACCTGCGCAGCGGAGCGCGCGTCGGCGTCTTCGTCCATCCGGGACGCGTCTACGCGCACGCACTGGCCGACATCACCGACGACGGCCGTCCCGAGCTTCTGCTGGGCCTGGCGAACAATCCGGGCCCCGGGCTCGGGCACGCGGCGCTCGCGGCGCTCGAGATCCCGTTCCCGCCGCCCTCGGCGACCGGACGCGACCTTTTCGGTCGCCCGGCCGTGCGCCCTCTGCGCTACTACATGTTCGCCCGGCCCGACGTCTACGACGTCGAGCCGCTGGTCCACGCGGTCCGGCGCATCGAGGTCGGCCCGGAAGGGATCGTCGTCACGGTCGGCAGCCGCAAGGACGTGCTGTTCGAGTTCGACCGGCACCTCGAGCCGGTGCGCGCCGCGGTCAGCGACAACCTGCGGCGCTGGCACGCGCGCCAGTTCGCCGCCGGACTGCTCGACCATCCCTTCGACGCGCGCGAAGCGGACGCTCTGACGCGCCTGGCCCGCTGGGTGACGGTCCCCGACGGCAACAGCCCCGAGGTCGCGGCGCGGCTCGGAGAGACCGGTCCGCGTGCCCCGCGGCTCGCGCGTTCGCGCTGAGCGAGCGTCCGTGACGAGGAATGGAGCGGGCGAAGGGGCTCGAACCCTCGACCCTCAGCTTGGGAAGCTGATGCTCTGCCAACTGAGCTACGCCCGCTCGACCGACGCCCGGCCGCGCGCGACGTCACGCGGCTCCGGCGGCGCAGAAAGCTAGCGCGATCCCTCCGCTCCCGCAAGCCGGCGGGCCGCGGGCCGCCGGTTCTTGTCCCGCGACAAGCCGGCGGCCCGGAATCCGTGGCTCCGGTCGGGAGCGCTCGCTAGCCTCGCATCGACGCCCGGCGACCCGCTTCTTTCGCTCCCGCCGGGCGCAGCGAGGTGTCCGATGAGTGATCCGATCGCCGTGCTGATGGACGAACACCAGCTGATCCTGCGCGTGCTCGGCGCGCTCGCCGGCCTGGCGGACAAGGCCGACGCCGGCGCCCCCGTCGACCGCGAGGAGATCGGCCGCTTCGCGACCTTCTTCCGCGAGTTCGCCGACCGGCTGCACCACGGCAAGGAGGAGGAGCGGCTGTTCACCGCGATGGAGGCGGCCGGCATGCCGCGCGAGGGCGGCCCGATCGCGGTGATGCTCCACGAGCACGACGTCGGCCGCAGCCATGTTCGTGCCCTCGCCGCGCTCGCCGAGGGCAGCGGCGCGCTGACCGATGACGAGCGCAGTTCCCTCGTCACGCACGCGCGGGCGTTCGTTCCGCTGCTCGCGGCGCACATCGCCAAGGAGGACAACATCCTCTATCCGATGGCGCGCCGCGTGCTGCCTGCCGACTCGTACGACGCGCTGTCGGCGAGCTGCCGCGAGTACGACGCGGATCCCGCGCGCGCGGAACGCGCTGCGGAACTGCGCACCGTCGCCGAGGAGCTGGCCTCGCGCTGGCCGGCGCCTCCGGGACCGCTGTTCGAGGGCGGCTGCTTCGGCTGATCGATCGACCTTTCGTCAGGTACCCGGAAGAAGGACAGGAGGATTCCGATGAGTCTCTCGCGCCTTCGCCTGTTCGCCGGCATCTGCTTCGTCATTGCGATGGGCGGCCTGCTGTTCGGTGGCTGGCAGACGCTCGGACGGATGGCGCCCTACCCCGGCCGCGTGGTCGACGAGAGCGGCGCCGTGCTGATGACCCGGGAGGAGATCCTCGCCGGGCAGGACGTCTACCAGCGCTACGGGCTGATGGACCACGGCAGCGTCTGGGGCCACGGGTCCCAGCGGGGGATGGAGTTCTCGGCCGTCACGCTCCATCGCTGGGGCGAGCTGGTCCGCGATGCCCTCGCGCTCGAGCGGTTCGGCAGGCCGTTCGACGAGCTGGGCGAGGCGGACCGCCGCGCCGTCGAGGCCGCGACCGCGGTCGAGATGAAGGCCAACCGCTACGACGCGTCGACCGACACGCTGACGCTGACGGCGGCGCAGGCGGCCGCGCTGCCGGCGCTGTTCGCCTGGTGGGACGACGTGTTCGCGCACGGCGAGCCGGACTACGGCTTCCTGCCCGACACGATCCCCGATCCCGACCAGCGCCAGGCCATCGGCCGCTTCTTCGTCTGGACGGCGTGGGCCGCCGTGGCCGACCGGCCCGGTTCCGACGCCTCGTACACCAACAACTGGCCGCCGGACCCGCTCGTCGGAAACCAGCCGAGCGCGTCGACCTACATCTGGACGCTCGGCGGCGTGCTGGCGCTGTTCCTCGTGCTGGGCGTGTTCGTCTACTACGTGCACGCCTGGGAGCTGTGGTACGGCCCCGCCGCGGGCGTGCCGCTCGCGCGCAAGCTGATCGACATGCCGCTGACGCCGAGCCAGGCGGCTGCGGCGAAGTTCTTCCTCGTCGTCTCGCTGCTGTTCCTGCTCCAGACCACGTTCGGCGGTCTGCTGGCCCACTACACGGTCCACCCCGGCAGCTTCTGGGTCGAGGGGATCGCCGGATTCATCCCGTACAGCTGGGCCAAGAGCTGGCATCTTCAGCTCGCGATCTTCTGGATCGCGACGACGTGGGTCGCCTCGGCGATCTACCTCGCGCCCGTCATCGGCGGCCGCGAGCCGGCCCGGCAGCGCACGCTCGTCCAGCTCCTGTTCGCGGCGATCCTGCTCGTCGCCGTCGGGAGCCTCGCCGGCCAGGTGCTCGGGATCAAGGGGCAGCTCGGCGATCTGTGGTTCTGGTTCGGCCACCAGGGCTGGGAATACCTCGAGCTGGGCCGCTTCTGGCAGATCCTGCTGTTCGTCGGGCTGGTCGCGTGGCTCGGGATCGTCTACCGGACGGTCGCCCACCTGTTCCGCTCCGCGTCGAGCGACTACCGCGCGCTGATCAAGTTCTACGTGTTCAGCGCCATCCTCGTCGTCGCGTTCTTCGCCTTCGGCCTGTTCTACGGCCGCGGGACCCACATCACGCTCGCGGACTACTGGCGGTGGTTCGTCGTCCACATCTGGGTCGAGAGCATCTTCGAGTTCTTCGGCGTCGCCGTGATCTCGCTGCTGCTCGTCGCGATGGGGCTCGCCTCGGCGCGCGCCGCGCTGCGGGTCGCCTACTTCACCGCGGGGATCACGTTCCTCAGCGGCATCCTCGGCACCGCGCACCACTACTTCTGGTACGGCGGCCCGAGCTACTGGCTCGCCGTCGGCTCCGTGTTCTCGTCGATGGAGCCGGTGCCGCTGTTCGGCCTCGTCGTGCGCGGCATGATGGAGTACCGCTCGATCCGCCAGGAGGGGCACGACTTCCCGTACCGCTGGCCGATGTACTTCCTCGTGGCGTCCTCGTTCTGGAACTTCCTCGGCGCCGGCGTGTTCGGCTTCCTGATCAACCTGCCGATCGTCAACTACTTCGAGCACGGCACCTACCTGACGATGAACCACGGGCACGCGGCGCTGTTCGGGACCTACGGCATGCTGTCGATCGCGCTGCTGCTGTTCTCGTGGCGCGGGCTGGTCGACAAGGGCGCGTGGAGCGACCGGCTGCTCAAGGTCTCGTTCTGGGGCCTGAACGTCGGCCTGTTCCTGATGACGCTCGGCACGCTGTTCCCCGTCGGGATCTTCCAGACGTGGGTCGCGTTCCGCGACGGACTGTGGGCCGCGCGGGATGCGGCGTTCTTCGACCATCCGTTCGTGCAGCTGGTCGGCACGATCCGCGCCCTGCCCGACACGGTGATCATCCTGTTCGGCGTCCTGCCGCTGGCGGTGTTCCTGTTCGGCACCTACCGGCACCTCAAGCCGAGCCTGATCCGCGAGGGCGAGTCGGTCTGGGAGCGGCTCGGCTTCGACCCGGAGTCCACCTCCTGATCCGGTCCGGACCCCGGCCGCCGTCCCCGCCGGGACGGGGCCGGGGTCTGCCGGCCCCGCCCCCCGGTTGATAGACTCCGTCACAGCGCATCTCGCGCGCTCGGGGAGGCGACCATGGTCCGTGTTGCGTTCTTCCTGCTTGCCGCCGCCGCGGCGCTGCTCGTCGCGTGCGAACCGCTCGAGGCGCCGCCGCCGGAGGCGTTCCCGCTGGCCCGCGAGCGGATGGAGACCGGCGGGGAGATTCCGGAGGAGTTCGGGGAACTGGTCGGGGTGACGACCACGGCCGGGTACCGCGAGTCCTACGCCCAGCTCTGGTTCGAGGACACCGAGGGCACGATCCGGATCGTCTACGTCCACATCGACGATCGCCGGATCGATCCGTCCGTCGACCTGATCCGGCGCTCGCGGCCGGCGGTCGAGCCGGAGACCGGGGAGGAGCAGCCATGAGTCGCGGAGGACCTGGCCTGCTGGCCCGCGTGCTGACCCTGCTGGCGTGGATCGCGGCGATCCTGTGGGTCGCCGAGCTGTTCGCCAACCGGCAGGGCCAGTCGCTGATCCTGCTGCCCTCGCCCCAGCGGCTGTTCGAGCTGACGCTGGTGCTGATCGGCCTCGGCGTGCTCGCCGCGCTGGGCGGGCGGGGCGCGCGGGGCTGAGCGCGGCTCCCCCCGCCCCCCGGCCGAGGCCGGGGGGCGGGGATCGTCACCGGCTGGAGGAAGAGGGAGAACGGCCGTGCCGCCGGGGCACGGCGGGGCGGGATCCGCTCTCAGATGGCCAGGGTCGTCGGGTGCGCGAAGCCGGATCCGGGGCCGACCATCGCGTCGATCACCCGGCCGCCACCGGCCCCGGGCCGGCGCTCGAGCTGCTCGCGATGGCGCTCCTGCGCCTCGCGCGACCGCTCGAGCGCTTCGCGGGCGCGCTCGAGCGCCTCCCGGACGCGCGACTCGATCTCGTCGATGTCGATCTCGATCTGCTCGTCGTCGAGGGATCGCAGGTGCTCGCGCAGCTCGTCGAGGTCGGGAAGCTCGATCTCGAGGTCGGGCGGGATCGCGATCACCGGCCCTTCGCCGTGCTGCCTGAACATGAACACGCGGCTCTTCGACTCGCCGAGCGTCACCTGCACCGACCGCCGGTCGCCGCGGCGCACGATCTCCACGGTGACGGTGTCACCCGGCTCGTGCTTGCCGAGGATGCGCCGCAGCGCGCGGACGGTGTCCACCGGCGCTCCGTCGATCGCGACGATCAGGTCGCCCGCCTCGAGCCCGGCCTTCGCCGCGGGGGAGTCCTCCGCGACCTCGTTGACCAGCACGCCCGCGTCGGCAGGTCCGCCGAGAGCTCGGCGCACGCCGGCCGACGGCGAGAGCAGCTCGACGCCGAGCCACGTCCGCGGCATCGGCCGGATCGTCCACTCGCCGTCGTGCCCCTCGAGGTGCTTCTCGAAGCCTTCCGGCAGTCCCTTCCACACGAAACGCTCGACCCGCACGTCCCGCCGGTCGGTCTCGCCGAGGGTCACCTCGACGGTCCGTTCGGCGCCGGACTCCTCGCGCAGCGAGAGCGTCACCTTGTCGCCCGGGGCGTGCCGCCGGATCGCGCGGCGCAACTCGTCCGGCCCGTCGACCGGCTCGCCGTCGACCGCGGTGATCACCGCGCCGCGGGGAACCCCCGCCTCGTCCGCCGGGCTGTCGTCGATCACCGCGACGACATGGGCCCCGCCGTCGGCCTCGTCGAGCATCACGCCGAGCCAGGCGACCTTGTCGCGGGTGTCCCCGGCGCCGTCTCCGTCCTCCGCGATCGCCCGCGGGGCGGCCACCAGGCCGAGTCCGAGCGCGGCCGCCATCGCCAGTCCCGGCATCCACCAGCGTCCTCGTGCCAGCATCGTCTCGTCCCTCCGGGGGCGCCCGTCGGGGGGCGCCGTCTCGACCGGTAACAACCCGCGAAGCGCCGGATCGTTCCAGGCGGGCCCGGTTATCCTCTCTGCCCGGGGCCCGCGCCCGTCGCCCAGGAGGTTCTCCCGTGACCGCTTGCCGTCCCGTCGTCGCCGCCCTCGCCCTGCTGTGCACGATTCCCGCGAGCCACGGGGCCGCGGACCGGCTCGCCGGCTGGTTTCCCGACGCCCGCTTCGACGCGGCCGTCCCCCGGCCCGACGCCGTGCTCGGCTTCGCGCCCGGCGACCGGCCCGCGACGCACGCCGAGGTGCTGCAGTACTTCGAGGCGCTGGCCGACGCATCGCCGCGGGCGAGCCTGACCCGGTACGCGCGGACGCACGAGGGTCGGGACCTGGTCGTGCTGGCGATCGCCGACCCGGAGACCGTCGCCGACCTCGAGGGGTTCCGCGCGCGGCACGTCGCCCTGGTCGACGGGGCCGACGCCATGCCGGACGACGGCGCACTGCGATCCGCGCGGGCGGTCGCGTGGCTGGCCTACGCGATCCACGGCGACGAGCTGTCGAGCACCGACGCCGCGCTGGCCGTCGCCTACCGGCTGGTCGCCGGCGAGGACGAGTTCGCGCAGCGGGTGCGTGGCGAGCTGCTCGTGCTGATCGACCCGCTGCAGAACCCCGACGGCCGGGACCGTTACCTGGCGATGATCCGGTCGTTCGCCCATCTCGAACCGACAGGCAACCTCGACGATCTGTCGCACACCACCGTCTGGCCGTGGGGGCGCGGCAACCACTTCCTGTTCGATCTCAACCGGGACTGGTTCTCGCAGGTCCAGCCGGAGAGCGCGCGCTCGGCGGTGATGGCGCGCTGGCTGCCCCAGCTCGTGGTCGACAGCCACGAGATGGGCCCGAACAGCACCTACCTGTTCTCCCCGCCGCGGCACCCCTTCAATCCGCACCTGCCCGCGTCCAACGCGCGCTGGCGTGACACGTTCGCCGCCGACCAGGCGCGCGCCCTCGACGCGCGCGGCTTTCCCTACTACACGCGCGAATGGAACGAGGAGTTCTTTCCCGGCTACGGCTCGTCGTGGTCGAGCTATCTCGGCGCCGTCGGGATCCTGTACGAGATGTCGCGCACCAGCGGAACGCGCGTGCTCAAGCGCAGCGGGGACGTCCGCACGTTTCCCGAGGCGGTCGAGCACCAGGTGACCAGCTCGATGGCGAACCTGGGCACGTTGCTCGAACACCGGGCCGAGCTGCTGCGCGACTTCGTCGCGGCGCGCCGCGCCGCGATCGAGGCCGCGGGGCGCGGCGGCGCGCCCGCGGCGTGGATCCTGCCCGAGACCCGGCACCCGAAGCGCGTGCGCCGGCTGGTCCGGCTGCTGCGGCGCCAGGGCATCGTCGTGCTGCGCCGCGAGTCCGCCGTCGGGCTCGGCGCGCCGGTCGACGGGCGGACGGGGCGGCCGGTGGCAGCCGACAGCCTGCGCACGCCGGCGTGGGTCGTCCCGCTCGACCAGCCGGCCGGCCGGCTGGCACGCAACCTGCTCGACCCGCACGTGCCGATGTCGCGCGAGTTCCTGCACGAGGAGCGGGAGTACCTCGAGCGGCGGCGCGGCTCGCGGCTCTACGAGACGACCGCGTGGTCGCTGCCGCTGGCCTACGGCATCGACGCGTGGTGGACGGCGCGAAGGGTCGGGGACCGCCGCGGCGCCGACGTGCCCGCGGCCGATCCTCCGGCGACGGCGGTGCCGGCGGACGGTCCCGCGGTCGCATGGCTCGCCGACGGACGCGACGAGAACGCGCCCCGGCTGCTCGCGGCGCTGCTCCGCGCCGGGATCCGCGTCGCGGCGACCGACGAGCCGCTCGCCGTCGCCGGCCGGGAGTTTTCGCGCGGCTCGCTGGTGATCCCGGCCCGCGGCAACCCGGACGACCTGCCGCAGCGGCTCGCGGAGCTGGCCCGCGAGCACGGCGTGCCCGTCGTCGGCACGGGGACGTTCCGCGCCGAGCGCGGGCCGGACCTCGGCGGCTCTCACGTCCGCCCGCTGGTCGCCCCGCGGATCGCGGTGCTCGCCGGCGCTCCCGTCGCGCCGTCGGCGTACGGCGCGCTGTGGTTCCTGCTCGATCACGAGCTGGGCTATCCGTTCGCCGCCGTCGACGCGCGGCGGCTTGCCGGTCTCGACCTGCGCCGCTACGACGTGCTCGTCGTCCCGCCCGCGATGGGCGGCGCCGAGGCGCTCGCCGCGGCCCTCGGACCCAAGGCGGCCGAGCGGCTCGCCCGGTTCGTCGACGGCGGCGGCACGCTGATCGGCATCGGCTCGGGCGCCGAGCTTGTCGCCGGCAAGGAGCGCAAGCTGACGCGGACCCGCCTGCGCCGCGAGGTGCTCGACGCCTTCCCGCCGGTAGTGCTCGGCCCGGACGCGCTGACCGCCGAGGCCGCGGGCAAGCCGGTCGCCACCGGGCTCCGTGCGCCCGCTGCAGGCGGCGAGGCGGCGCCGGCCGGTCCCGCGGACGATCCGTGGGACGTCGCGCCGCTGATCGGCCCCGGCGCGCGGCCGTTCGCGGGCGTCGACGGCTGGCGCGGCGGTCCTCCCGTGCCGCTGGCCGAGTGGATCGCCCCGACGCTGCCGCCCGGGCGGGACAAGCCGACCGCCGCCGAGCTGTCCGCGGCCGACGAGCGCCTGCGCCGGTTCGCCCCCCGCGGCGCGTTCGTCCGCGCGCTGCTCGACCCGCGGGCGTTCCTCTGCTTCGGCCTCGACGAGACCGAGCTGCCGGTGCTGCTGCGGACCGGCCGGGCGCTCGTCGCCGGCGCCGACGTGGACGTCGCGGCCCGCCTGGCCGACCCCGACGCGCTGCACCTCGGCGGGCTGCTGTGGCCCGAGGCCGCCGGCCGGCTGGCGCGCACCGCCTGGGCCGTGCGGGAGGCCAGGGGCCGCGGCCAGGTGATCCTGTTCTCCGACGCGCCGGAGTTCCGCGGCTGGACCCTGGCGACCCGCCGCCTGCTGGTCAACGCGCTGCTCTACGGCCCCGGGCTCGGCACGCAGTGGGCGGGGCCGGTCGACGGCGGCGACCGGACCGTCAGCGCGAAGCCGCGAGGCCGAACTTGCGGATCTTCGAGTAGAGCGTCGCGCGGGTGATGCCGAGGATCTCCGCCGAGCGCTTGATGTTCCAGCCGGTGCGGGTCAGCACCCGGCGGACGACGATCTCCTCGACCTCGGCCAGGCGCACCGTGTTGAGCTGGTAGGTCTCGTCGGCCTCCACGCGGCGCGTTCTCAGTTCCGGCGGCAGGTCGTCGACGTCGACGCGGGACCCGCGGGCGAGCACCACCGCGCGCTCGACGGCGTTCTCCAGCTCGCGGACGTTGCCCGGCCAGGCATAGCGCTCGAGCGCCCGCATGGCGCGCGGGGTGAACCCCTCGAGCGCGTCCTTGCCGCACGCGGCCGCGTGGACGCGCAGCAGGTGCTCGGCGAGTTCGGGGATGTCGTCCGGCCGCTCGCGCAGCGCAGGCACGGCGATCGGGATCACGCCGAGCCGGAAGAACAGGTCCTCGCGGAAGCGCCCGGCCTCGACCGCGGCGGCGAGGTCGCCGTCGACGCCTGAGACCACCCGCACGTCGACCGGCACGGCGACGTCGGACCCGAGCGGCGTGACCGAACGCTCCTGGACCACCCGGAGCAGCCTCATCTGGGTCGGGGCCGGCAGGGCATCGACGTCCGCCAGGTAGAGCGTGCCGCCGTCGGCCCGCCGGAACGCGCCGCGACGCGCCCGGGCCAGGCCGGGCACCGCGCCCTGCTCGGCGCCGAACAGCTCGGCCTCGAGCAGACCGTCCTCGAACGCGCTGCAGTCGAAGCGCACGAACGGCGCACCGGCCCGCGGCCCGGCGTCGTGGATCGCGCGCGCGACGCGTCCCTTGCCTGTCCCGGACTCCCCGGTGATCAGCACCGCGCTCGTCGCCGGACCGACCGTCTCGATCAGTTCCTTGAGGGCCCGGATCTTCGGATTGCGTCCGAGCAGCGTGCCGTCGCACGCAGGGGGCGCCGCGCCCGCGCCGGCGCCGGCCGTTTCGCTTCCGCCCTCGAGCGCGAGCGTCCGCTCGAGCACGCCGACCAGATCCTCGACGTGGAACGGCCTCGCCAGCACCGCCGTGCCGTTGCCGCCGACCGTCCCCTCGTCGGCGCGACGTCCGAACACGAGGGCCCGCAGTCCCGGCTCGCGGGCGCGCAGGTCGTCGAGCAGGGCACGCGTGTCGAGGCCGTCGCCGTCGAGCCCGGCCACGACCGCGGCGATCGCCGCACCGTCGAAGCGGGCGAGCGCCTCGCCCGCCCCGGACGCCCGGACAACCTCGTGGCCCGCCCGCTCGAGGGCGTCGCCGAGCGTCTCGACCACGAACGGATCCTCGTCGACCAGCAGAACGCGCGCCACCCGTCCCGGTCCCCTTCCCGGCGCGCAGTGATCGCGCCGGGGCTCGTGCCCCCCGGGGACTCTTCGGACGTCGCGGGAACGTCTTGAGCGGACGAGGTCGCCGCACGACGGTTACGGCTTCGTGATCGTCAGCTTCGCGTCGATCGACGAGCCGGCCGCGGTCTCGAGCGCCCGCGCGGTGGCCGACCCGGCAAGATGGCCCTCCGGCCCGAGTTCGAGATCCTGCTCGACCCGGAAGTCCCCCTCCGCCCAGCCCTCGACGCGCAGGCGCCGCACCCGTGCGCCGGTGCCGTCGACCCGGGCCCCGCGGGCGACGAACAGCTCGCCGGTCAGCTTGAGCCGGCCGTGGATCGTGCCGTGGACGATCACCGGGCCCGGCCCCTCGAGGCTGCCCGTGACGACCGCCCCGCGACCGACCTGGGTCAGTCCGGGCGTCGCCCGCCTGCGGTCGCCGGCGCTCACCGGCCGCCCTCGCGCCGCAGGCCGACACGCACCGTGCTGCCGTCGATCGTCGTCTCGCGCGTCTCGACGCCCGACGGCGGCGCGCCCGGCTCGAGACGCACCGCGAGCGTCTCGCGGGCGATCAGCTCGCGGTGGGCCTCGAGCGCCGCCGCGATCTCGTCCGGCGCGTCGATCCACACCGCGATCCGGTCCGTGAAGTCGAGATCGAGGTCCTTGCGCAGCGCCTGGATCCGGTTGACCAGCTCGCGGGCCAGCCCTTCGGCACGCAGGGCGTCGTCGATCTCGGTCTCGAGCACCACGACCGCGTCGGGAGACGACGCCGCCGCATAGTGCTCGCGCGCCGAGAGCGTGATCTCGATCTCGTCCGGCCCCAGCGTGACCGACCGGCCGGCGACCTCGAGCTCGATGCGCCCCTTCGCGTCGAGTTCGTGCCGCAGCGCCGCGGCGTCGGCCTCGGCGAGCGCCTTCTTGATCGCCGGCACGAGCTTGCCGTAGCGCGGCCCGATCGCGCGGAAGTTCGGCTTGAGCGACCACGAGACGAACCGGTCGGCGTCGCCGCCGAACACCACCTCGTGCACGTTGAGTTCGTCCTCGATCAGCGCGGACAGGCCGGCGACCTGCTCCTCGAGCCGGTCGTGGGCCATGAACACGCGCGCCCGGCGCAGCGGCTGGCGGACGCGGATCTTCTGCGCCGATCGCGCCGCGAGCCCCAGCGAGACGATCTCGCGGACCCGCGCCATCGCCTGCGAC
>RFIB01000333.1 GCA_003695625.1 Acidobacteriota bacterium | reverse complement strand
CGGCGCGTCCCGCGGCGCGGCGGGCCGGTCGACCTGCCGCTGCCGCCGGGCTGCGCCGCCGCGCGGGTGCTCAAGCTCGACCGGGCGCTGCTCGCCGCGACCGCGCTCGACGCGCTCGCCGGCGCGGGCAGCGGTCCGCTGCGGCTCGCCTACGCGCCACGTCCCGGCCCGCGGCCGTCCCCGGTCCCGCGGAGTCCGGGGCCGGTGCTGCACCTCGCCGGCGGCGAGGCCCCTCTGCCCCCGGCCGGCGTGCCGCAGGTCGTGCTCCCCCTGCCGCCGGGGCCCGACGACGAGGAATCGACGGTCGAGCCGGGCTCCGCGCGCGCAGGTGACCCATCGCGGATCTACCACGCGGGTCCGGCCCGTGAACACGCTCTTCCGGCATCCCCCGACGGCAGCGGCAGACTCGTGCTGGTGCCCGAGGCCGGCGCGCTGTGGGACGACCTGCTGCACGCGCTCGCCGCGGCCCACGACGCGGGTGCGCGCGAGATCTGGATCGTGCCCGCGATTCAGGACAGCGCGTCGAGTTCGGCGCGGTAGCGCTCCGCGTCGAACGGACGGCGCTCGCGGACCTGTCGGGCGAGTTCCCGGGCCCACGCGTCGATCAGCCGGTGCTCGGCCTCGTGGGGCTCGAGGCCCGACGCGACGAGGCGCTCGTACGCGGCGCGGGTGCCCGCCGGACGGTCGCGCTCGATCTGCTCGGCGACCTGGTGGTGCATCAGCACGTGGAGAAACGGATTCTCGTGCTCGTCGGGGTCGGCGCCCTCCCAGAACGGCCGCGCGTCGAGATGCCGCTCCATCAGCTCGAGCAGGCGCCGCTCCGGCTCGGCCATCGCCTCGCGCCGGTCGCGTCGCGCCCAGATGCGCCGCAGCACCGCACGGCCCGTGATCGCCAGGCGCTCGAGAGCGGCGGTGTCGGGGCGGCTGCCGGCGTCCATCGCTCGCTCCTCCTGCACCGCGCCGCGGCGGATGGCCCGCCGCAGCGCCATGGTGCGATCATAGCCTGCGGCGCACGGCGAGGCGCCCGGGAGGACCGGGCATGGAGCGCAGGACGTTCGGCAGCACGACTCTCGAGCTTGTCCGCGGCGACATCACCGAGCAGGAGGTCGACGCGATCGTCAACGCGGCGAACGCGCGATTGGCCGGCGGCGGCGGCGTCGACGGCGCGATCCATCGCAGGGGCGGGCCGTCGATCATGGAGGAGTGCCGGAAGATCGGCGGCTGTCCGACCGGGTCCGCGGTGGCGACGGGGGCCGGCCGGCTGCCCGCGCGGCACGTGATCCACGCCGTCGGGCCGGTCTGGCGCGGCGGAACCCACGGCGAGGACGAGCAGCTTGCCTCGGCGTACCGGCGCAGTCTCGAGCTGGCCGACGAACTCGGGGCGCGGACAGTGGCGTTCCCGTCGCTGTCGACCGGCGCCTACCGGTTCCCGGTCGACCGTGCGGCGCGGATCGCGCTCGGCGCGGTGCGCGCCTGGCTCGAATCGGCGCCGACACGGATCGAGCTGGTCCGGTTCGTGCTGTTCGACGAGGCGACGCTCGACGCGTACCGTCGCGCGCTCGCCGAGCTCGGCGACTGAAGCGGTCCGGCGTCAGCGGCGCAGGCGGGGGATGGCCCGGCTGCGCGCGCGCAGCTCGTCGAGCAGTTCCGCGGCGCGGGCGCGGACCGCAGGCTCGGGCGACTCCTCGAGGGCGGCGTAGATGTGCTGGTAGGCGGCTGTCTCCATGCCGGAGAGCCGCAGCTGCGCCGTCGCCGCGCCGAGATGGCCCCGCGCGCGGATCGCGGCGTCGTCCGGATGGTCGACGAGAACGCGGCGGAACACGGCAAGCGCCTGCCGCGGGCGCCCCGCGCGCAGCAGCGCCTCGCCGAGCGCCAGCTTGCTCTCCGGGTCGATCGCCGCCCGCGACAGCGCGCGCGGCGTCTCGAACAGCAGCACCAGCGCGTCGTCGAGCCGGCCGGCCGCGACCGCGTCGGCGAAGGTCGCGGACAGGTCCTCCCCGGCTGCGGGCCGCGGCCGCCGCGCCGGCCGCGGCACGGCGGGCCGTCCCCACGGCAGCCTCGCCACGACCCACGCGAGCACCAGCCCCGCGAAGAATCCGCCGATGTGCGCGCCGTACGCGACGCCGGTGCCGCGACCGCCCGTGATCACGAACGGCAGCAGGTTGTCGATGACGATGTAGACCAGCAGCACGACCCGCGCCGGCAGTTCCCACACGTCGACCAGGAACGGAAACAGGAACACCATCAGCCGCACGCGATTGCGCGGAAACCAGACGAAGTAGGCACCGAGCACGCCGGAGATCGCCCCCGACGCGCCCACGCTCGGAATCCCGGAGCCGGCGCGGATCATCCCGTCGAACAGCGCCGCCGCCACGCCGGTCCCGAGGTAGGCGAGCAGATAGCCGAGCTGGCCGAGCCTGTGTTCGACGTTGTCGCCGTAGATCCACAGGAACAGCATGTTCCCGGCGAGATGCATCAACCCGCCGTGCAGGAACATGCTCGTCAGCAGCGTCAGCAGGCTCGGATCGGCGGGGCGGAAGCCCCAGCGGTAGACGATCAGGTCGTACTCGCTCATGCCGGCGGCGATGACGCGCAGGGTGTGGCGATCGAGGCCGCGCTCGGCGGCCAGCGTCTCGACGTACGCGACGAACGCCGGATCGCGCGGATCCGGCCGGCGCGCCGCCGCCGGCAGCATCGCGAGATAGACCAGCACGTTGGCGGCGATCAGCGCCCAGGTCACCACCGGGCGCGTGCGCGGATTCGGGGCGTCGCCGATCGGAAGGAACACGGCCTGCCTCCGCCGGGTGCCGGCCCGCGATCATACCCGGCCGGGGGGGCTTGTCATACGACGTTCAGCCGCGTACGCTTCCGCCTGCTCGTGGGGAGGGCGTCGTGCTGTCGCTGCACCGGAGAATCCGGACGCTCAGGGCACGACGCGGGTTGACCGGTCTCGAGCTCGCCCGACGCGTCGGTGTCAGCCCGTCGTACGTGTCCCTGATCGAGCACGGCGAGAAGGTTCCGTCCGAGGACGTCGCCGTGCGGATCGCCCAAGCGCTCGACGACCGCGAGGATCTGTACCGGGTCTGGTCGGCGACGGCACGGATGGACGAGCGCACGCGCCGGGCGCTGCTGTCGCTCGACCGCGACGATCCGGACATCGCGCCGTACCTCGAGAGCGACGCGGTCGAGAGTGCGCCGCGCACGACGCTCCCGCCGCCGCACGTCGTCCGCAGCGGCGCCCCGCCGCTGGTGCAGCTTTTCCGCGAGGAGGCGATGGCGCGGGCGCTGCCGATCCCGCTGCTCGTCTCGGGCGAGATCTCGTGCACCGAGACACCCGCCGACCACGAGGTACAGGCCGCGCTGGCGATCGACGGCGCTCTCGTCGGCCGCGAGTCGCCCGACGGACTCGTCGCGCTGCGGGTCGACGACGACAACGGACGGCTCGTGCGCACGTGGCTGCAGGCCGGCGACGTCACGGTCCTCGACTGCCACGCCGACACGTTCGAGCCGGCCCGGATCCACCTCTGCCGCCGGCCGGTCGGCCCGCCGGTGTTCGCGCGGCTGAGCCTGGCCGACGACGGCTGCACGCTGTGGCTGCTGCCCGATCCCTCGGACCGGACGCCTCCCGAGCGGATCGATCTGGCCGACGGGCACGGCGTGTCGAGCGTCGTCGTCGGCCCCGTCGTGCTCGCCATCCGGCGCTGGTAGCCGTGCCGGCAGCCCGGCTCGCCGGCTCAGCGCGGCGCGGCGCTCCGCCCCCCTCCACCTGCCGGGTCTGCGCCCGCCGCGAGCCGCGCCGCGACCTCGACGTCGGCACCGGCCTCGACAAGGGCCCTCCGGAAGCGCTCGCGCCAGGCTGGATCCAGAACCTCGAGCGGCCCGGACACGAGTCGGGCCAGCGGTGCGTAGTCGAGCCGCCGCTCGAGCCATTCCGGCCCGAGTTCGTCATGCAGCGCCTTCGTCGCTGCGGCGACCTCCGGGTCGAACCGCTCGCGCAGCCACTTGTGCACATGCGTCGGCGGCTTGTAGCGGCATCTCCGGTAGACGAAGCTGCCGTCTCCCGGGTCCGGGAGGAACCACGCGACGAAGTGGTCCACGAGCAGGTCGGTGCGCGGGGAGTCGACCTCGAGCCGCCAGGCTTCCGTCGGCAGGAAGAGATCGTAGTTCTCGCGCATCCCGCCGGCGTAGATCACCCAGCCGCGCGCGTCGGGATCGGCCTGCTGGACGTACCCGTCCCACGGTCCCTGCCGGCCGAGCAGGCGGCCCGAGCGGTGGAACAGGTGCTGGATCATCTCCCCCGGCCAGCGCTTCGTCTCCACGAGGAGATGTCCCGCGGAGTCGACGTCGAGTTCGGTGACGACGGACAGCTCGCCGTCGAAGATGCTCCGGGTCAGGGCGTCGCGCTCACGTTTCCGGTATTCGTCCGCCGGCAGGCGGACGAAGCCGGACAGCTCGACATGCCACAGCTCGACGCCGTCG
>RFIB01000332.1 GCA_003695625.1 Acidobacteriota bacterium | reverse complement strand
CCGCGGCGTGCCGCTCGCGAGCGCCGGCGGATGCGCACTGCTCGTCGCCGCGTGGGCGCT
This sequence comes from Acidobacteriota bacterium, assembly GCA_003695625.1. Taxonomy (GTDB): domain Bacteria; phylum Acidobacteriota; class Polarisedimenticolia; order J045; family J045; genus J065. The sequence continues at coordinate 8,421 of RFIB01000332.1, read as the reverse complement.
GCTCTCGCTTCCCGGGACGGGCCTGTGGCTCGCCTTCGCCGGCTTCTTCGCCATGCTCGCCGGCGCCGCCCTGCTCGCTCCGGGAGCGACCGCGGCGATCGTGCTTGCGCTGCGCGCGCCGGCGCGGCGGCTCGGCGGCGTGATCGGCGCGATGGCGGCGCGCGGGATCGTCACGACGCTCTCGCGCAGTGGCGTCGCGATCGCCGCGCTGATGACCTCGATCGCCGTGGCGGTCGGCGTCGGGATCATGATCGACAGCTTCCGCGGGGCGGTCGCCTCCTGGCTCGAGGCGCAGCTCCAGGCCGACGTGTACGTCTCGCCTCCCGACCTGAGTCTCGGACGCGGCGACCCGTCGCTCGATCCGGCACTCGCCGGACGCCTGCGCCGCATCCCTGTCGCGCGGGCCGCATCGACGGTGCGTCGCGCGGAGGTCCTCGACGGGCAGGGCCGGTCCGTGCGTCTGGTCGCGGTGGAGATCGACGAGGGCGGTCGCCTCGGCTGGCAGATGCTCGAGGGCGAGCGCGAGTCGGCGTGGCGCGCGATGCGCACGTCGGGGCACGTGCTGGTCTCCGAGCCGCTGGCGCGCCGCCGCGGGTTGCACCGCGGCGACACGCTCGCGCTGCGCACCGACCGCGGCATGCACGCGTTCCCCGTCGCGGGCGTGTACCGCGACTACGCCTCGGATCGCGGCACGGTGCTCGTCGCGCGCTCGACGTACGAGGCGCTGTGGGACGATCGCGGCTATTCGGGGGTGGCGCTGTTCCTGCGCGAGGGGGTCGATCCCGGCCGCGCGATCGACGCGGTGCGTCGTGCCGCCGGGCCGGAGGCGGAGATCGTGATCCAGTCGAGTCGCGCGCTGCGCGAGCGCTCGCTGGAGATCTTCGAGCGGACGTTCACGATCACGGCCGTGCTGCGGGTGCTCGCGCTCGTCGTGTCGTTCGTCGGCGTCGTCTCGGCGCTGCTCGCGCTGTCGCTCGAGCGCGCTCCGGAACTCGGCATGCTCCGCGCCGTCGGCATGACCCCCGGCCAGCTCTGGCGCCTCGTGCTCGGCCAGTGCGGCCTGATGGGTCTCGTCGCGGGCCTGCTCTCGTGGCCGCTGGGCCTCGCGCTGGCGCTGGTGATGGTGCGCGTGATCAACGTGCGGTCGTTCGGCTGGTCGCTCGAGCTGTCGGTCGCGCCGGGTCAGCTGCTGCAGGCGCTCGGCGTCGCGCTGACGGCGGCGCTGCTCGCCGGCCTGTGGCCCGCGGCGCGCATGGCGCGCGTGCCGCCGGCGCGCGCCCTGCGCGAGGAGTGAGCGTGCGTTCGCTGCGACGTGTGTTCCTGCCGCTCGCCGGGGCGCTCGCGCTCGCCGCCGGGGCGTGCGGCCGGCCCCCGGCGCCGGCGGCGGATTCCCCGGCCGCGCTCTCGCCGGTCGCGGCGCTCGGCGGTGATCCCGGCGCAGGCTGGCGGCGGGCGATCGCGCCGCGCGAGTTCCGGTTCCCCGAAGATCACGGACCGCACGAGGGGTTCCGCACCGAGTGGTGGTACTTCACCGGCAACCTCGACGGCCCGGCCGGCGAACGGTTCGGCTACCAGCTCACGTTCTTCCGCCAGGGCCTCGATCCGTCGCCCGCCGAGCGGCCTTCCGCGCTCGCCGCCGACCATCTGATGTTCGCCCACTTCGCGCTCGCCGACGTGACGGCGGAGGAGTTCCGCGCCGCCCAGCGGATCGCCCGCGAGGCGCCCGGCCTGGCCGCCGCCTCCATTCCTCCGCTCGCGGTGCAGGTGCTCGACTGGTCCGCCGCAAGCGAGCCCGGCGCGGTCGACTTTCCGCTGCGCCTGCTCGCGGCGGACTCCGGCCGCGCCATCGATCTCGTCGTCGTTCCGGAACGGCCGGTCGTGCTCCAGGGGGACGACGGCCTGTCGCGCAAGGGGCCGAAGCCGGGCGACGCGTCGTACTACTACTCGATCACGCGGATGCGCGCCGAGGGAACCGTCGTCGCCGGCGGACGCAGCGTCCCGGTCCGCGGACGCGCGTGGCTCGATCGCGAATGGAGCACCAGCGTGCTCGGCGAGGGGCAGGTCGGCTGGGACTGGTTCGCGCTGCAGCTTGACGACGGCAGCGACATCACCGCATGGCAGCTTCGCCGTGCCGACGGCAGCCGGGACCCGCACGGAGCGCTGACGCTGGTCGGTCCCTCCGGCGCGGTCACCCGCTTCGACGCCCGGGGGTTCCGCCTCGTCCCCGGACGGACGTGGCGCAGTCCGCGCAGCGGAGCGAGCTATCCGGTCGCGTGGCGGCTCGAGGTTCCCGCCGCAGGGCTCGAGCTGGACGTGACCGCGGCGCTCGATGCCCAGGAGCTGCGGCTGGCGGTGGTCTACTGGGAGGGTGCGGTCGACGTGCGCGGCCGGCGCGCGGACCGCGAGGTCGCCGGACGCGGCTTTCTCGAGATGACGGGCTACGCGGCGCTCGACGGCCCGCGCACCGCGCGCTGATACAATCGCGCGAGAGGAACCGATCATGCGCCGCCTGCGTCTCGACCGCGCCCTCGTCTGCTTCGACCTGGAGACGACGGGCACCGACATCGCCAACGACCGCATCGTCGAGATCGGGATCATCCGCGTCGAGCCGCTCGGCCTGCGGAGGAGCTTCCGCTCGCTGGTCAATCCGGAGCGGCCGATTCCGCCCGAGGCCTCCGCCGTGCACGGCATCCGCGACGAGGACGTGCGTGACCAGCCGACGCTGGCCGAACTGGCGGACGAGATCCACTCCCTGTTCGAGGACGCGGACCTCGCCGGGTTCAACTCGACGCGCTTCGACCTGCCGCTGCTGGCGGTCGAGATGGAACGGATCGGCCGCCCGCTCGACCTGGCCGGACGCCGCCACGTCGACGCGATGGCGATCTTCCACCTCAAGGAGCCCCGCGACCTGTCCGCCGCCTACCGGTTCTATTGCGGCAAGGAGCTCGAGAACGCCCATTCGGCGCTGGCTGACGTCGAGGCGACGCTCGAGGTGCTCGACGCGCAGCTCGAGCGCTACGACGACCTGCCGCGCGATCTCGACGGGCTGCACAGGCTGTGCAATCCCGACGGCGACCGCTTTCTCGACGTGACGCGCAAGATCGCCTGGAACGACGAGGGCGAGGCCGTGCTCGCATTCGGCAAGCACCGCGGGACGCCGCTGCGCCGGCTGGCCCGCGAGCAGCCGGACTACGTCCAGTGGATGCTCGGCAAGGACTTCAGCCCGCAGGTCAAGCGGATCCTGTCCGAGGCGCTCGAGGGGCGCTTTCCGAGGCGCGAGGCGTGACGTCCGGATCCGCGCCCGTGACGGCCGGCCGCGGCACCGTCGCGGTCAGCGGCGCGAGCGGCCTGCTCGGCAGCGCCCTCGTTCCGGAACTCGAGCGCCGGGGCCATCGCGTGCTGCGCCTCGTGCGGCGCGAGCCGCGGCCCGGTGCCGACGAACTCGCCTGGTCGCCCGAGCGCGGCCTGCTCGAGCCGCACCGGATCGCCGGCGTCGACGCGATCGTGCACCTGGCCGGCGAGAACATCGCCGCGGGACGGTGGACCGAGGCGCGCAAGCGGGCGATCCGCGACAGCCGTGTCCGCGGGACGCGCGCCCTCGTCCGCTCGCTCTCGGGTGTCGAGCCGGCGCCTCGCGTGTTCGCGTGCGCGTCCGCGGTCGGCTGGTACGGCCCGCGCGGAGACGAACCGCTCGACGAGTCGGCGCCCTCCGGGAGCGGCTTTCTCGCCGGGGTCGTGCGCGACTGGGAGGCCGCGGCCGGCGAGGCGGCCGGGCTCGGGATGCGCGTGGTCGCGCTGCGCTACGGCGCGGTCCTCGATCCGCGCGGCGGGATGCTCGGCAGGCTGCTGCCGCTGTTCCGGCTCGGACTGGGCGGACCGGTCGGATCGGGACGACAGGTGATCAGCTGGGTGCTGTCGCTCGATGCGGCGCGAGCCACGGTCTGGGCCGTCGATCATGACGATGCCTCGGGCCCGTACAACGTGACGGCTCCGGCGGCGGTCACGCAGCGCGAGTTCGCGCGCACGCTCGGCCGCGTCCTCGGCCGGCCCGCGGTGCTGCCGACCCCCGCCGTCGTGCTGAGGCTGGCATTCGGCGAACTGGCGGACGAGCTTCTGCTCGGCGGCCAGCGGGTCGTGCCGCGCCGCCTGCTCGAGGCCGGGTTCACCTTCGTCGAGCCCGAACTCGAGGGAGCGTTGCGCCGCGCGCTCTCCCGTCCGGCCGCGTGAACGGAGCACCGATGACCGACCCGACCGTCCGGCGCGAGAGACTCGGTCTCGCGCTGATCCTGCTCGGCCAGCTCGCGCTCGCGATCCCGCTCGGCATCCGCCACGCGCTCGAGATCCGACCGGACAGCATCGCCTACCTGCGGATCGCGCGGTACGTCGCCGAGGGCCGCTTCGATCTCGCGGTCTCCGGCTACTGGGGACCGCTGCTGAGCTGGATCGCGGCGCCCGTGGTCCGGCTGACCGACCACCCGGTCGCGCCGGCGCGCGTGGCGATGATCGTCGCGTCGCTGGTGATGACGCTCGGGGCGTTCGCGCTGCTGCGCCGGCTCGAGCTCGAGCCGCGGCTGCGGCTGTTTGCCGCGGCGCTCGTGGCGCTGGCCGCCGGCACCTGGTCGGCGCGGCCGATCACGCCCGACATGCTGCTCGCCGGGCTGCTGCTGTGGGGCGCGAGCCGGCTCGTCGACCCGACGTGGCCGGACCGCCGCGGCGTGCAGCTTGCGGCGGGGGCGCTGCTCGGCCTGGCGTACCTGGCGAAGGCGGTCGCGCTGCCGGTCGGCGCGGCGTTCGTGCTGGTCGCCTGCGGACTGTGGGCCGTCGCGGGGCGCACCGACGTGCGTCGGCTCGCCTCGGCCGCGGGGGTCACGTTGCTGCTGTTCGCGGCGCTGGCCGGTCCGTGGATCGCCGTGCTCTCGGCGCGCTACGGTCGCCCGACGTTCTCGACCAGCGGCCGGATCAACCAGGCGATCGTCGGTCCCGACGTGCCCGAAGGACGCGCGGTGCACCAGTACCGGGTGACGATCGCGCGCCCGGAGCCGGGGCGTGTGACCGTCTGGGAGGATCCCGGGGAGAGCGGCTATCCGCGATGGTCGCCCACCGGCAGCCTGCGCGAGCTGCGTCACCAGTTCGTGCTGGTGCGCAGGAACCACGTCGAGCTGCTCAAGAACTTCGTCGCCTACGACCTGCTGACGCTCGGACCGCTGGCCCTGTTCGCGGCGCTGCTGTTCCACCGGCCGTGGCGCGAGAACATGCGCCGCGAGCGATGGCGCTGGCTCGGGGCGTTTGCGCTGCCGGCGCTGGCGATCTACCTGCCGGTCTACGCGCGGGCCGCACGCTACCTGTTCCCGGTCTATCCGATGATGATCGGGGCGACGCTGGGCCTGATCGCGTGGACCGTCGCGCCCCCGGCCGGCGCGCGCGACGCCCGCTGGCGCCGCTGGCTGCCGTTCGCCGCGGCGTTCGTCTCGTTCGGGGTCCCCGCGACGCTCGATCTGGCCGCCGCGGCCGCCGCGGGCAGTCCGCCCGTCGTCGTCGCCGCGCGCCAGCTCGGCGAGGCGCTGGCGCGGAGTGCGCCGGCCGGGGCCGGCATCGTCGGCGGTGGAGACGCGGGCCTGTACACCGCGTTCTTCGCCGACCAGCCGTGGTGCGGAGACGTCCAGTACGAGCGCTGGACCGCGGCGACCGTGAAGGAGCACCGCGAGGCGCTGGCGGGGGCGCCGTGCCGCTGGGTTCTCGTCCGGCACGACCCCGGCGTCGAAAACGCCCTCGGGAGCGAGCTCGGATTTGCGGACGTGACCGGCGCGGTGCTCGGCGATCCGGACCTTGCCGCGCGCTTTCCGCTGCGACTGTTCGAGCGGCGGGAGCCCCCCGCGCGGGGGATCACCGCTCCGTCGGAATGAGCTCGACGAGTCGCGCCCAGTCGGGGTGATCCGCCGCGGATTCCGGGTCGTGCTGCCAGATCACGCGCGGCACGTCGACCAGGAAGCTGCCGCCGAGCCGCTGCGGGTCGCCGACGACCCGGCCGGGGCCATGGCCCCGCGCGAGCACGCCCAGGCCGCGGAGCAGCACACCCGGACCGAGCACGTCGAGCAGACCGCCGCGGCGGCGGCCGAACGCCTCATAGAGCCGGGCTTCTGGATCGGCGACCGCCCGGGCCGCCGGCCAGTGCTCGTCGAAGAACGCGTCTCCCTGCTCGGGAGTCCCCATGTGCACGAACAGGACCGGGGGAAACCGCGGCTCCTGCTCGGCGAGGCGACGCAGCTCGGCGACGGCCTGGCGGCAGAACGGTCAGCCGAAGTGCCGCAGGAACTCGACGAGCCAGACGCGGCCGGCGAGCTGCGCGCCCAGCGTCGGTGCCTCGAGCCCGCGGCCGCGGATCGGCAGGTCGAGCACGTGCCCGGGAATCGTGTCCATCGTCGCTCCATCGGCGGCATCGGGCCGCCGGTGCGGCGACGATAACGCGCCTGCGCCCGCAGGGCACGCGACGGGCGCTGCGCCGGCGCTCCGGTAGAATCGCGAACGGTGAGGGGAGGCCGGGAGCGAGGATGAACCGGACCAGCGGACGCGAGACCGACGTGCTGATCGTCGGAGGAGGGCTCTGCGGGCTGATCGCGGCGCGGTCGCTCGCCGAGAGCGGAGTGCAGGCGGAGGTCCTCGACAAGGGCCGCGGGGTTGGCGGCCGGCTCGCCACCCGGCGGATCGGACCGGGGCGCGCCGACCACGGCGCCCAGTTCCTCACCGCGGAGTCGCCGCTGTTCCGGCGCATGGTCCGTGCATGGCACAAGCAGGGACTCGTCAGCGAGTGGTGCACCGGCTGGTCCGAGGGGAGCATCTCGAGCGATCGGACGGAGGCGATCGTCCGCTGGGCCGTGCCCGGCGGCATGAACACGCTGGCCAGGCACCTCGCCGAGGGGCTCGACGCACGCCCCGGCACCCGCGTCAGCCGCCTCGAGCCCGCGAATGACGGGACGTGGCACGTGCACGACGACGCCGGCGGGGTCCACCGCGCGCGGGTCGTCGTGCTCACGCCGCCCGTTCCGCAGACCCTCGAGCTGCTCGAGGTCTCCGGGCTCAGGCTGCCCTACGACGAGTCGTACGCGTTGCGCCGCGTGAGCTACACGCGATGTCTGGTCGGCATGTTCTGGTTCGAGGACGGCGTCGATATCCCCGAACCGGGCCTGCTCGAGGGAGTCGGCGACGGCATCGCGTTCATCGCCGACAACCGCCGCAAGGGTGTCTCGCCCGAGGCCCTGCTGATCACCGTCCAGGCGGCGAGCGCCCTGTCCGACGAGCTGTACGAGGCCGCCGACGACGTCGTGCTCGACCGGCTCGAGGCTGCGCTCGCCCCGTACCGTGCGCGCAGCGCGGTCGTCCGCGAGCGGCAGCTCAAGCGCTGGCGCTACGCCCTGCCGGTCGTCCGCTACCCGGATCGCGCCCTGCGCGCCACGATCGGCGGCCGTCCGCCGCTGATCCTGGCCGGGGACGGGTTCGGCGGGCTGCGCATCGAGGGCGCGGCGCTGTCGGGGCTGCGCGCGGCCGAACTCGCCACCGAGTCCCTCGGGCGCTGACGCCGTGCCGGCGCGCGATCGGCTTCTCGACGTGGCGCTCGCCTCGTGCGTGGAGCTGCCGGAGCCGGACTTCGACGAACGCCCGCTCGTCGCCGCCCTCGAGCAGGCCGGGCTCTCGTGCGCGGTGCTCGGCTGGGACGACCCGGGCGCCGACTTCGCCGCGGCGCGCATGGTGCTGCTGCGCTCGACGTGGAACTACCCCGAGCGCCCTGCCGAGTTCGCCGCGTGGCTCGAGCGCGTCGCATCCCGGGTCCCGGTCTGGAACCCGCCGCCGGTCGTTCGCTGGAACCTGCACAAGGGCTACCTGCTCGACCTCGAGCGTCGCGGGGTGCCCGTCGTGCCGACGCTGCTGCTGCGTGCCGGCGAGCGCGTCGATCTGGCCAGCGTGCTCGCCGAGCGAGGCTGGCGCGACGTGGTGATCAAGCCGGCGATCTCGGCCGCCTCGTACCGCACGCTGCGCGCGGGGCGGGACGACCTGCCGCGCGCCGCGGCGCACCTCGCCGCGCTGCTCGCGGAGCGCGACGCGCTCGTCCAGCCGTACCTGCCGTCGGTCGAGGACCACGGCGAGCGGGCGATCGTGTGGATCGACGGCGAGATCACCCACGCCGTGCGCAAGGCGCCGCGGTTCGCCGGCGAGGACGAGTCGGTCAGCGGACCGGTTCCGGTCGGCCCGGACGAGGCGGCGCTCGCCGAGCGGGCGATCGCGGCGGTCGACGGCGACCTGCTGTACGCGCGGATCGACGTCGCCCCGGGACCGGACGGGCGGCCGGTCGTGATGGAACTCGAGCTGATCGAGCCGTCGCTGTTCTTCCCGCAGCAGCGCGCGGCGCTCGATCGGTTCGTCAGCGGG
>RFIB01000331.1 GCA_003695625.1 Acidobacteriota bacterium | reverse complement strand
GGCTATGACCTGTGGACCTGCGGGCAGGACTTCACGCTGCAGGACGAGTTCGGCGAGACGCATTCGCTGTACGAGTACCGCGGCCAGGTCGTGATGCTCGACTTCTCGGCGTGGTGGTGTGGTCCGTGCCAGGCCGAGGCCGACGTGCTCGAGAACCTGAACCAGGACTACAAGGACCGCGGCGTGCAGGTGCTGACCGTGCTGATGGACGAGGAGTCCAACGGTCCGAACTGGTACGGCCGGCCGGCGCCGCCGGAGTGCCGCAACTGGAGCGACCGGGACGATCCGAATCCGGACCACACGTTCCCGTGCTGGGTCGACGCGCTGACACAGAGCAACAGCCGGACCGCGTGGCCGCTGTACAACAAGTACTCGGCCGTGCCCACGAACGTGATCCTCGACACCGGGCTGCGCGTCGTCTACTCCACCGGTGGCTATCCGGAGAGCACGATCCGCAGCAAGCTCGACAAGCTGGTGGGCGCCACCGACACCTGCCTGCACTGACAAGCCAACCGCACGCGCGCCGCGGGGCCGTTCCCCGCGGCGCACGCCTGCGCCCGCGCGCAGTCCCGGAGAAGCGACGATGCGCCTCGCGACCCTTCTGCCCGTCCTGTTGCTGATGCTGCCCGCACCGGTCCTCGCCGACGAGGGCAACGCGCCCGGAAGCTCCGCGGCGACGGAGACGTCCGCGGCGAAGCCCGGCGACGAGGGCGTGCGGCCCGACGACGCCACGGAGTCCTCGCTGACCCAGTCGATCCAGGGCGAGGGGGGGCTCACCGTCCAGACGATGTGCACCAACTGCAACAGCGCCGACCTGTCCCTCGGCGGGCTGGGCAACGCCCATATCGCCGTGCGTTGTGACGGCCTGCCGGTCCCCCCCGGACTGGCGCAGATCTACCTGCTGTCGGTGATGCCTCCCACCATGATCGACAAGGTGACGGTCCGGCGCGGTCCGGCGGCCCACGTCGAGGCCGGGGCGATCGGCGGCGAGGTCGAGATCGACCGCCGCCGACCGGCGCCGGGGCTCCAGGTGCGCGCCAGTGCCGAGAACGGCAGCTACGGCTGGAACGGGGCCCGGGCGGACGTCTCCGGAGCCCTCGGCTGGTTCAGCGGGAACCTGGCGCTGTCGTGGGCGGAAAGCGAGCGCGTGTTCGCCGATCGCGACGACACCCCCGACTCGCCGGCGTTCGACCGCTACACGATCGAGGCCCGTGCCGGGATCCGGCTGTCCGAAGACCACCAGCTCCGTTTCGGCGCGATCGACTACCAGGAGGAGCAGCTCGAGGGGCGGGCGGCCTACGAGGAGGCGTTCTCGATGTGGAATCTCGAGAACGTCGACCTGGCACGCAAGCAGTACGACGCGCGCTACGAGGGACTGTTCGACGACGGCTCGGTTGTCGAGCTGGGGGCTGTCCACGCCGAGCGCGTCCAGTTCATCGAAGAGACGATCCCGTTTACGCTGCCACAGGCCGAGCGGCAGTACTTCCCCTCGTACGACATCGCCGACGAGCAGGTGCAGGCGACCGCCCGCTGGTCGAAGACCTTCGGCTACGCCACCCAGGTCACGGCGGGGGGCGACTGGTCGCGGCGCGAGATGGCCGTCGTCGACGTGCGCAAGAACCTGTTCGACCTGTTCAAGGGGCTGCCGTTCGAGGAGGTGTTCACGCGAGCGACCGCCGAGACGATCACCGAGAGTTCGGCGTTCGTCGAGCTCGAGCGGTCGTTCTCGTCGCGGGCCAGCCTGCTGATCGGCGCGCGCTGGGTCGACTACGAGTACACTGACAACTTCGACGAGATCTTCCGCTACGAGTCGCCCGCGGCGCGCGACGCGTGGGCGGCGCTGGCGCTTCCCGAGGGCAGCAAGGTGCTGCCGCGGGCCCGGCTCCAGCTCGCGCCGAACGACGCCTGGATCGTGCGCCTGTCTGCCGGCGCCGGCTTCCGGCTGCCCGATCCGACGTACGACGAGGTCTGCTGCGGGCGCCGCTTCCGCGGCAACCGGGGCCTGGTTCCCGAGACTTCGTGGAGCTACGGAGTCGAGGCGATCTGGCAGCCGAGCCTTGCGGTGCAGGTGACCGGTTCGGCGTTCGTCAACGACTTCGACGATCTGGCGATCAAGATGATCACGCTCTCGTCGCGCTACCAGCCGACCTACCAGAACGTCAACGTGCCGGACGCCCGCTACCTCTCGCTCGGCGTGCAGCTCCGCGCCGACGTCTCCCGACGGGTCTCGCTGCGCGGATCGTACTCGCTGACCGAGGCCGACAACCGGACCCGCGGCGACGTGATTCCGGCGATCATCCTCAACCAGTCGAACCTGCCCGAGGAGCGCGAGTTCGTCTCCGACGAGATCCCGTACGTGCCGCGCACCTCGCTGGTGCTCGGCGTGGACTACACCGGCCCGCGCAGCGGGTTCGGCGCCAGCGTCACCGCCCAGCGCAACGGGACGATGCTGATCCAGTCCTTCTCGCCGGCGGGCTTCGGTTCGGAGGACACGATCGCCTTCCGGCGCACCGAGGCGTTCTGGATCGTCAACCTGCGATTCTCCCAGCGGCTGCGCCCGGGTCTCGAGCTGTTCGTCGGCGCGGACAACATCGGCCGCTACGTCCAGAGCGATCTGATGGATCCGTCGACCGACTACACCTGGGGCCCGCTGCGCGGCCGCTACGCGTACATCGGCCTCGCGTACTCGCTCGACACCCGCTGATCCGCGTCCCGTCGTGCATTGCGCGCGATCCCGCGCGCACGACGTCGCGAGGATCGAGGGGTTGCGGATGAAGAGTCGGCGCCCGTAGCGGCGGGGCTTGCCCCGCCGATGGTCCGGTGAGCGCGAACTCTGCCCGCACGCGAAGCGGGCTTGCCCGGCTGATGATGCGCTGCGCGCGATTCCGTCCGCACGACGTCGCGAGGATCGAGGGGTTGCGGTTGCGGAATCGGCGCCCCAAGGGGCGCCGCTACGGGCGCTGCGAGGCCTCGAGCCTGCACGTAGACGGGGCGACTCTCCTTGCTGAATCCTGCGGGATGCCGCCCGGCTCGTGACGCCGGCCTGTGC
>RFIB01000330.1 GCA_003695625.1 Acidobacteriota bacterium | reverse complement strand
GCAGGCGTAGAGCCGCTCGGCGACATCGGGATTGACCTGCAGGAATCCGCCGGGCTCCACCGCGACCGCGAACGGGCCGATCGTGTCATGCAGCCGGCGTGCGCCGGCGAGGTGCCGCGGGGCCGGACTCCGTCCGCGTCGCGCGCGCCCGATGACGTGCACCCCGCGCAGCGCGGGAATCTCCTCGCACAGCGCGTCGCCGATCGTCCGGCCGGCGGTCCACGGCGCGTCGATCCCCTCGAGCACGAGCAGGAACGCCGCGCCGTCGCGCGTGCCGCGCACCGTGACGTGCGTCGGCCACGCCGCGTCGTCCTCCTCCGCCGTCCGCGCGGCGATCAGCTCGACGGCCCGCCGGGCGATCCGGGTCATCTCGCCCGGACCGAGCAGGCAGTCGTCGACCGGCACGAGCCGTGCCGGATCGGACGCCGCATGGAAGCCGACCGCGACGCCCCGCGCGCGCGGCGCCACGGCGAACCGCAGCCGGGTGCGGTAGCGCTCCGTGCGCGGCGCGGCGATCACCTCGTCGGTCTCGATCGCCAGCCTGCCGACGCGCCGCAGGGTCTGCTCGAGGTGCCGCACCTTCAGCGCCAGTGCGGCCGCCGGCGCGAGCGGCATCAGCGGACAGCCGCCGCAGGCGGCCTGGTGCGGACACGGCGGATCGACCCGGTCCGGCGAGGCGACGATCGTCCCGACGGCGACCGCGTCGACGCGCGAGGTGCGCTCCCGCGTGATCTCGATCCGCACCGTGTCGCCCGGCAGCGCACCGTCGACGAACGCGACCCGTCCGTCGTCGAGCCGGCCGACACCGCGACCGTCGGTCGTCACGTCGCGGATCTCGACCACCGGGCCGCGTGCGGCGTCGCTGCGGGACTCGCTCACCCGTTCAGCGTAGCGCACCGTCGAGCGACACACCCGCCGCCCGCAGCGCCGTCTCGGCGAGCGGCCGCCATCCGCGGTTGGCCGCGGGGTTCGCCGGCGACGGGTGGGGCAGCGACCCGACCGGCACACCGGTCGCCGCGAGGGCCGCCCGCGCCCGCGCCTCGGCGAAGCGGCCGATCCCGAGCACCCGACGCGGCGCCAGCGCCCCGACGACCTCGCGCAGCGCCTCGTCGCAGGCCGCAAGCAGCGGCTCGCGCTCGGATGCCGGCAGCCGGTCGGGAGTCCGGTTGCGTCCCGAGGCCTCGAGGAACAGCAGCGGACAGTAGTTGGCGACGAAGAAGCGGCGGAAGAACCGCTGCGGCGTGCCGAAGCGGTCGCGCGCCCAGCCCCAGAGCCGGCGGCCGCTGACCTCGCTCCGCGGGCAGTCCCAGCCGAGCACCGGCCGGCGCGGATGCTCGTCGGCGGGCCGCCCGATCCGGCCGTCGATCCGCAGCCACGTGCGCACCGCCGACACCTCGCCGAACGGAATCCCGGTCTGGGCCATGCCGAACGGCCCCGGGTTGATCCCGAGCAGCAGCGCGTCGACCCCGCGCCTCGCGTAGCGCTCGACGTAGGTCTCGAACGGCGCCCGGGCGTAGACCAGCGGGTTGTAGACGTGGCTGACCGGTGCGCCGAAGCGCATCCGCCCGACGCGACGCGCCAGGCGCCGCCAGGCCGCGACGAGGTCCGCCGCAGGACTCACGGCTCGAGATCCGTCCGCCGCTCGATCCGTGCGCCGAGCGCCCCGAGCCGCTCGTCGAGCCGCTCGTAGCCGCGCTCGATCTGCGCGATGTTGAAGATGCGGCTCTCGCCGCGGGCGCACAGGGCCGCGATCAGCATCGCCATCCCGGCGCGGATGTCGGGACTGGTCAGCACCTGCCCGTGCAGCGCCGACGGGCCGACGATCACCGCCCGGTGCGGGTCGCACAGCACGATCCGCGCTCCCATCGCGATCAGCCGGTCGACCCAGAACAGCCGGCTCTCGAACATCTTCTCGTGGACGAGGATCGTCCCGCGTGCCTGCGTCGCGGCGACGACCGCGATGCTGGTCAGGTCGGCGGGAAAGCCGGGCCACGGCGCGTCCTCGATGCGCGGAATCGATCCGTGCAGGTCCTCGCGCACGGCAAGGTCCTGTCCGGCGGGCACGACGAGGTCCTCGCCGTCGACCTCCCACGAGATGCCCAGCTTGCCGAAGGCGATCCGGATCATCCGGTCGTCGGCCGGCAGCCGTCCGCCGGCGATGCGCACCTCGCCGCCGGCCAGCGCGGCGAGGGCGATCAGGCTGCCGACCTCGATGTGGTCGACGCCGACGCGGGCGCGCACCGGACCGATCTCGCGCACGCCGGTGACGGTCAGCCGGTTGGTGCCGATCCCCTCGATCGGCACGCCCGCCGCGACCAGCATCCGGCACAGGTCCTGCACGTGCGGCTCCGACGCCGCGTTGTGGATCGTCGTGCGCCCCTCGGCGAGCGCAGCCGCCATCAGCGTGTTCTCGGTCGCCATCACCGACGTCTCGTGGAGGAACACGTCGGCTCCGCGCAGTCCGCGCGGAGCGGTGAGCACGTAGCGACCGGGGCCGATCTCGGTCTCCACGCCGAGCTCCCGCAGGGCGTGGATGTGCGTGTCGAGCGGGCGGCGCCCGATCCGGTCGCCGCCCGGACGCGGCAGCACGGCGCGCCCCCGGCGTCCGAGCAGCGGTCCCGCGAGCAGGAACGAGGCGCGGATCTGGCGGCACAGGGCGTCGGGCGGCTCGTCGGTGGACAGGTCGGCCGCACGCACGGTCACCCGCTCCCCGTCGCGCGCCACCTCCGCCCCGACACTCGCGACGAGTTCGACCATCGTCTCGACGTCCCGGATCGCCGGGACGTTCTCGAGTTCGACGGTGTCCCCGGACAGCAGCGCGGCGGCGAGCATCGGCAGGGCGGCATTCTTGTTGCCCTGGGGGCGGATCACGCCCTCGAGCGGGCGTCCGCCACGAATCACGTAGGCGTCCATCGGCCTGCGGCTCCGCGTCCGGCGGTCGGGCGCCGGCGGGTTCGGGCGGGCGATTATGCCCCGGATCCCCCGCCGGGCGGCGCGGCGCGACGGGACCGGAGGAGCCGGAGCGGGCCGACCTCTGGCCCCCCCGCGGCGACCGTTCGGCCCGCCGGGAAGGCCGGGGACGGGCGCGGGGTCGGTCGAAGGCCCTGCATTGCTGTAGTTTCCGCAATGAGACGACCGGTCCGGCGACCGGGGAAGGCGCCGCCGGTCGGCTCCCAGGGAGCGACGAGACGTGAAGACCCAGGCGATCCTGATCACCGCGGCGAGCGCGGCGCTGCTCGCGCTGCTCGCCGGCTGTCCCGGCGCCAGCGAAGCGACGGACGAGGACCTCGTCCCGAAGGTCCACCAGCTCGTCGACGCGCTCAACGCCGGCGACTTCGACGCCGCGCTGGCGCTGTTCAGCGACGACGCCCACTGGGAGTTTCCCGACAAGCAGGACTTCACCGTCGAGCGCCGCTCGTTCGCCAGGGCGTGGAGCCTCGACCGCGCGCTCGGCGTCCGGCTCGCCCTCGAGGATTGCACCCAGCAGGACCGCACCGTCACCTGCACGCTGATCGAGAACAACGACTGGCTCGCGCTGCACGGCCTCGGCGAGTGGCGCGCGCGGAACACGCAGTTCGTCTTCGACGAGCAGGGGCGCATCCGGCGGATGATCTTCGGCGAGCGGGACGAGGAGCTGTTCAAGGACCTGCGCATCGTCTGGATCGCGTTCGAGAGCTGGGCGACGAAGGAGCACCCGCGCGAGTTCGAGAAGCTGATGGTTCCGGGCGAGCGGCGCCTGCGCTGGACCGCGGAGGCCGGCGAACTGCTGATGAAGCTCGGCCGCGAGTGGGTCGAGGCCGGTCGCCCGGGAATGGACGCCGCCCGCGAGAAGGTGGAGAAGTACCTCGACGAGCGCCGGCGCCGCGAGAAGGCGGCAGGGGACGACGAGACGTCCTGACCGGCCGGCCGGGTCCCGCCCCCGGCTGTCCGCCGCACCCTCCGCTATCCTGACGTCGATCCCGTCGTGCGGCACGGCGAGCCGCCGTGCCGGGGGAGGACGCCATGGAGGTGCTCGACGCCACGCGGATGCGCCGCGCGGACGCGATCGCGATCGACGAGTACGGCATCCCCGGTCTCGTGCTGATGGAGCACGCCGGCCTGCGCACCGCCGAGGTGATGGCCGACGAGATCGACGCGCTCGGCGAACGCCCGGTGACGGTCGTCTGCGGACGCGGCAACAACGGGGGCGACGGGTTCGTCGTCGCCCGGCACCTGCACCTGGCCGGCTGTCGCGTCCGCGCGGTTCTCGTCGGCGCGGCGCGCGACACGCTGCGCGGCGACGCGGCGGCGATGGCCGCCGCCTTCGCCGGGATCGGGGGGGAGCTGGTCGAGGCGCGGGACGCCGCGGGCTGGGAGCCGGTCGGCGGGTCCCTCGACGCCGCGGACGTCGTCGTCGACGCCCTGTTCGGCACCGGCCTGACCCGCCCGGTCCGCGGCCTCGCCGCGCGGGTGATCGACGACGTCAACCGCTCCGGCGCGACGGTCGTCGCGGTCGACCTGCCCTCCGGCCTCGACGCGTCGCGCCCGCAGCCGATCGGCCCCGCGATCGACGCCGACCTGACCGTCACGTTCGCGCGGCCCAAGCCGGCGCACCTGCTGCCCCCCGCCGAGGACCTGGCCGGCGACGTGGTGGTCGTCGACATCGGCATTCCTTCCGCCGCGATCGCCCGCACCGCGCCCGACCTGCACTGGATGCTCGCCGAGGAGGTCGCGGAGCTGGTGCCCGAGCGCGCCGCCGACGACCACAAGGGCCGCTGCGGGCACGTGCTGGTGGTCGGGGGGTCGACCGGACACGCCGGCGCGGCGGCGCTCGCGGGACTCGGCGCGCTGGTCGGCGGCGCCGGCCTGGTGACCGTCGCCGCCCCGCGCGGCGTGCGTCCCGAGGTCGCCGGCTTCGCCCCGGAGCTGATGACCGCCGACCTGCCGGCGAGCCGCGACGGCTCGCTCGCCGCCGGCGCCGCCGCGCGCGCCCTCGAGCTGGCCTCGGAACGCGACGTGCTCGCGGTCGGCCCCGGACTCGGGCGCGCCGCGCCGACGCCGGCGCAGGTCCGCCGCCTCGTGCGCGACGCGCGCTGCCCCGTCGTGCTCGATGCGGACGGCATCAACGCGTTCGCCGGCCGCGCGGCCGCGAGCCTGGCCCGGCATCGCGGACCGCTGGTGCTGACCCCGCACCCCGGCGAGGCGTCCCGGATCCTCGGTCTCGACGTCGCGGAGATCCAGCACGACCGGCTGGCCGCCGCCCGGCTCGGCGCCGAGCGGTTCGACGCCGTGTTCGTCCTCAAGGGCTACCGGACGGTCGTCGCCGAGCCCGGCGGCCGGACGTTCATCAATCCGACCGGAAACCCGGGCATGGCGACCGGCGGGATGGGCGACGTGCTGACCGGACTGATCGCCGGGCTGCTCGGCCAGGGCCTCGAGCCGCTCGACGCGGCCCTGCTCGGGGTCTTCGTCCACGGCCTGGCGGCGGACCTGGCACTCGCGGGCGGCGAGACCGAGCAGACGCTGACCGCCGGCGCGGTCCTCGAGCACCTGGCCGAGGCGTTCGACCGGCTCGAGCCGGACGACGAGGAAGCGTGAGCCGGGACGACGCGCCGCCGGCAGCGCCGGTGCGCTCGGGCGACGAGCAGGACACCGAGCGCCTCGGCGAACGGCTTGCCGCCGGCCTGGGCGCCGGGGACGTGGTCCTGCTCGAGGGAGACCTCGGCGCCGGCAAGACGGTGTTCATCCGGGGGCTGGCCCGCGGCCTCGGGCACGATCCGGAGCAGGTCGTCTCGCCGTCGTTCGTGCTGGCGATCTGGCACCGCGGCGGACGGCTGCCGCTGCTTCACGTCGATCTCTACCGCCTGCCGGAGGGGGCCGCGCTCGACGAGCTGGGGATCGACGACGCGCTCGAGGCGGGCGCGGTCGTCGCGGTCGAGTGGGGCGACCGGGTCCCCGGGGACCTCGCCGCCGGCGCCTGGCGCGTGCGGATCACCGCCGGCGCGAGCGCCGGCGAACGCCTCGTCTCGATCACGCCCCCGGACCGGGCGCGTCACTCGAGCCGGTAGTTCGGTGCCTCGCGCGTGATGATCACGTCGTGCGCGTGCGACTCCTTGAGTCCGGCCGGAGTGATGCGGACGAAGCGCGCCCGCTCCTGAAGCTCGCCGATCGACGCCGCACCGACGTAGCCCATCCCCGAACGCAGACCGCCGACCAGCTGGTAGACCAGGTCGCGCAGCCGGCCCTTGTACGGCACGCGCCCCTCGATCCCCTCGGGGACCAGCTTGCTCGGATCGTGCTGGTCGTCCTGGGCGTAGCGATCCCGCGAGCCCTCCCGCATCGCCGCCAGCGAGCCCATGCCGCGGTATTCCTTGAACGTCCGCCCCTGGAACAGGACCGTCTCGCCCGGCGACTCCTCGGTGCCGGCGAACAGCGAGCCGATCATCACGCTGTCCGCCCCCGCCGCGATCGCCTTGACCACGTCGCCGGAGAACTTGACCCCGCCGTCCGCGATCACCGGGATGTCGTGCCGGCGGCATGCCCGCGCCGCCTCGATGATCGCGGTCAGCTGCGGCACCCCCACGCCGCTGATGACCCGCGTCGTGCAGATGCTGCCCGGGCCGACGCCGACCTTGACGGCGTCGACGCCGCGCTCGACGAGCGCCCGCGCCCCTTCCTCGGTGCCCACGTTGCCCGCGATCAGGTCCACGTCGGGATACCGCTCGCGCAGCGTGTCGACCACGTCGAGCACGCGGCGCGAGTGCCCGTGGGCGGTGTCGACGCACAGCACGTCGACCCCGGCCTCGACCAGCGCCTGGGCCCGCTCGAGGGTGTCCGGCCCGGTGCCGAGCGCCGCGCCGACACGCAGGCGGCCGTGCTCGTCCTTGGCCGCGTGCGGGTAGTCGATGCGCTTCTGGATGTCCTTGAAGGTGATCAGCCCCTTGAGATGGTACTCGTCGTCGACGACGAGCAGCTTCTCGATCCGGTGCTCGTGGAGCAGCTCCTGGGCCCGCTCGAGATCGGTCCCCTCGGGGACGGTGACGAGGTTCTCGGAGGTCATGTAGTCGCGCACCAGCGCGTCGTGGTCGCGGCAGAAGCGCAGGTCCCGGTTGGTCAGGATGCCGACGAGGCGGTTGGACTCGTCGGTGACGGGAACCCCCGAGATCCGGTAGTGCGCCATCACCTCGAGCGCCTCGCGGACCGGGCGCTCGGGCGTGATGGTGATCGGGTCGACGATCATCCCGGACTCGGACCGCTTGACCTTGTCGACCTCGGCGGCCTGCGACTCGATCGACAGGTTGCGGTGCAGGATGCCGATACCGCCCTGCTGGGCCATCCCGATCGCCAGCCGCGCCTCGGTGACGGTGTCCATCGCCGCCGAGAGCAGCGGGATCTGCAGCCGGATGTGGCGGGTCAGCCGCGTCGACGTGTCCACCTCGGACGGCAGGACCTCGGAGTAGCCGGGGACGAGCAGGACGTCGTCGAAGGTCAGTCCCAGCGCGATGTCGTCATGCTTCATGCTGCGCCTCGAGCCCGGCCGGCGGCTGCCGGCCGCGGGAAGCGGGGATTCTACACCCGGTTCACGCGCCGCAGCACCGCTTGTACTTCTTGCCGGAGCCGCACGGACAGGGCTCGTTGCGCCCCACGCGTCGGCCCTCCCGGCGGACCGTCCGCCCCTTGCGGGAGTCGACACCGGCCTTCGACGCCGAGGCGGCCCGGAAGATCCGCTCCCGTTCGGCCCGCTGCCGCGCCTCCTGCTCGCGCCGCTCCTCCTCGGTCATCGGCTCGAGCAGCATCAGGTAGCGGACGATCTCCTCCTGCATCCGGGCGACCATCTCCTCGAACAGCAGGTACGACTCGCGCTTGTATTCGACCAGCGGATCGCGCTGCGCGTACGCCCGCAGGCCGATCCCCTCCTTGAGGTGATCGAGCGACAGCAGGTGATCCTTCCACTGGTTGTCCATCACGCGGAGGATCACGTAGCGCTCGTAGCGCCGCATCAGCTCCTCGCCGACGCGCTGCTGCTTGTCG
Source organism: Acidobacteriota bacterium (assembly GCA_003695625.1). Lineage (GTDB taxonomy): Bacteria > Acidobacteriota > Polarisedimenticolia > J045 > J045 > J065. The sequence continues at coordinate 765 of RFIB01000330.1, read as the reverse complement.
TCGTACCGGGCGACGATCCGCTGCCAGATCGCGTCGCGGACCTCCTCCGGCGGACCGCCGAGGTCGATCCCCTCGCGCTCCGGGTCGAAACCGAACAGGTGCAGCACCTGCGCCTTGAACTCGTCGGACTGGCGCTGCTCCGGCTCCTCGAACGCGAGATGCTGCTCGACGAGAGCGTCGAGCAGTTCCTCCGCCTGGCCGAGCACGTATTCGCGCGTCCCCTCGCCCTCGAGGATCTCGCGCCGCATGGCGTAGATCGTCTGCCGCTGCTTGTTCTGGACGTCGTCGTATTCGAGCAGCCGCTTGCGGATCTCGAAGTTCTGCGCCTCGACCTGCTTCTGCGCGCGCTCGATCGCGCGCGAGACGAGCCGCGACTCGATCGGCATGTCGTCGGCGCCGACCAGGGCGCGCTCCATCAGGCCCGAGGCGAACCGACGCATCAGGTCGTCCTCGAGCGACAGATAGAACCGCGACGAGCCGGGATCCCCCTGCCGGCCGGCGCGGCCGCGGAGCTGGTTGTCAATGCGCCGCGCCTCATGGCGCTCCGTGCCAATCACGTGCAGCCCCCCGAGCGCCACGACCTTCTCGCGCTCCTCGGCGCACTGCTTGCGCAGCCGCTCGAGCTCCTCGGCGTTCGCCGGATCGTCGGGATCGAGCCCGCGCGCCTTGAGCATCATCTCGGGGTTGCCCCCGAGCAGGATGTCCGTCCCGCGGCCGGCCATGTTCGTCGAGATCGTGACGGCCCCGAGGCGCCCCGCCTGCGCG
>RFIB01000329.1 GCA_003695625.1 Acidobacteriota bacterium | reverse complement strand
TTTCGCCTCTGCCGGGTGGACCCGGTCGGCGTACGTTCGGCAGGCTATCCGGGTTGCCCGGTTGACCCGGGTCAGGAGGCTGCTGAACGATGCCCGACGTCTGCCCCGGCCGTGCGCCACGCGCCCGGTCCGCTGTCCGTCTGTTCCCGGTTCTGATCGTCCTCGTCGTCGCCTGCGCCGCGCTGGTCCCGTCGGCCTCCGGCGACGACCTGCGGGCGCCCGACCTGCGGCTCGAAGCGCTGCCGGACGGCACGACACGGATCATCGCCGAGTACGTGCGGGACGGGCAGGCCGAACGCGAGGTGCTGCGCGAGACCCGGGCCCGCGTCGCGCTCGAGGTGGCCGGCGGCGATCCGTCCGGCAGGGCGCTGTTCGCCACCTGGCGCGAGGACGGGCGGCTGTTCGAGGCGCACCTGCGGGCCGCCGAGGGACGGTGGTCGGCGGCCGAGCCGGTCAGCGAGGCGCTGCGCCTGCGGGACGGCCTCGTGGTCGGGGACGCGGCGCTGCCCGCGGCGCCCGCGGCGTTCCGTGCCGGGCCCGACGATCCGGTCCGGCTCGTCTCGCTGCGCACCAAGGTTCTGCCCGAGTGGCGCGCCGCGCTCGAGGCGGCCGGCGCCGAGGTGCTCAAGTACGTGCCGGACGACGCATTCCTCGTCCGGGCGTCCGCCGCGGTGCGGGAGCGGCTCGCCGCGCTGTCGATCGTCCGGCGGGTCGAGCCGTACCACCCGTGGTACCGGCTTGCCGCGCCGGTCCGCGCCTGGCTCGACGAGACCGGCGCCGCCGGCGAGATGCGGCGCTTCCGGGTGCTCCTGTTCGAGTGGGGTGCCGCCGCCAAGCACCGCGTGGCGGACCGCGCCGTGGCGCGCGGGGCGCGCGTCGCGGCGCTGTGGCCCAACGGCCAGATCCTCGAGCTGTGGCTGACCCGCGCGCAGGTCGGCGCGGTCGCCGCCGATCCCGACGTGATGTGGATCGACCCGTGGACTCCGCCGGAGACCGACATGGACCTCGTGCGCGAGGACGCGGGCACGAACTACGTGGAGACCGTCGCCGGCTTCTGCGGTCAGGGCGTGCGCGGCGAGGTGCTCGACGCCGGGATCCAGGACGACCACCCGGACTTCGACGGGATCATGCTCCACGGGCCGACGAGCGTGGCGAGCCACGGGACCAGCACGTACGGGATCGTGTTCGGCAACGGCGATCGGGACGGTGACGGCGAGGCGAAGGGAACCGGCCACCTGCCGTGCGCCGAGCAGGGAATCGCCGCCGACTACGACAGTCTCGGCGACCGCTTCGCGCACACGCAGGAACTGCTCGACGCGCCCTACTTCGCCCACTTCCAGACCAACTCGTGGGGCGGAGGAAGGACGCGCTCGTACAACAGCACCAGCTTCGAGATGGACGACATCATCTGGCGGCTCGACTTCGCGATCCTCCAGTCGCAGTCGAACGCCGGCAACCAGGACAGCCGGCCGCAGGCGTGGGCCAAGAACATCATCTCGGTCGGCGGCATCCGCCACCACGACACGCTGGACACCGGCGACGACAACTGGGGCAGCGGCGCGTCGATCGGTCCGGCCGAGGACGGGCGCATCAAGCCGGACGTCAGCTACTGGTACGACGACATCTACACGACGACGACCGGCAGCGGATACACCGCCGGATTCGGCGGAACGTCGGCCGCGACACCGGAGTCCGCGGGCGTGCTCGGGCTGCTGATCCAGATGTGGGCCGAGAACGTGTTCGGCACCGACCCGCAGGGCGCGACGGTGTTCGAGAAGCTGCCGAGCTTCAGCACCCTCAAGGCGCTGCTGATCAACACCGCGGTCCAGTACCCGTTCTCCGGCGAGAGCGACGACCTGACCCGGGTGCACCAGGGCTGGGGGCGGCCGAGCGCGCGGCAGGCCTACGACCTGGCCGGCCGGAGCTTCTTCGTCGACCAGGAGTTCAACCTGCAGGTCGACGGGATGGCCTCGTTCGACGTCCAGGTCGAGCCCGGCGAGCCCGAGCTGAAGGTGACGATGGTCTACCCCGATCCGCCGGGGACGACGTCGGCGACGCTGCACCGGATCAACGACCTCGACCTGAAGGTCACCTCGCCTTCCGGGACCGTCTACTGGGGCAACAACGGCCTCAAGGCGAACAACTACTCGCAGCCCGGCGGCGGTCCGAACACCGTCGACACCGTCGAGAACGTGTTCGTGCAGAACCCCGAGGACGGCGTCTGGAAGGTCGAGGTGATCGCCAGCGAGGTCAACGAGGACGCGGTGCTGGCGACGCCGGAGCTGGACGCGACCTTCTCGCTCGTCGTCACCGGCGGGACGGGATCGATCTGCGACGCGCCGCTGGTCGACTTCACGATCTCGCCCAACCCGGCGCGGGTCGGCGAGAGCGTCCAGTTCGACAGCACGGTGTCGGGCGGGGCCGGCGGTCCGTACGAGTACGCCTGGGACTTCGACGACGACGGCGTGATCGATTCGACGGAGGCCGATCCGGTCCACGTCTACCGGCGGCCGTTCGACGGCATGGCGGTGCTGCGCGTCCGTGACAGCGCCGACTGCCCGGCGCGCTCCGAGAAGCCGGCGACGATCACCGGACCGGACCTGCGTTTCGACGCGTGGGTCGAACGGACCGAGATCGAGGGCAACGGCAACGGCGCGGTCGACCCGGGCGAGATTCACGAGCTGCGCGTCGTGCTGCGCAACGACGGCAACGAGGACGCGATCGGCGTCTCGGCGAGCCTCGTGCCGGCGCCGAGCGCCGGTCCGATCGAGGTGCTCTCCTCCGCTTCGAGCTGGCCGGACATCCCGGTCGGCGCCACCGGAACGAGCCTGTCGACGTTCCGGTTCCAGGTCGGCCAGCAGTTCCCGTGCGGCAACGACGCCACGTTCACCCTGACGGCGATCAGCACGACCGATCCGGCGAACGTCTATCCGGACGAGGTCGGCGCGGTGCGCGTGCTGGTCGGAGGCGCCGGGCCGCCCCAGGTGTTCTTCGCCGACGGGTTCGAGAGCAACGGGGGCTGGTCGAGCGCCGGGCAGGGCGAGTGGCAGATCGCCGCACCGCAGGGACTCGGCGGAGGCGGGTCGATTCCCGGCTTCGTGCCCAATCCGGACCCCGACACCGCGTTCGAGGGCAGCCAGGTGATGGGCAACGACCTGACCGGGCTCGGGCCGACCGATGGGAACTACGAGAGCCTGGTGACGTCGACCTACACGTCGCCGGCGATCGACAGCTCGAACGCCTCGAACGTGACGATGCGCTTCCGGCGCTACCTCAACGTGCTGCCGCAGGACCGTGCCACGCTCGAGGTCAGTGCCGACGGCATCACCTGGACGACGCTGTTTGACGAAGCAGGGGGCGTCGCCGAGGACACGTGGAGCCTGCAGAGTTACGACGTGTCGGCCTGGGCCGACCGCAACCCGCAGTTCCTGGTCCGTTTCGGGCTGATCAGCGACAACGCCGCCACCACCTCCGGCTGGAACGTCGACCTGCTCGAACTCGAGGGCGTGACCAGCGACTCGTGCGAGCCGGTCTCGCGTGCGAGTGCCGGGGCGGCCTCGGGGCTGACGGTCGCCCGCGGTGCCGGAGGGCTCGAGCTGTCGTGGCAGCCCGACTGCGCGGGCATGGCGACCTACGGCGTCTACCGCGGCGACTTCTCGATCGGGTACGACTCGATCGCGGCGGAGCCCGGGATGTGCGCGGTAGCGGGAACGACGGCGACCGTGCCGGAGGGTGCGGGGCGGACCGAGTTCTTCCTGGTCGTGCCGAGCGACGGGGCGTTCGAGGGAAGCTACGGTGCGGATTCGGGCGGCGCGGCGCGGCCCGCGGCGGCTCAGGCCTGCCACCCGCAGGACGTGATCGATGCCTGCGCGCCGTAGCCCGCGTAGCGGCGCCCCTTGGGGCGCCGATTCTCCAACCGCAACGCCTCCATCTTCGCGCCGTCGTACGCACGGGATCACGCGCGATGCACGGATCGGCCGGGGTAG
>RFIB01000328.1 GCA_003695625.1 Acidobacteriota bacterium | reverse complement strand
ACGGCACGCCGGTCGACCTCGAGGGTTTCGAGATCAACGTCCGGGTCGACCTGATCGGCGACAAGCTGCTGGTCGGCATCCAGCGCACGCGCGAGTCGCTCGCCCGCCGCATCCGCCGCGCCCGGCCGCTGCGCACGTCGCTCAAGCCGACGATCGCCGCGGCGATGGTGCGGCTCGCACGGTGCCACCGCGGGGCCCGGAGCCTGCTCGACCCGATGTGCGGGACCGGGACGATCCCGATCGAGGCCCGGGAGGCCAATCCGGAACTGCTGGTGGCCGCCTCGGACTGGGACGAGGAGACGGTCGCCACCGCACGCGCGACGATCGCCCGGCACGGTCTGGAGATCGAGGTGCGCCGGCTCGACGTGCGCGAGGCCGCGGCGGGCTGGGGCCGGCCGTTCGACGCGGTGGTCACCGATCCGCCCTACGGCCTGCGCCAGGGGCGGCGGGTGCGGCTCGGCGCCCTGTACACGTTCGTGCTGCGCGGGTGCCTCGACGCCCTCGCCGACGACGGCCGGCTGGTCGTGATCTGCCCGCGGCGGAAGGCGTTCGAGGGGGCCGTGCGCCGGCTGCCGCTGACCGTCGTCCACGAGCGCGTCGTCGAGACCGGCGGACTGTTCCCGCGGATCTGGGTGCTCGAACGGCGATGATGCCGTGCGGAGGGCCTGCGGTCGATGGCCGGGAGGGCGAGTGCCTGCGGCCATCGCCCTCCCGCACGGTCATCGGATGGAAGCCGGCGTCGCTACGGCCGGTAGCGGACCGTCGCCATCACGGCCGTCTGGCTGCTGTCCTCGCCCCCGCGCGGACCGAAGTCGAAGTCGGTCAGCGCGACCTGGACCGAGAAGCCGACCGACAGCTTCGGCCGCACCGGCAGGTCGATCGAGACCCCGAGCGGCAGGAAGTAGCTCGTGTCGTCGACGCTGCCGAATCCGCGGTCGAGATCACCGTACACGAGTCCGAGGCCGACGTAGGGCACGACCTCGAAACCCTCGAAGTCGAAGTGGAACCGGGCGGTCGCCGCGGCCGAGATCTGCACGTAGTCCGAGGTCGGCGTCAGGTGGACCGGGAAGCCGACCGAGAAGGCCGGAGACAGGTAGCGCTCCGGCACGAAGCCGAGCGCGAACTCGGAACCGTCCGGAGTCCCCGAGAAGAACCCGACCTCGGCGCCGTAGCCCCAGTCGCCCGACTGGGCCAGCGCCGGACCGGCGGCGACGAACGCAAGGCAAGGAACGAGCAGTACCAGAACGGATCGAATCCTCGAGCGTCTCATCGTGACGTTCTCCTCTCCGTCGGAAGTCTCTGCCGTCCCCGAAGGCAGGTGCAGGATGCCAGACGTTCCGGACGCGCGCACGCCTGCTTCACCAGCCGGGCTGCGAACCGAAGCGGATGCCGAAGACCGTCTCGTTCTGCGGACGGCGCACGCGCGGTGCCGTCTCCGCGGCGCGGAACTTCCCGGGCAGGGTCTCCGGATCGCCCGGATAGCCGATGGCGAGGCCCGTCACCGGCTCGAATCCGTCCGGGACGGCGCCGACCTCGACGACGCGCTCCGGGACGATGCCGGCCATCTGGTGGACCGCGAGTCCCAGCGCGGTGGCCTGGACCGTGAGCTGGGCCACGGCGAGCCCGACGTCGTGCCAGGCGTGGGGATTCTCGCGGTCGTTGCGGGCGAAGCGGCGCGCGGCGAGGGTGATCGCGAGCACCGGGGCCCGCCGCGCCCACGCCTGATTGCCCTCGACCAGGCACGAGGCAAGCGCCTCGAACGCCTCGGGCTGCTCGCGCCGGGCGACGAGGAACCGCCACGGCTGCTCGTTGAAGGCCGACGGCGCCCAGCGCGCCGCCTCGAACAGGCGGCGCAGCGCGTCCGGCTCGACGCCGCGGTCCGCGAACGCGCGCGGGCTCCAGCGACGGGCCAGCAGGTCGTGGATCGGGTGGTCGACGGGAGCGGTGCGGTCCATCGTGCTCCTCCGCGGGTGGCCTCGTTCCGATTGTCGCATCCCGGCCGGGCGGCGGGTGTCCGCGGATTCGCGCCGCAGGGCGGTCGCGAGGGCACGGTTCCACGCCGTCCGGATCTTGTCAAGGACTCAACTGTTCACGAATTGACTATACTGGCGATCCGACGGAGACGACGCGCATGGGAACCCGCCACCGCGGCCCGGCCCGCGAGGTCCGCGCCCTCGACGCCTACATCAAGCTCAAGCGCGCGGTGCGCAGCGTGGACGCGTGCACGCTGCCGGCACTGCGTGCCGAGAAGCTGACCGAGAACCAGTTCGCGGTGCTCGAGCTGCTGTGGCACCTCGGCCCGTGCGCCCAGCACGAGATCGGCGAGAAGATCCTGACCAGCCGCGCGAACGTGACGCTGATCGTCGACCAGCTCGGCCGGCGCGGCCTCGTGCGCCGCGAACGCGACGCCGCCGACCGCCGCTGCATGCGGGTCGAGCTGACCGAGGCCGGCCGGCGACTGATCGCGCGGATCTTCCCGGAACACGCGGCGCGCCTGGCGGACGCGTTCTCGGCGCTGACCGCAGCCGAGCAGCGCGAGCTGGCGCGCCTGTGCCGCAAGCTGGGCCGCGCGGCGGCGGCGCGTCAGCCGCCGAGCAGCTCGTCGAGCGCACCGCGCGGGATGCGGTAGACCGTCCCGATCTTCGTCGCGCGGATGTCGCCGGCCTCGATCGCGGCGATCACGTCCTGCTCGGAGACGCGCAGCAGCGCAGCCGCCTCGGCCGGCGAGAGCACCTCCGGCGCTGCCGGCGGCGCGGCGGCGCCCGCCTGGCCGGCCGGTGCGGTGCCGATCCCCAGCCCGGCGCCCTGCTGGCGCATCAGCTCGGAGGCGATCGCGAAGCCGACGGCCATCTCGCTGGCCATGCCGCCCGGGCCGGCCCCGCCCTGCTCCATGCCGCGCGCCATCTGGAACTTGACGTAGTCGTTGAGATCGCCGATCGCGGTCATCGACGAGCGCTCGTCGAGGGCCTTCTCGACCTCCGGCGGGACGGAGACGTTCTCGACCACGAAACTGGTCAGCTCGATGCCGTACTTCGCGCGGAATGCGGGGTTGATCACCGGCAGCAGCGCGCCGCCCAGTTCGCCGTAGCGCGAGGCGACGTCGAGCAGCGGGATCCGCGCCGAGGCCAGCGCGTCGCTGAACACCGACACGATCCGCGAGCGCATCGTGTCGGCGAACTCGTCGAGCCGGAAGTCCTGGTCGGACCCGGACACCTCACGCAGGAACGTCTTCGGGTCGACGACATGAAAGTCGTAGATCCCGAACGCCCGCGCGCGGACGATGCCGAGATCGTCGTCGCGGAGCATGATCGGATTCGACGTGCCCCAGCGGTTGCCGGGGAACGTGCGCGTCGTCACGAAGTAGACGTCCGCCTTGAACGGCGACTCGAACCCGAAGCGCCACGAGGCGAGCCGCGTGAGCACCGGGATGTTGTCCGTGGTCAGCCGGTGCTTGCCGGGGCCGAACGTGTCGCCGAACTGGCCGAGATAGACGAACTGGGCGACCTGGGACTCGCGCACGATCAGCTGCGCCCCGCGCTTGATCGCCTTGTCCTCGTCCGGGAAGCGCCAGACCAGCGTGTCCCGCGTGTCGTCCTGCCACTCGATGATCTCGATCAGTTCGGAGCGGATGAACCGGCCGATCCGACCGCCCTTCGTTCCCGTCGCCATCGCGTCGTCTCCTCCCAGAGGGGTCCCGCGGGCGGGACCGTCCCGTCCGGTCGCGCGGATCCGGCCGGCCGCCGGCTCGGCGGACCCCTGCGGCGAATGTATGCTCCGGCGGGCGGCGCGTCCGCCGCCGGGAGGAAGCCGCGTGCCGCGCCGGGAACCGCTCCTGCTCGCCCTCCAGATCGCGCTGCTGGCGCCGGGTCTCGCCGACGGCCCCCCCGCCGCCGACTGCGTGGTCGACCACCGGCTCGTCGTGACCCTCGATCCGGAGGCCCATCGCCTCGAGGCCCGGGACACGCTGTCCTGGTCGGCCGGCTGCGCGGCCGCGGGGCTCCCCGTGGCGCTGCACGCGGGCCTGTCCCCACGGATCGAGACCGACGGCTGGACGCTCGCGGCCGCCGCCGGTGGCGCCGGCGCGGACGGGCCCGCCGACGGCGTCCCGCTCGAGCGGTTCGTGCTGCACGGCCCGGACGAGGCGCACGGCCCGGTGACGCTGGCGTGGGGCGGCGTGATCGACCATCCGCTCGAGCGGATGGGGCGCGAATACCAGCGCGGGTTCTCCGAGACGCCGGGGACGATCGGGACGGACGGCGTCTATCTGGCGCAGTCGACCGCGTGGTACCCCGTCGTCGACGGCGCCCGCGTGACGTTCGAGGTCGAGGTCGGCGGACTCGCCGCACCCTACGACGTCGTCTCGAGCGGGGCGCGGGTGCGTCACGAGACCGGCCCGGACGGCGCCCGTACGGTGGCCTGGCGCGCGGACGCCCCCCTCGAGGAGATCCATCTGGTGGGCGGGCCGCTGGTCGAGTACGAGGACCGGCACGGCGACACGGTGCTGTACGTGTTCCTGCGCGAGCGTGACGACGCGCTGGCCCACCGGTACCTGACCGCGGTCGCCCGCTACCTGACGATGTACGAGCGCGTGCTGCCGCCCTATCCGTTCCCGGCGTTCTCCGTCGTCGAGAACTTCTGGGAGACCGGCTACGGCATGCCGGGCTTCACGCTGCTCGGCTCCCGCGTGATGCGCTTTCCCTTCATCCTGACCTCGTCGGTGCCCCACGAGGTGCTCCACAACTGGTGGGGCAACTCGGTGTTCGTCGCACCGGACTCCGGGAACTGGTGCGAGGGGCTGACCGCCTACATGGCCGACCACGTCTTCGCCGAGCACAAGGGCGAGGATGCGCTGTACCGCCGGGCGACCCTGAAGAAGTTCACCGATTTCGTGCGCGGCGAGAAGGACTTCCCGCTGCGGGAGTTCACCGCGCGCCACTCCGCGTCGTCCGAGGCGGTCGGCTACGGCAAGAGCCTGATGCTGTTCCACATGGTGCGGCGCGGGCTCGGCGACGAGGCGTTCCTTGCGGCGCTGCGCGGCGTCGCCGAGCGGTACCGGTTCCGCAGGGCGCGCTTCGACGACCTCGCCGAGGCGTTCGCGGCCGAGGGCGGGGCGGAGTGGAGGCCGTTGGTCGAGGCGTGGGTCGACCGGCCCGGTGCGCCGACGATCGTGCTCGAGAAGGCCGAGCCGCTGCGAGACGGTCAGGGGCACGCGCTGCGGCTCGTCCTGCGCCAGGAGGGCGTCGACGCACCGTTCCCGCTGCGGGTCCCCGTGCTCGTCACGCTGGAGGGGGGCGCCGGGCCGCACGTCGAGGAGATCGACCTCGGCGCCGGGCGCGCCGAAGTGACCATCCCGCTGCCGGCGCGCCCGCTGCGCGTCGACGTCGACCCGCTGTTCGACGTGATGCGGCGGCTCGACCCGCTCGAGATCCCGCCGGCGCTGTCGACGGTTCTCGGCGCCGACGCCCCGCTGTTCGTGCTGCCCGCGGACGCTCCGGAGGCGGAGCGCGAGGCATGGCTCGCCCTCGCACGAGCGTGGGCCGCGCCCGGCGAGCCGCGTCTCGCGGACGACACGGCGCTCGATGCCCTGCCCGACGGACCGGTGTTCGTGCTCGGCGCGGGCAACCGGTTCGGACCGCGGGTCGCCGCGGCGCTCGCGGCGCACGACGTGGCGCTCGCCGACGGCGCGCTGCGGATCGCGGACCGGACGTTCGAACGCACCGGACGCAGCTTCGTGCTCGTCGCGCGCCATCCCGCCGATCCCGAGCAGGCGCTGTGCTGGATCGCCGCGGATCCGGTCGGAGCGATCCCGGGCCTGGCCCGGAAGTTGCCGCACTACACGAAGTACTCGTGGCTCGCGTTCGAGGGCGACGAGCCGACGAACGTCGGCAAGGGCCAGTGGCAGCCACTGTCCTCGCCGCTGGTGCGCCAGCTCGGCGACCGCCGGGTCGAGCGCGCGCGGCCTCCGCACCGCGCGCCGCTGATCGAGCTGCCGCCGGCGTGGGATGCGCGCGCGCTTCTCGAGACGGTGCGCACGCTCTCGGCTGCGGAGATGGAAGGACGCGGTCTCGGCACCGAGGGACTTGCGCGCGCCACGGCGTGGGTCGAGCGCACGATGGCGTCGATCGGCCTGCGCCCGCTCGAGGGGGACAGCCTGCGCCAGGAGTGGACGCAGACCGAGGGCGTGCCGCGCCCGATGACGCTGACGAACCTCGTCGGCGTCGTGCCGGGCGCCACGGACTCTCCCGCCCTGCCGCCGGTGCTGCTGATGGCCCATCTCGACCACCTCGGGCGCGGCTGGCCCGACGTGCGCGCCGGAAACGAAGGCAGGGTGCATCCCGGCGCCGACGACAACGCGTCGGGCGTCGCCGTCGTGCTGGAGATCGCGCGGGCGCTCGCCGCCGAGCCTCCGCGGCCGCGACCGGTGATCGTGGCGATCGTCACCGGCGAGGAGGCGGGACGGCTCGGCTCGCGGCACCTGCTGGCGCGGCTGGCCGACGCGGGCCGGCGACCGGCGGCCTGCCTGAACCTCGACACCGTCGGACGCCTCGGCAAGCGGCCGCTGACCGTGATCGGCGCCGAGACCGCGCGCGAGTGGCGGTTCCTGTTCATGGGCATCGGCTACACCACCGGGCTCAAGTTCGAGTTCGCGCGCGAGCCGCTCGACTCGTCGGACCAGGTCTCGTGCCACGAGGCCGGCGTTCCGGCGGTCCAGCTCTTTTCCGGCGCCCACGAGGACTACCACCGTCCGACCGACACCGCGGACCGGATCGATGCCGCGGGGCTCGCCCGGGTCGCCGAGGCGACCTGGGAGGCGGTGACGTATCTCGCCGAGCGCCGCGAGCCGCTGACGTCGGCGCTCGGCGCGCGGGGGAGCGAGGCTGCCGGCCCGGCCCCGCGGACCGAGCGGCGGGCCGCCCTGGGAACGGTCCCCGACTTCGGCTTCGCGGGCCCCGGCGTGCGCGTCGAGGACGTCGTCTCCGGATCGGCCGCCGAGCAGGCCGGGATCCGCCCCGGCGACGTGCTCGTCGCGATCGACGGCGAGGCGGTGACGGATCTGCGCACGTATGCCAAGCTGCTCGCCCGTCACGCCCCGGGCGACCGGGTGCGGCTGACGATCGAACGCGACGGAACGCGGCAGGAACTCGAGGCAACGCTGACCGCACGCTGAGGCGGCGGCCACCGGAGGACGATTCGTGATCACGCGAGCCTGGTCGATAGCGACCCTGGGACTGGCGCTGCTCGCCCTGTGTCTGGCGGGCTGCAGCGAGCCGGGAGAGTCGCCCGCGACGACGGGCGAGACCGGAAGCGGTCCGCTGCGGACGCTGGCGCCGAACCCGGGCGAGAAGCACTTCAGCGAGCTGCGCATGCTGACCGACGGCGGCGAGAACGCCGAAGCGTACTTCTCGTTCTCCGGCACCGAGCTGGTCTACCAGGCGACGATCCCGCCGTACGAGTGCGACCAGATCTTCACGATGGACCTCGACGGCCGGAACCGGAAGCTCGTGTCGACCGGCAAGGGGCGCACGACCTGCGCCTACTTCCTGCCCGGAGACGAGCAGATCATCTACTCGTCGACGCACCACCACGCGGACGCGTGTCCGCCGCCGCCGGATCACAGCCAGGGATACGTGTGGGCGCTCTACCCCGAGTACGACATCTTCGTCGCCGACCGGGACGGCGGGAACCTCCGCCAGCTCACCGACACCTGGGGCTACGACGCCGAGGCGACCGTCTCGCCGCGCGGCGACCGCATCGTGTTCACCTCGATGCGTGACGGCGACCTCGACATCTACACGATGAACCTCGACGGCAGCGACGTGCGCCGGCTGACCGACGAGCTGGGCTACGACGGCGGGCCGTTCTTCTCCCCCGACGGCACGAAGATCGTCTATCGCGCCTACCATCCGCAGTCCGACGAGGAGATCGCCGACTACAAGCGTCTGCTCGCGCGGAACCTGATCCGCCCGAGCCGGCTCGAGCTGTTCGTGATGAACGCCGACGGGTCGGACAAGCGGCAGATCACCCACCTCGGCGTCGCCTCGTTCGCGCCGTTCTTCCATCCCTCGGGCGAGAAGGTGATCTTCTCGACCAACTACCCGGACGGTCAGCGCGAGTTCGAGCTGTACATGGTCGATCTCGACGGCGGCAACCTCGAGCGGGTGACGTTCTCGCCGGAGTTCGACGGATTCCCGATGTTCTCGCCGGACGGCCGGCTGTTCGTGTTCGCTTCCAACCGCGAGAACTCCAGGCCGGGCGAGACGAACATCTTCGTGACCGAGTGGCGTCCCTGACCGGTCCGCGTGCGCCCTGGCCGGCCGACGCACCGCCGCGGCAGATGCCCCGCGACGATCGTGCCGCGCCGCCGCTGCCGCGCCTTTGCGGCGTATGATCCCCATATGGCGCGCAGCGTCCGGTCCGCGCACGGAGGCACCTGATCGACTGGCTCGCCGGTGCCGCGAAGCTCATGGCTGTCCCTCTCGTGGCGGCGGGATTCGGTCTTGGTGTGCCACGCGCCGCGGCGCCGGACGATGCCCGCCCGCGGCGCACTCCGATCAGTCCGCGCCAGGAGTTCCTGCTCGGCCTGCGGCAGCTCTCCGAATGCATGGACAACCGGCCCGAGAGTTCCGACGAGGCCCTCGCCGCCAGGGTGCGGCGCATCGGCATCAGCGTCGCCGACGCGAGCGATCGTCCGCACGTGCCGTGGCGCTTCCGCGTCTTCGACGGCGGGCCGCTGGTCGTCGTCAGGGGCTCTCCCGGCGGGCAGGTCTGCATCAGTCGTCGGGCAGCGGAACTGTTCGACGACGATGAGCTGGCCTTCGTGCTCGGCCACGAGATCGCGCATGTCGCGCTGCGCCACAGGATCGTGCAGATCTCCCTCGAGGAACTGCTGCGGGAAGATCCCGAAACCGGCTCCCCGGCGATCAGGACACTGGTCGACACCTGGGCCCGCGAGGACGAGCCGGAGGCAGACCGCTACGGGGCACTGTACGCGGTGCGTGCGGGATACCGGTACTCGGCGGCGGCCGGCGCACTGCGCGAGCTCGAGAACCGCTACGGCGGCTCCCTGGAGGATGCGACGCACCCGCCGCCGGCGGAGCGGATCGCGGCCCTGGAGGCGTTCCGCAGCACGCTGGAACGCTCGGTGGAGTTCTTCCGGCTCGGCGTGGACGCGCTGCGCGCCGGGCGGCTCGCCGACGCCGAGACGTATCTCGTCGGATTCGTCAGCGAGTTTCCCCGCAGCGTGGCCGGACACGTCGACCTCGGCATGGTGTACCTGGCACGGGTTCGCGCGCGGTCCGGCACGCCCCTGGGCCTGTCCGAGGTGCTGCCGCTGATCGGAGAGGCCGACGTGGCGATCCGCGGCTCGTTCGAAGGCGAGGATCTCGAGCTGGCCGACCGGCACTTCGCTCGCGCACTCGAACTCGACGGCGAAGCCCCGCTGGCGCTGGCCGGGGCGGCGCTGGTCGCCCTGCGCCGCGGAGCCCTGCGCGAAGCGCGATCGCACATCGAGCGCGCTGCCGATCTGCGTCCGGACGACGCGGAACTCCTGCTGTGCGCAGGCAACGTCGCGTTCGTCGAGCGGGACTTCGCGGAGGCGCGACGCCGCTACGAGGCCGCCCTCGCCACGCGGCCGGGCTGGAGCGCGGCGCGGCACAATCTGGCGCTCTCCCTCGAGCAGCTCGGAGAGCCCGATGCAGCGCGGGCCGTCTGGATGCAGCTTGTCGGCGACGGGCGCTACGGGACGGTCGCCGCGCGACATGTCGCGCTTCTGTCCCGGCCGGCGGCCCGCGACTAGCCGCCCCCCTTCAGCTTGATGCCCGGGCAGTAGACGGTCGCGCCCATGAACCCTGCCGGGACGCTCACCTCCCTGTTCTGGTGCGGAATCGGGCGCTCGTCCCGGAGCAGCCGGGATCCCGCCTCGGTCAGGTCGTAGAACGCCGCGAAGTGTTCGAGCCGCTTCTTGTCCCGCAGACCGATCGGTTTCATGCCGAGCCCGGGGAGATTGGAAAGCGTCGCCGAACCGCCGAGCCAGACGTTGCACACGTCGCTCTCGTCGCCGAAGGGGTGGATCTCGAGGGCGGGCTCGTCGTCGGCCACCTCGATGTCGATCGTCACGCTGCCGGCCATCGGGACCGCCTCCGTCTTCGTCTCCTTGCCCGGCGCGTGGAAGTCCCAGGTCCGCCCAAGCGGATCGGGGCTGGCCGCGATGGTGGCGTGCTCGAGAACGAGCCGCGCGGCGACGGGGGCGTACTTGTCAGGTCGGGGATAATCGAGGCACGACCTCAGAGCCGGGCCGACCCCGGCGATCTCGTCCAGATCCACCAGGTTGTCCAGAGTGAGATTGGTGACGATGCCTCCCCTGCCCGTCGGATGCGCGACGCGGATCTCCTTGCCCCGCAGATCCCACTGCCCGGTGTAGGATGACAACAGGTCCGAGACGCCGGCGACGACCTGTATCGGCGTCGCCGGCGTCGCAATGTTGCGCTCGCCCTCGCTCGACACGGCGGCCACCAGCAACGGCCGGTGCTCCATGATCGACACGCTCGGGTGAGTGCGCGCGCTGTCGACCATCAGCACGACGAGGCGCTCGGGATTGTCCCAGTCGGGGTCCGCGACGACCGCGGAAAGCCCGTGCAGATACAGTCTCAGGTTCATCGTCTCGTCCTTTCTCCGGGCCGCGCCCGGTCATCGAGACCCGCGAGCCCGCATCGTCCGAGCCAGACCTCGAACGCGGACCACGCGCGCACGGGTGTCCTCTCGCCGTTCGCGGCAGAAAGCATGCGCTGTTGCGCGCGCTGCAGCGCAAGCGGGGCAGGCATCCCCGCAGCCAGCTCCCGGTGGAACGGCACGAGCAGGGAGCCGGCGTCGTCATCGGGCAGCTCCCACAGGCTGGCGATCACCGCCCCGGCTCCTGCCGCGAGAAACGGGCGGGCGAGCGCGAGCGTCCCCTCTCCGCGGGTGATCCGTCCGCCTGCGGTGCTGCAGGCGGCGAGCACGATCGCGGCGCCGCGCACCAGCCGGGCCTCCGCCACCTCGCCGGCCGCAAGCTCGTCGTCGCCGGCCAGCAGCAGCCGGGAACGCGCCGGGTCGACCGGGTCGGCGATCGCGTGGCCGGCGAAGTGAATCACGCCGAATGCGCCGGCGTGTTCGAGAAACGCGCCGCGCGTGGCCTGCTCGCCGGCGAGCAGGCGTGATTCCGGCCAGGCCGCGGCAACCGTGCGCGCTTCGCGTGCGGCACCCTCCAGCCGGGCGAGCAGCGGGTATCTGGCGCGATCGAACGCGGGATCGCCGATCACGAGCGCGCGCGGCGTGACCGCCGGGCAGTCGTGTGCGATGCGAGCGCTGCCGAGCACGAGCGCGGCGCTCGGCACGATGGCAGGCGCGACGTCCTCGATCAGGAAGCCCCGCCCTGCGGCGCCCTGCAGCACGGCGAACGGCAGCGCGTGCAGCGGACCGTCGGGCGAGACGAGCAGCACCCGGCTCCCGGCGATGCCGGTGCGCCATGGCCCGAACAGCAGCTCGGCGAGCGAGGCGGACTCGCGGAGCAGCGGATTCTCGTCATTGCCGGCCAGGGCGTCCCGCAACGCGACCACACGGCGGGCCAGCTCCCGGCTCGTGACGTCGACCGCGCGGAAGGAGACGGCACCGCGCGCGAGCCGCCAGGCAAGCAGCCGCCGGGGAAGCGTGACGAAGTAGACGAGTGTCGCGTCCCGTGGCAGCCGGCGCGCCCATCGCCCGGGATCGGGGATCACCCGCACGGCTGCGGCAGCAGGCCCACGGCCCCGTGCGAGTTCGTGCGCACGGCCACGCTCAGCGAACCCGAGCGCTTTCCCGGGGCGGTTCCGCAGGATCGCCTGCAGCCGGACCATCTCGTCGAACAGGGAGGACGACAGCTCGCGGTAGGCGATCCTCAGGCGGGTGTCGTCAAGTTCCTCGCGCGACCGCTCGAACTCCCCGATCGCACGCTCGAGGTCACGCTCCGCCCGACGCAGCCGGTTTCGCCGCATCTCGATCCGCGCACGCGCCAGCAGCAGTTCGGCGAGCCGCAACCGGCGCCCCTTGCGCTCGAACCAGGCGACCGCGTCGCGAGCGCCGTCGGGCAGGCGACGCTCGCCGGCCGCAGCGGCGACCTTGAGCCGGGCCGCGGCGATCTCGATCTCGAGCCGCTCGCGCGTCGCGAC
The DNA here is from genome assembly GCA_003695625.1 of Acidobacteriota bacterium. Taxonomy (GTDB): domain Bacteria; phylum Acidobacteriota; class Polarisedimenticolia; order J045; family J045; genus J065. Next base: position 1,654 of record RFIB01000328.1, on the reverse strand, counting down.
GTCGGGAACGGCGGCGACGTCGCTCGCGGCGCGCAGGAGATCCTCGCTCGCACCATCAAGCTCGCCGATCCTCGCCCGGGCGGCCGCACGCTGGAGCAGGACTTCCGCCAGGCCGCCCGGAGGCGCAGGGCCCTCGACGGCAAGCGCCGCGTCCGCGAGCACCGCCGCGGCTCTCGGCGCCTCGTCGAGCGTCGCGGCGAGCGACGCCTCGAGGATCATCATGCGACGCCGGAACGGGTTCCCTCCGCACGCCGATTCCCTGAGGGCGAGCACCCTGTGCCGCCATGCGTTCTCCGAGTCGCCGAGGCGCTGCCCGGTTTCCGCCAGCATCGCCCGCGTGTACGACGCGAAGTCGCGTTCTCCCATCGCCGCGTAGGAGCGCGCGGCGCGCTCGAGAGGGAGCCGGGCCGCGGCGAGCCTGCCGGCGCTGGACTCGAGCAGGCCTTGCATGCGCAGGACGTCGGCGGCAAGCATCCGGTCGCCGGTCGGTGTGTCGGTTTCCGCGAGCAGACCTTCAAGGAGCGCGCGCGCGCGCGTGAAGTCCTGCCTGAGATAGACAGCCACCGCGAGCCGGTAGCGTGCGATCGGCGCCAGGGCGCTGCCCGCGTCGCGCGCCCGTTCGGCGGCCGCGCGGAAGGCCGCCGCAGCCGCCTCGAAATCGCCGCGCCGGTGCGCATCCTGACCCTGGCGCCACGCCGCAAGGGCGTCGCGCAGCGCCGGTGCGCGGGGCCGGCCGCGCTCGTCCAGCTCGCCCGCCAGCGCCGCGAGGGGCGGTCCGCCCGCGATCTCCCGCAGGACGGCGGCGATCCGCTCCGCCGCGAACCGCCGGCGCGCCGATGACCACGCGGCAACCTCCGGGGGACCATCGCCTCCGGCCAGGAGCACGTCGATCAGAAGATCGCGGCTGCGCGCAGGCCAGTGTCGGACCAGCGACTCGACAGCCCGCGCCGCGCCGTCCGGCGACGGCGACGAGCCGATGGCGGCCAGCAGATCCGTCCACCGCGGCTGCTCGTCCGGGCAGCCTTCCGCGGAGAGCAACTCTGCCGCGGCCTGCTCGCTGACGATCGACGCGGCCCGATGGTCCCCGTGCCTGGCGCGGGCGGTCTCCGCCGCATCGAGCGCGAGCACCACATCCCGCAACGAACCCGTCTGCCGGGCGCGCAGGATCAGCGCCGCGGCAAGGCCGGCCAGCAGATCGGGATCCTCCGGGCTGCGCTCGAGGGCCCGTTCGAACAGCGCCACGGCGCGCGCGGCATGTCCGACCGCGAGCTGGGCTCGCGCGGCGTCGCCAGTCTCGGGAACTGCTGCGCGTGAAGATCCGGGCGGGGTCGCGTTCGAGACGAGGAGCGCGACGGCCAGTACGACGGCCGCCCCGCCCCCTCGTGTCATGCGGAAGCCCGGACAAGCGCCTGCACTGCCTGGTTATACAGGTTCCGTGCCACCGGTTCAATCGATCCACGGTGCTGCGCGGCGAGGTCGTCCTTCCCGTTGCCGCAACGACCGTTCCGGGTACCTCCTGAGACGAGGGAGGTGGCATGAGGAGGCATCCGGGGGCGCTCGTCCGCGGGCTGACGGTGATCGCGCTGCTGTCCGTGTCCGGTGTCGCGGGGGCGTGGGCCGCCGAGCCGGCGGCACGGATCTGGAGCTGGTCGTT
>RFIB01000327.1 GCA_003695625.1 Acidobacteriota bacterium | reverse complement strand
TTCTGTCCGTCCGCATCGAGCGTGACGACGATCGGTGCGCGCGCGCGATGGAACCCCGCGTGAAACGCGGCGCTCTGCCCCGCGTTGCGGACGAGGTGGAGCACGACCAGGTGCGGGTCGCGCGCGGCCCGGGCGTCGAGCCACTCCCCCGTCCCGTCCGTCGAACCGTCGTCGACGACGACGACCTCGTAGGACCGGCCGTCCATCGCCTGCGCGATCTCGTCGAGGACCACCGGCAGGCACTCCCGCTCATTGAACGCCGGGATCACGATCGAGACGGCAGGCGCGGGACGGTCGTTCATCGGCGCCCTTCCGCACGCGCCGGCCGCTTGCGGTTGAACGGCCACAGGCGCCGGACGGCCTCGAAGCGCGCCAGGAAGCGGCGATCGCGCTCGGTCAGCGACTCGGGCAGCATCATGCGCTTCCACTTGAGGAACGCGCCCTCGTCGACGAGGCGGAGCAGGGGAAACAGGATCCGGTGCCGCAGGGTGCCCGGCGGCAGGCGCACCGCGCCGGCCCAGTCGATGACGACGACGCGATCGCTCCCGTGCTCGACCAGGACGTTCTCCCGGCCGCGCAGGTCGTTGTGGATCACGCCGCGGGCATGGGTGCGGTCGATCACGGCCCGCAGTCCGGCGAGCAGGCGCGGGAGATCCGGGCGCCCCGCGAGCAGGCGCAGTTCGGTGCCGTCGATGTACTCGAGCACGAGGGCCCAGGCGTCGGGCCGGGCCAGCACGCGGGGAACACCGTCGACGCCGGCGAGCGCCTCGAGCGCGGCCACCTCCCGCGAGACCTGCAGGCGGCCCCAGAGACGGATCAGCGCACTCTTCGCGGCGAAGTCCTTGACGACGACCAGGCGCCCGTCCGGGGTGCGCGCGCGCCACAGGTCGGCCTTGGTCCAGCCGCCTCGGACCAGGTCGTCGACCCGCCCCGCCTCGAGCACGTCCCGCGTCAGCGCATCCACCAGGCCGGACTCCTCGCGCGCCGCGCGGCACGCTCCGGGCGGCTCATGGTAGCGCCGATCGCGGCACGCACCAGCCCCGCGGACGGTGCGGCCGGTTTGACAGCGGTGCGGGCCGTCGTGATAGTGAGGGCCGCTCGGGCGGCCCCCGGCCGACCACACGCGAGGCAGACCCGATGTCCGAACGGTCGACGACCGAGATCCTGCGCCTGACGCTCCTGTTTGCGGCGATCCTGGTGCTCGCGGCAACGTCGCATCCCCGGCCCTGGTCGGTCGTCACGGGAGCCGTGCTCGTCGCCGCCGGCGAGGCGGTCCGGGTCTGGGCCGCAGGACACCTGTACAAGACCCACGAGCTGATCACGTCCGGCCCGTATCGGTTCACGCGCAACCCGCTCTACCTCGGGCGGTTCCTGATCCTCACCGGACTCGGGGTGATGGCGTGGTACGGGCCGCTGATCAACCTCGGCGTCATCGGGCTCGGCTGGCTGCTCTTCTTCGGCTACTACATGCCGCGCAAGGAGCGGATCGAGCCGGCGCGCCTCGAGCAGGTCCACGGCGAAGCGTACCGGCGGTACTTCGAGGCCGTGCCGGCGCTGTTCCCGACACTGCGCCCGTGGCCGGACAACGGGCAGCGCTGGCGGGCCGACCGCTTCGCCCGCAACCGCGAGCACTGGATGATCGTCGGACTGCTGCTGCTGATCGTCCTGTTCGCGGTGCGCGCCGTCTACGACGCCCGGCTCTGACCCTCGCCGGTACCGCGCTCCTGCATGGCGTGCAGGCGCGCGTACGGGCCGCCGGCGGCGAGCAGTTCGTCGTGGCGGCCGGACTCGACGATCCGCCCGCGGTCCAGCACGTGGATCCGGTCGGCCCGACGCACGGTCGACAGCCGGTGAGCGATGATCAGCGCGGTGCGGCCTTCGAGCAGCCGCTCGAGCGCAATCTGCACCAGATGCTCGGAGGCGGTGTCGAGCGCACTCGTCGCCTCGTCGAGGATCAGGATCGGCGCGTTCTTGAGGAATGCGCGGGCGATGGCGATCCGCTGGCGCTGGCCCGCGGAGAGCTGTGTCCCACGCTCTCCGAGCGGGGTGTCGTACGCCTGGGGCAGGGCGAGGATGAACTCCTCGGCCTGGGCCATGCGGGCGGCCGCGCGGATCTCGTCGTCGCTCGCCCCGGGCCGGCCGTAGGCGATGTTCTCGCGGACCGTGCCCTGGAACAGATGCGTCTCCTGCGTGACCAGCGCGATCTGCCGCCGCAGCGAGCGCAGCGTGACCTCGCGCAGGTCATGCCCGTCGATCAGCACGCGCCCGGACGTCGGATCCATGAATCGGGGTATCAGCATCGCGAGGGTGGACTTCCCGGCGCCGGACGCCCCGACGAGTGCGTGAGCCTCGCCCCGCGAGATCACCAGATCGACGTCCTCGAGCACCGGGCCGCGGCCATAGTGGAACGAGACGTGATCGAAGCGGATCTCGCGCTCGAACGGGGGCAGCTCGCGCGCTCCCGGCGCGTCACTGATCTTGAGCGGCACGTCCATCACCGAGAAGATCCGCCGTGCGGACGCCAGCGCCTGCTGAAGGGCGTTGTTGAGCTGCCCGAGCTTGCGCACGTGGGCGAAGGTGATGAACAGCCCGACGATCGCGACGAGCACGTCGCGGCCCTCGACCACGCCGGCACGCATCAGCGCCCCGGCGTAGATGATCACGCCCGCGCCCGCCAGCGCGCCGAGCAGCTCCATCGACGGCGGCGTCGCCGCCATCGCGCGCGCGACCTTCATCTCCTGGCGCTGCATTCGCAGCAGCTCGTCGCGGAAGCGGCGAATCTCGTACTCGACGGCGTCGAACGCCTGCACGACGCGACGCGCGAGCAGCGTCTCCTCGAGCATCGTCGTCAGTCGCGCCGCACGCTCCTGGGTGCGCCGGGCGGCCTTCTTGACACGCGAGCCGAACCGGCCGGCGAGCAGGACGAACGCCGGAATCGCGACCAGGCAAACGATCGTCACCTGCCAGGCATAGAGGAACGCCACCGCAAGCAGCACGACGATCACCGGGATCGACTGCATCGCGTTGCCGATGTCGCCGCCGAGGATCGACTGCAACCGACCGACGTCGCCGAGGATGCGCGAGATCATCTGGGCCGTGCCGTGCTCGCGGTAGAATTCGTCCGACTGGGCGATCGCCCGCGAGTACAGCTCGGTACGCAGATCGACCACGATCTTGAGGCCGACGGCGCGCAACCCGTAGACCGCGACGAAACCGAAGAATCCCTTGAGGATGTAGAGCAGGACGATGGCGAGCGGGACGCGCACGTAGCCGCGCGCCAGCAGCCAGCGCTTGACCGGTTCGAAGGCGGCGCGGATCCGGCCGCGGAACCGCTGCCACGTCGCGATCACGTCGTCGTCCTGCGCCTTCCCGGCGCCGGCCTCCGCGACGGGCGCGACAGCAGCCTGCTCGACGCGGACGCCGGCCTCCTGCTCGACCAGCTCGGTCACCAGCGGCTTGAGCAGGCTGACCGCGCCACCGAGAAACACCGACGAGAGGATCGCGCTGACCACCGCCGCGCCGAGCAGCCAGCGGTGTCTGAGCAGGTACGACAGCAGGCGCCGCAGGTCGCCGCGCGCCTCCGCCGCCTCGCGAGCCCGGGCCCGGCGGTCAGTCGCCAAGGATCGACTCCTGCGGCGGCCGCCGCCCGAGATGGCGGAACGCCCGCGCCGTGGCACGGCGTCCCCGTGGCGTGCGGTCGAGGAAGCCGAGCTGCAGCAGGTACGGTTCGCAGAGCTCCTCGATCGTGTCGGGCTCCTCGCCGAGAGTGGCGGCCAGCGTGTTCAGACCGACCGGGCCGCCGCGATGGTGCTCGATCATCACGTGCAGCAGCCGCCGGTCGAGGTCGTCGAGACCGGCGCGATCGACGCCGAGTCGCTCGAGACTGCGCCGCGCGATCCCGGCGGTGATCCGGCCGTCCCCGTCGACGAGCGCGAAGTCGCGCAGACGCCGCAGCAACCGCAGCGCGACCCGCGGCGTGCCCCGCGAGCGGCCGGCGAGTTCCGCCGCGGCATCCGGCTCGATCGCGACTCCGAGCCGGCGGGCGCCGCGCTCGATGATCTGCTGCAGCTCGTCGGCCTCGTAGAACTCGAGCCGCTCGACGATGCCGAACCGGTCCCGCAGCGGAGCGCTGAGCAGCCCGGCCCGGGTCGTCGCGCCGACGAGGGTGAACGGCGGCAGGTCGATCCGGACGCTGCGGGCTCCGGGCCCCTGGCCGATCGTCAGGTCGAGGACGAAGTCCTCCATCGCCGGGTAGAGGATCTCCTCGACCGCCGTGCCGAGCCGGTGGATCTCGTCGATGAACAGTACCTCGCCGGGCTCGACGTGCGTGAGCAGGGAGGCGAGGTCGCCGGCCCGCTGGATCGCGGGACGGGCGGTGGTCCGCACCTGGGCCCCGGGCTCGGCCGCCATCACGTGGGCCAGCGAGGTCTTGCCCAGTCCCGGCGGGCCGGCGAGCAGGACGTGGTCGAGCGGACGCCGGCGGCGACGCGCCGCCTCGAGGT
>RFIB01000326.1 GCA_003695625.1 Acidobacteriota bacterium | reverse complement strand
GCGAACGCGACGTCGGCGACGTCGCGCGCCAGCACGCCGGCGGTGTCCAGCGTCGGACTCAGCGGGACGATCCCCGCGGTCGGCCAGCGCCCGGCGGTGGTCTTGAGGCCGACGCAGCCGGTCCACGCGGCGGGGATGCGCACCGAGCCCGCGGTGTCGGTCCCCAGGGCGATCCGCGCCGCGCCGGTGACGACCGACACGCCCGCACCGGAACTCGAGCCGCCGGGGACGCGCTCGACCTCGGCGTCCCACGGATTGACCGGCGTCGGCCAGTGAGGGTTCGTTCCGAGACCTCCGAACGCGAACTGCACGGTGTGCGTCTTGCCGACGCACGGCGCGCCGTGGGCCAGCAGCCGCTCGACGAGCGGGCCCGGCTGTTCGAACCGCTCCGGCAGCGGACGCGGGCAGCCGGCGTGCGTGCGGTATCCCGGCACGCCGTACAGGTCCTTGGCCGACCACGGAACGCCGGCCGCCGGCCCGGGATCCTCGCCCCGCGCCAGCAGCGCGTCGGCCGCCGCCGCCTCGCGCAGCGCACGCGGCGGATCCTCGCCGACGAACGCGCGCAGCCCGGCGTGCCGGCGCTGCGCCTCGAGGGCGCGCTCCGTCACGGCACGCGCAGTCAGCCGCCGGTCGAGCAGGCCGCGACGCACCTGCCACAGGTCCAGCGCGTCGGGATCGAGCATCCCGCACCTCCGGTGGAGCGCGTCATCATGCCACGGCGGCGACCGTCAGTTCTCGTACCAGTACAGCACCAGGCTGACGCCCCAGCTCCCGTTGCGCGGCGTGACGTTGTAGTCGACGGTGTGCGTTCCCGGCGGGAAGAACGCCGTCATGTCTAGGTCGTTGTCGCACGGCGCGTCGTGGTGGCAGGCGATGTAGCCCGGACACCAGCCGGCGCGCGAGAACGTGCACGACGGCCAGCCGCAGGCGTTCCACTCCTGGCAGGCGAAGATGCTGCCCGGACTGCAGTCGTCGCGCCACGGAACGGCCTCCCATACCGGCTGCCCGTCGACGATGATCTGGTTCAGCCGGTGGCAGAACTCGTCGCAGTTCTGGCACGAGCCGCCCGGACACTCCGCGCTCGACGTGCACGCCTGGCCGTCGTTGACGCCGCCGTCGCAGGCCTGGTTGCCGCCGTGACCGGACGTGAACAGCCGCGTGTAGACCGACGTCGCCGTCGGCGGGATGTCCACCGTCGCGGTCGGCGGCGTCGCCCCGCCGAAGAACAGCACCTGGATTCCGTCAGCCGGCGGCTTGGGCGAGGCCTCGTCGTCGCGCTCGCTGAACAGGAACTCGGTCGTCACCCACCAGCCGCCCTGCACGTAGTGGACGATCCGCGCACCGACGTGACCGCTGCCGATCAGCAGCGGCGCATAGGGCGTGATGTCCATCTCGTAGACCCGCGGCGGGACGACGCCGTCCCCGTCGGGCGGCGGCGCGTCGGTCCCGAACGGCGTCACGGCGTGGATCAGCTCGAGGTTGTTGTTCGTCTTGCAGGTGCCGCCGGTCTGCACGCAGTCGTCGAGCACGAAGTACAGCTCGGCCGTGCGGTCCCACGGGTCGCCGCACGGGTTGTAGCCGCCGGGATTCCCGTCGCCGCACTTGTCCGGGACGGTCGGCGGCGAGCAGAGCCGCGAGTCGATGGTCCAGATCACCTTGACCGACTTCCAGTCGCCCTCGGGCCACTCCACCGGAACGATCATCTCCCAGCCGTTGGAGCGCTGGATCTCGCCGGGCCGCGGCGGGCAGTTGGCCGCGCCCCAGCACAGCTTCGACTCGTCGTGGGCCCGCACGCGCACCCGGCCCGCGATCGCGTCGACATGCTCGTTGGAGAAGTCCGATTCGTTGCCGTTGACGTCGACGGCGACGACCGCCGCGTACCAGTTGACCTCCTCCTGCAGGCCGGTCAGCGAGTGGCTGGTCGCCATCCCGACGTCGTCGACGAACTCGTACTGGTGCGAGCGCCGGCCGTAGTACACGCGGTAGCCGGTCACCTGGTCGAGCGGCTGCGCGTCGGTCCAGCTCAGCTCGATCGAGGTGTCGGTCCAGAACCCGGACAGCACCGGCGGTGTGGTGACCGTCGGCGCCTTCGTGCGCGACTCGAGCCCCGCTGCGTCGACGGCGGACACCAGGTAGTAGTAGGTCTGCGGCGGATCGCCGGCGCCGAGATCGACGAACTCCTCGGTCGTCGACGTGCCGATCTCGTTGCTGCCGCCGGCCTTGTCGGGCACGAAGTCGGGCGCCGTGCCGCGCCAGATCCGGTAGTGGTCGACCGTCTCGGGCTGCCCGGCGGCATCGGTCGTCACCGCGTCCCAGCTCAGGCGCAGGTCGGCGCCCTCGCGCACGACGTGCACGCCGGTCACCTCGGCCGGCGGCGTCACATCGGCGACGACGAACGGAACGACCGCGACGAACGACAGGAGCGCAAGGAATCCGCGGACCGGGCGACCCGCGAGCAGACCTCCACGACAGCGCATGACGACCCCTCTTCGCCGCGGCGGGTGGTGCCGCGGCCTGTCACTCTTACGCTGCCGGGCGGCGCGGGACAACCGGGGGACCGCCACGGCGCCCCGCGGCGTGAAACAATCGGCGGGAACTTTCGCGGCCGGCCCCGGTCTTCCACGGTGGAGGCCGGACCGCCGCCCGGGGCGCCATGAAGGCTCGCGGACACTCCGAACCGGCGCACCCGCTCGACGACGCGCGACTCGAGGCCGTCGCGCGGCTGGTCCGGCGGGCCCGGCGGGGCGACCGGGCGGCGTTCGACGGGCTGGTCGAGCGCCACCTCGCGGCGACCTGGAAGGCGGTCTGGCGCATCGTCCGCTCGCGCGAGGACGCGGAGGACGTGGTGCAGGACGTGTTCGTGACCGCCTGGCAGCGGCTCGGCGACCTCGAGGACCCGCGGCGGTTCTCCGGCTGGCTGGCGCGGATCGCGACGACGCGCGCGCTCAACCACGTCGAGCGGGCCGAGCAGCGCCTCCGGCGCGCCGCGCAGTCGCTCGACGCGCCGGACGGGAGCGGGCGCGAGCCGGTGGCGCGGCTCGTCTCGCCGGCACCGTCCCCCCTGCGTGCCCTCGAGCGCGACGAACTGCTGCGCCGGCTCGCCGCGTGCCTCGACGAGCTGCCCGGGGCGTGGCGCGCGGTGCTCGCGCTGCGCGAGCACGACGGACTGGCCTACGACGAGATCGCGCGGCGACTCGACCTGGCCCTCGGAACCGTGCGCTCGCGGCTGGCCCGGGCACGCCTCGCCCTGCGCGACTGCCTGGCGGAGGACAGCGCCCGATGACGCCGCTGACGCCCAGGGACGCCGAGCGGATCTCCGCCTGGCTCGACGGCGAACTCGACGCGGGCGAGGCGGCATGGGTCGAGCGCCTGATCGCGCGGGACCCGGACGCCCGCGCCCTCGCGGACGACCTGCGCGCGCTCGGCGAGGCGCTGCGCCGCGAGCGCCTGCCGGAGGTCCCGGCGGATCTGCGCGCGGCGATCGCCGCGCGGCTGCCGCGCACCGCGGGTCGCGGCTGGCGGCGCGCGCTGCTCGTCCATGCCGCGGGGACGGCCGCCGCGGCGCTGCTGGTCGGACTGGCGCTCTGGCAGCTCGTGCCGCCGACGCCCGTTCCCGAGCCGGGCGGACGGCCGGAGACCGTGCGGCAGCAGAGCGAGACGCCGGCCGAAGCGATCGCCCCCGAGGACGAGTTCCCGCGACCGAAGGAAAAGAGCGCGGACACGGCCGCGCCCTCAGCACCTGCCGCGGACGCGAAGCAGGCG
>RFIB01000325.1 GCA_003695625.1 Acidobacteriota bacterium | reverse complement strand
TGGGTCGGCCGGCTGCTCGCGCGCGCGCCCGGCGCGCGGCGGGAGGGGCCGCCGCCCCCCGGGCCGGCGCCCCGGCCCGGCGCGCCGGAGGGAGACGGGCCGGCGACGTGACTCGCTCCGGGGCGCCGCGTCCGCCGCTCCGGCGCGCGCGACTGGCGCGCGCCGCCCTGCTCGTCGCCGCGGCGGCGACGTTCGCCTCGTTTCTCGGGACGCGGGATCTCTGGGCGCCCGACGAGCCGAAATACGCGCTCGCCGCCCGCGAGATGCTCGAGACGGGCGAGTTCCTGATCCCGCATGTCAATGGCGCGCCGTACCCGGACAAGCCGCCGCTGATGTTCTGGCTCGTCGCCCTGCTCGGTGCGCTGGGAGGTGGCGTGGGTCCCGCGACGGCCGTCCTGCCGTCGATGGTCGCCGCGCTGTTCGTGCTGGCGGGAACGATGCGCCTCGTCCGCGCCGTGGCCCCCCGCGCGGGCCCCGGCGCCGAACTCGTCGCCGCGGGCCTGCTGCTCTGCGCGTACCGGTTCGTCATGCAGGCGACCACGGGCCAACTCGACATGCTGCTGTGCGCGTTCACGACGTGGGCGTTCGTGCTGCTGTTCGAGGTCCTCGAGGGCCGCGCCGGCACGCGACGCGTGGTCGCGGCGTGGGCGCTCGCCGGCCTCGGCACGCTGGCCAAGGGCCCGGTCGCGCTCGTGCTCCCGGTCGGCGGCGTGGCGTGCGCCGCGCTCGCCACGGGCCGCGCGCGCTCCCTGCGCGGCATCGTGCGCTGGAGCGGCCTCGCCGCGTTCGTCGCCGTCGTCGGCGCCTGGCTGCTGCCCGCGGCGGTCCGCGCCGTGGCCACCGGACGCGCGGACTGGCTGGCGGACCTCCTCTTCCGGCAGACGCTCGTGCGCTACGCGGCCTCGTGGCACCACCACCAGCCGTGGTGGTTCTTCCTCGCCGTACCGTGGTACGACCTGTTCCCCGCGAGCGCCCTGCTGCCCGCCGCCCTCGCCGGCCTCGTGCGACGGGACGACGCCGCGCCGGGACCGGTTCCGCGACAGGCGCTCCTCGCGCTGGCGGCCGCGGCCGGATTCGCCGTGCTGTTCTTCTCGATCCCGTCGGGCAAGCGGGGGCTGTACCTGCTGCCGATCCACCCCCTGCTCGCCGCGCTCGTCGCGCTCGATCTCGAGGCTCGCCGCGCCGCATGGCGCGGGGCCGCCATGCCCCGTGCCGGTCTCGCCGTCGCGGCGGTCCTGCTCGCGGCGCTCGCGGTCGCCGTGGCCGGACTGGTCGGCGGCGCGATCCCGTCGGACGTGCCGCGCTGGCTCGCCGACCACGGGATCGCCCTCTCCCCCTGGCCGCTGGCCGCAGCGCTGACGGCGGCCGCCCTCGCCTTCGCCGTCGCCGCGGCGGCCTGGCCCCGGCGCCCCGCCGTCCTCGTCGCGCCGCTGGTCGCGATGCTCGCGGTGTGGATCGTCCTGGCGCGGACGGTCTACCCCGCGGTGGACGCGTCGCGCTCGCCGGCGCGACTGGTCGCCGAGATCCGCGAGCGCACCGTGCCGGGCGCCGCGGGGGCGATGATCGACTTCCGCGCGCAGTTCGGCTTCTACGCCGGGCGGATGCTCGACGTGGACCCCTCCGACGAGCGCGCGCTGGCCGACGCGGCACGCCGCCTGGCCGGCCGCGAACCGTTCTGGCTCCTGCTCCGGCGCGAGCACCTGCCGCTGCTCGAGCGCCACCTGCCGCCCGGCCGGCGTCCGGTGGTGATCCTCGAGCGCCCTGTCGGCGACGACGAGCTGCTCGTGCTCGCCTCGCCGGCGACCCCGCGCCGCGCGCCCTCCGCGCAGGCACCGGGAGCGGTGCCGTGACGCCCCGCGCGCGCGTCGGCCTGCTCGTCGCGGCGCTGACCCTCGGCGCGCTGGCCCCGCCGATGGTCGGCCGCGAGCTGATGCCCCCCGACGAGCCGCGCTTCGCGCTCGTCGCACGCGAGATGCTGGAGACAGGCGACGCGGTGGTGCTGCGCCGCGGGGGCGAGCGCTACACCGACAAGCCGCCGCTGCTGTTCTGGCTGGCCGCGCTGTGCTTCCGGCTCGCCGGCGGGACGCCGGAGTGGGCCGCGCGCCTGCCGTCGCTCGGCGCCACGCTGGGCACCGTCCTGCTGCTCGAGGCGTTCGTCCGGCGCCGCTCGGAGGACGACGCGGCCGGCCTGCGGGTCGCGGCGGTCTACGTCGGCTCGTCGCTGGTCCTCCAGCGCGGCGCGTGGGTCGCCCCCGACGCGCTGCTGTCCGCGGCGACGTTCGCCTCCGTCGTGCTGCTCGCACGGCTGCGCGAACGCCGCGAAGTGAGGCACGAACTGCTGCTCGGCGCGGCGCTGGCGGCCGGCGTGCTGGCCAAGGGACCGGTGGCGCTCGTGCTGGTCGGCCTCGCCTGGCTCGCCGGACGCGTGACCGGCACGCATCTGCTCGGACTGCGCCCGCTGATCCGGCCCGCGACCGTGGCGGCGTTCGCCGCCGCCGCGCTGCCGTGGCCGGTCGCCTGGGCGCTCCGCGAGGGCGCGGGCCCGCTGCTCGCCGCGCTGTGGCGCCAGAACGTCACGCGCTACGTCGCCTCGTGGGACAACCTCGAGCCGTGGTGGTACTTCGGCCCCGCGCTGGTGCTCGGCCTGCTGCCGTGGTCGCTGCCGGCGCTCGCCTCGGCCGCCACGGGGGGCTGGCGACGCGCCACGCGCGAGCCCCTCGCCCGCTGGGCCGGCGCATGGCTCGCGCTGTGCGTGCTGTTCTTCTCGATCCCCTCGTGCAAGCGCGGCGTCTACCTGCTGCCCTGCTGGCCCGCGGCGGCGATCCTCGTCGAGCGGCTGCTCGACCCCGAGCGGCTCGCCGCGGGTGTGCGACGCGCCGCCGCGATGGGCGGAGCGCTGATCGCGCTCGTCGCGCTCGCGCTGGCCGGCGCCATCGCCGCCGGAGCAGGCCCCGCCGGCGCGCCGCCGCTCGACGCGCCGCGCGTGCGCGCCGGCGCACTGGTCGTGCTCGTCGTGACGGCGCTCGGCGCCGCGGGGCTCGCCGCCGGACTGCTCCGCGCCCGGCGCGCCGCGCTCGCCGGACCGGCGCTCGCCGCGCTCGCGCTCGGACTGCTCGCCCCGCCGGTGCTGACCCCGGCCCTGAACGAGGCCCAGCGCGCGCGGGCGTTCGCGACCGCCGCGCGCGCGGCGATCCCCGACGGCAGCCGCGTGGCGATGGCGCGCAAGAAATGGGAGCTGGTCGCGTGGTACGGCCGGCTGACCGGCCCGCACGATCTCGAGCGCGACGCGCTGCTCGCCCACCTCGCCGGACCGCCTCCCGCCGCGGCGATCCTGCCCGAGGACGCGCTCCCCCCCCGCGCGGCGTGGCCCGAGGGCACCGAACTCGCACACGTCGGACGCATCGGCCGGCTGCGGCTGGCCGTGCTCGTGCGCCGGGCGCCGGCGCGGCCGGTCGTGCGCGCGCTATCCTCGACGCCGTGATGGCGCGTGCGGAACGCAGGGCCCGGGCGGATCGCGATCCACTGCAGGTCAACCTGCGGCGGCTGGTGCGCCTGCTGCTGCTGCTCGTGATCGTGCCGACGTTCCTGCTCACCGGGCTGGCGCTGGCGATGCTGGCCACGCGGCAGAAGGTGCTCGACCTGATCTTCGGCCTGATCCTGCTCGCCTTCGCGGCGTCGGTCGTCGCCGGCGGCGTCCTGATCGCGATCCTCGCCGGGCGCGGCGCGCGCATCGCGCAGCTCCAGTCGACCTTCCTCTCGCGCATGAGTCACGAGCTGCGCACGCCGCTGGCCGGCATACAGCTCCACGCGCAGATCCTCGAGGCGACCGTGCACGACGACGCGGCGCGCGAATCGGCACGGGCGATCGCCCGCGAGACCGCGCGGCTGACCGAGCTGGTCGACCGGCTGCTGCGCTGGCGCGAGGTGCGCAAGCGCACGCATCTGTACCGCACGCGCCCCGTCCACCCGGGCGAGATCGTCGAGCAGGTCCGGCGCGATCTCGGCGAGTCCGCCCCGCTCGAGGTCCGGCTGCGCGGTCCGCTGCCGCCGGTCATCGCCGATCCCGAGGCGATCGCCGAGGCGATCCGCAACCTGGTCCACAACGCGCTCAAGTACGCCCCGGGCGAGACGCCACGGCTCGACGTGCGCCGGCTCGGCCGGTCGGTGGTGTTCGCCGTCAGCGACCGCGGTCCCGGCCTGCCGCCGGGCACCGCGCGCGAGCGGCTGTTCGAGCCGTTCGTGCGCCGTGTCGACCGCTCGCGGCCCGACCCGGGCGGGTCGGGCGTCGGGCTCGCGATCGCACGGCAGATCGTGCGCGCTCACGGGGGCCGGCTGGCCGCGATGGCGCGGCCCGGGGGCGGCAGCCGGTTCGTGATCCTGCTCCCGGCGAGAGGAGACCACTGATGGCGCTCGGCGCCCGCATCCTGGTCGTCGAGGACGACGCCTCGCTGCGCGCCGGGCTCGAGCGCGCACTGACCGGAGCAGGCTACGGGGTCGAGACCGCGATCCGCGGAGCCGACGCGCTGCGCGTGATCCGCGAGCGCCCGCCGGACCTGGTCGTGCTCGACCTGATGCTGCCGGGACACGACGGCATGTTCGTGCTCGAGCGGGCCCGGCGCGAGGGCTACACCGGTCCGGTGATCATCCTCTCCGCGCGCTCGTCGCTCGAGGACAAGCTGCGCGGACTCGAGCTCGGCGCGGACGACTACGTCACCAAGCCGTTCGACCTCGAGGAGCTGCTGGCGCGCATCGCCGTGCGTCTGCGGCGCTCGCAGGGCGAGACCGTCCACCGCTTCGGCCGGATCCAGGTCGATCTCGACCTGCGCCGCGTCCTGCGCGACGGAGAGCCGGTCCACCTGACCCCGAAGGAATTCGACCTGCTGACGTTCCTGATCCGTCACCCGGACGTGGCGCACTCGCGCCGACGGATCCTCGACGAGGTGTGGGGCGAGGACTACGAGGGCACGCGGCGCACGGTCGACAACTTCATCCGCTCGCTGCGCACGAAGCTCGAGGACGATCCCGAGAACCCGCGCCACCTCGTCACGGTCTGGGCGCGCGGCTACGCCTTCCGGCCCGGCGCGTAACGGCGCCGCTACGGCCCCAGCCGGCCGACGCGCACGTCGAGGTATCGGGTCGGCCCCTGCTTCTCGTTGGCCAGCACGAGGCCGCCCGCGTCGAGAATGCGCGGCGTGCCCGTCCAGCCGGCGTCGCCGGCGGTGCCGTCGTCGACGAACGAGGTGACCTGCGTCCACGCCGTCCCGGACCACACGTACGCCCGCAGCTCGACCGCGTCGACACCGACCGTCTCGACCTCGAAGCGCACGCGCCACGGCGGCTCGCCCAGATCGCCCTGCCAGTTGGCCACGTTGCGGCCCTTGGCCCCGTCGAAGAACTTGTTGAACTTGATCGTGTCGTTGCCGGTCAGCCGCTCGACCTTCATCCGGTACGAGCGATGGGTCGCGCCCGACCCGCTGGCGCGCAGCCCGATCGAGAAGTCGTACGACAACCGCTCGCCGTTCGGATCGAGCACCGCGACGGCGAACGCATCGGCGTCGCTGACCGCGGCCCGCGTCTGGACCTGCGCCTGCGAGCCGCTCGGCGCGTTGCGGGCGCCGTCCCCCTCGAGCACGAAGAACTGCCCGGTCAGCGACGGCTGCGCCGCCGCCGCGTCCCAGAGCCGCCCGCCGAGGTCGAGCTGGTCGGGGCGCGTCGCGTCGAGCCGATCGGGGCCCGAGAACGGGTCCGCGAACTCGACCGTCCCCGCGGTCGCCCCGGCCGCGCCGTCGTCGGCGGGAAGCGCACGCGCCACGAACGGCAGGATCGGCGAGCCGGGCGAGAACGTCCCGCCGCCGTCGTCGTAGGCGACCCGCGCGTAGAGCGTCCCGGTCTCGATCGGTGCGTCGTAGAGCACCCGTGCCTGGTCGAACGGCGCGGCGTCGACCGTGACCGTCCCGACGAGCGCGGTGTCGAACGCCGGGCCGTCCTCCCGGCTGACCTCGAAGCGGGCCGAGGCGGGATCGCCGCCGCCCTCGTACGGCGTGCCGACCAGCCACACGCCACCGGCGTGCACGGCGCGCGCCACGGCGAGGTGCGGCACCCCGTCGCTCTCGCACGCATCGCCGGTGCCGTCGGCGTCGGCGTCGGCCTGCAGCGGATCGGCGACGCGGGGGCAGACGTCCGTGGCGTCGTCGACGCCGTCGCCGTCGTCGTCCGGATCGCACGCGTCGCCCGCGCCGTCCCCGTCGAGGTCGGCCTGCTGCGGATCAGGGATCGCGGGGCAGACATCGAGATCGTCGGGAACCAGGTCGCCGTCGTCGTCCGGATCGCAGCGGTCGCCCGTGCCGTCGGCATCGAGGTCGGACTGCAGCGGGTCGAACACGAACGGGCAGACGTCGCCGGGCGACACGACGCCGTCGCCGTCGGGGTCGCCGACGCACGCGTCCCCGGTCCCGTCGCCATCGGTGTCGGCCTGGTCGGGATTCGGCGTACGCGGGCAGTTGTCGTCACCGTCGGCGCGACCGTCGCCGTCGTCGTCGTCGTCGCACAGATCGCCGCTGCCGTCGCCGTCGACGTCGATCTGCTCGGGATCGGCGATGCCCGGGCAGCCGTCGATCGCGTCGTCGACCCCGTCGCCGTCGGCATCGGTGCACACCGCCGGTCCGTCGCGGGGTGTCCCGTCGGAGCGTGCTCCCAGCCCCCCGCGCCCGAAGCAGTTGACCGGCTCGACCAGCCAGAAGAACAGCCCGCCGCGCGGTGCCGGCACGGTGTCGCGGTAGCCGGTGCCGGCGACCTCTCGCGCGAGGCAGGCCGGAGTCCAGCTCGCCGGTTCCCCGGCCAGCACGCGCCCCTTGTACAGGTCGTAGCCCGACGCTCCCGGCACGGCGCCCCAGCCGAGCGTCGCGCCGTCGGCGCCGAGGCGCAGGGTGTCGCCGAGGGCCGCCGGCGGTCCCGCCGCCGTGCCGTCGACCGGCGCGCAGTCGCAGGCATCGCCGAGCCCGTCTCCGTCGCGGTCGGACTGCGCCGGGTTGCCGGTCAGCGGACAGGTGTCGATGCCGTCGGCGATGCTGTCCCCGTCGTCGTCCGGATCGCAGGCGTCTCCGACGCCGTCGCGGTCGGTGTCGCGCTGGTCCGGATTCGGCAGCCCGAGGCAGTTGTCGACGTCGCCGCAGACCCCGTCGCCGTCGGCGTCGTCGCGCGGATCGTCCGGGCACACGTCGCAGGCGTCGCCTGCGAAGTCGAAGTCGCGATCGTCCTGCGCCGCGTTGGGCTCGGCCGGACAGTTGTCGACCGGATCGCGCACGCCGTCGAGATCGCCGTCGGGACAGGCGTCGGGCCCCGGCCGCGGCGCCCCGCCGGTCCCGTCACCGAGCGGCCCGCGCCCGAAGCAGTTGACCGACGCGACGAGGTAGTAGAACAGGCCGCCCGTGCCCGGATGGGCCCCGTCGTCGGTCTCCGGCAGCGCGAGCCCCAGCGCGTGGCAGGTGTGGGCGAACCCGAACGGCTCGCCGGGAGGAACGCGGCCCTTGAACGCGTCGTAGCTCCCGGCCTCGGTCTCGGCGGGCCAGCTCAGGCGTCGCTTGTCGATATCGAGCAGCAGCGGTCCTGCGACCGGCGGCGGCACGCGGAACACGTCCGGGTTGCCGTCGTCGCAGTCGCACGCGGCGCCGACGAGATCGCCGTCCCCGTCGAACTGGTCCGGGTTGAAGTCCTGCGGGCAGTTGTCGGTCGCGTCGGGCACGCCGTCGCCGTCGGCATCGTCGAGCTGCGCGAGCGCGGGGACCGCCAGCACGGCGAGCAGCAGGACGAGCGGCAGCGCCCGTCGCGGCAGTTCCGGGG
This sequence comes from Acidobacteriota bacterium, assembly GCA_003695625.1. Lineage (GTDB taxonomy): Bacteria > Acidobacteriota > Polarisedimenticolia > J045 > J045 > J065. The sequence goes on along the minus strand of RFIB01000325.1, from coordinate 1,340 downwards.
AGCAAGACCTTCGCGAAGACACCGCTCCTCCCCGCCTCCGGATGCGCCGGGTGCTCGCCGCCCGCGGCCCGGTTCGCCCGGAACCGGGACCGTGCGGAGAGATACGCGGATTCGGCCGGGAGGTCAACGGAACCGGAAAAACATGAACCGCTGATTACAGTCGCGGACGGGCATGCCAGCACAGAGATGGTGGTGCGCGGCCCGGCGGAATCACGAGCCGCCGGTTCACACCGAGGTCAGGCGACGCCGGTGGCTGCCCCCCCGGATACGTGTCGCCCACGGAGCGGCCCCGTGGACTCAGCCTTCGCCGACCTCATCTCCGGCTTGCCTTTTCCTTCCTGTCGCACTTCGGCGGTGAGCGCCAGCGTGTCGAATGTGGGATGGCACCGGGTCCGGGAAGGCCGGTCGTCGTATGGTCCGGTTCCCCGAGGCAGCCACGAACGTCCATCTGGCTGGACCGCAGGACGGAACGGGACAGACGTCCCGCTCCGTCCGGACTCCTCGAATCATCGTTCTCCAGCACAGGTCAGCGGACCGTGCAGTCCCCGGGTGGCCGCGAGACCACACATCCGTCCTTGCAGGTCGCATGTGCGGAGACGATCTCCTGCCCGTCCTGGGTCTGCGAGCACTTTGCCTCGACGGGATCTCCTGCCTGGTTGCGCTCGGTGACCTTGCAGGTGTCACCCTGCACGCCCTTGAGGTCGATCTTCTTGTCGAAACACAGCAGCGTGAAGTTCGGCTCGTAGATATTCGGCATTCCGTCGCCGCGGAAGCAGCCCGCGAGCGAGCCGACGCGCACCTCGTCGCATCCCGAAGAGCAGCTGCCTTGCGCCAGATCGTTTCCGGATGCGTCCTCGCAGGCCATCACACCGTCCCCGAGATCGCGGCAGGCCCCATCCGCTCCCTCCACCCAGAGCCAGAGCGGGTAGCCTCCTTGACAGGGCACCTTGATGACCGTCATCTCCTGGGCGACAGCGGGAGCCGCGGCGAGGCCGGTGGCGGCGATCGCGAGGACAGCGAACGGCAAGCATCGGGACAGAGCGTGGGACGTGAACACGACTTGCTCCTTGTGCAGCGCCGCGCGAGGCCGATGCATCAAGACGACGACCGCACTCGCGCGACTAACTTCGATCACGATACAGATTACCCCCCCCCCCGGCGACCTCGTCAAGTGAGATCCTTGTCCGAACACAGGGCTGTCGCCCGCGGTCCTGGGGCCGCGTCCCGTCTTGAGGCGGTCAGTGCGTCCGCTCGGCGTCGGTGCTCTCGTCGCTCGGGGGGACGATCGGCAGCGCCGCCGGCAGCCGCTCGAGCGCCCGCGGGAGCACCTCGTCGAGATG
>RFIB01000324.1 GCA_003695625.1 Acidobacteriota bacterium | reverse complement strand
CGCAGCTCCCGCTCGACGATCCGCCGCTTGATCTCCTCCTTGCGCTGGTGACGCTCGCGCCCGCGGGCCAGCGCCAGCTCGAGCTTGATCCACGGTCCCTTGAGATAGACCCTCAGCGGGATCAGCGTGTAGCCGGCGCGCTCGGTCTTGCCGATCAGCCGCCGGATCTGCCACGCGTGGAGCAGCAGCTTGCGGGGCCGCTCCGGCTCGTGGTTCTCCTTGGCGTGCGAGTACGGACCGATGTGGCAGCGGTGGAGCCAGACCTCGCCGTTGCGGACCCGCGCGAACGCGTCCTTGAGCTGGACCCGGCCCTCGCGCGCCGCCTTGACCTCGGTGCCGAGCAGCGCGAGTCCGGCCTCGAACGTCTCCTCGATCTCGTAGTTGCGACGTGCCGCGCGGTTGACCGCGAGGGTGCGGTCCTGCGGACCGTCGCCCTTTGCCTTGCGCTGCCTGCCCATCGCGACCCGCCTCCGGCCGGGAACGCCGCGCGCCGCGCGGCGGCGCGGCCGGCCGCGCCCGATTATGCACGGCGCGACGGGCGCCGCCGGTGCGGGCAGGCGGCGGACGTGCATAATCGGGGGCGGCCGGCGTGCGGGACGGCGACACCCCGCGTGACCGGTCGCGGAGAACCGCGATGCTCGTCGCCCAGATTCGCCTGCCCGGAAGGGCCCGCCCGGTCTCGTGCGCCACCGCGCTCGCCGACCTCGAACTCGACGACAGCGTCGTCGTCGAACTCGACGGGGGCAGCCGGCTCGGACGGGTCGCCCGCGTGCCGCTCGACCTGCCGTGGCCCGACCCGGGGCCCGCCGCGCGGGTGCTGCGCCGGGCGGGGCGGGAGGACGAGGAGCGCGCCTCGCACCGCGAGCGGCGGACCGAGAAGGCGCTGCGCGTCGCGCGCCAGCGCGCCGAGGAACTCGGCCTCGACATGAAGTTCGTCCGCGCCGAGGGCAACCCCTCCGGGCGGCGGCTCACGCTGTTCTTCGTCGCCGAGGGGCGCGTCGACTTCCGCCAGCTCGTGCGCGACCTGGCGCGGCAGCTGCGCGCGCGGATCGATCTGCGGCAGATCGGCGTGCGCGACGCGGCGATCGCCCAGGGCGGCATCGGCCACTGCGGGCGGCAGCTGTGCTGCGCGTCGTTCCTGCCCGGGTTCGCGCCGGTGGCGATGAAGATGGCCAAGGCCCAGGGCCTGCCGCTCAACCCGTCGAAGATCTCGGGCCAGTGCGGGCGGCTGATGTGCTGCCTGCGCTACGAGCTGGAGCCGGGAGGTCTGCCGGGCGGCAGCCGCCGGGGCGACCGCACGCGATCCGGATCCGGCTGTCAGGACTGCCCCCGCGGCGGAGAGCCGTCGTCGCCCGGATCGCCGTCCTCGTAGCCGGCGCGCGCCGCGTCGAGCCTCCGCTTGATCTCGGCGCGGGGACGCCCGAGCGCGCGCGCCAGGCGGCGCAGGGCGCGGCGCGCGTCCCCCTGCTCGGCGGCAAGGGCCTCCCGCCAGGCCTCGAGCAGCGTGCGCTCGTCGCGGTCCGGCCCGGCGGGCCGGGCGGTGCCCGGAGCGGCTCCGCCGACGACCAGCACGATCTCGCCGCGGATCCGGTCGCGCGAGGCGAGGCGCCCGGCGAGCTCGCCGAGGGGCGCGCGGACGACCTCCTCGTGAAGCTTGGTCAGCTCGCGACACAGGACGGCGGGCCGATCTCCGCCGAGCACGCGCTCCATGTCGGCGAGGCTCGCGGCAAGCCGGTGCGGCGCCTCGAGGAAGACCAGCGTCATCGGAACCGTGGCCAGCTCCTCGAGCGCCCGGCGGCGGGCGGCGCGTCGCGGCGGCAGGAACCCCGCGAACACGAACCGCTCGGCCGGCAGCCCCGCGACCGACAGCGCCGCGGTGACCGCGCTCGGTCCGGGCACCGGACTGACGCGGATGCCGGCGGCGTGAGCGGCCTCGACCAGGCGGCGACCCGGATCGGACACCAGCGGCGTGCCGCCGTCGGAGACCAGCGCGATCGTCTCCCCGGCGCGCAGGCGCTCGATCAGCCCGGACACGCCGGCCGCCTCGTTGAAGCGGTGATGGGAGACCAGCGGGCGATCGATCCCGCAGCGGGCGAGCAGGCCGCGCGTCCGGCGCGTGTCCTCGGCCAGCACCAGGTCGGCCTCGCGCAGGACCGCGACGGCCCGCGGCGCGAGATCGTCGAGGTTGCCGATCGGGGTGGCGACGACCCACAGCACGCCGGCGCCGGAGGTCACGGCCGCGGATCTCCCGGACGGTGGCCGGACGTGGTACAACCGGCCGCGGACGGACGCGAAAGGACCGGAGGCTCCAGGTGGGCACGCAGGAGACGCGGGACCGGCGGCAGGCCCGGCCCGTGGTCTGCACCGTCGGGCATTCCGACCGCAGCGCGGAGGAGCTCGATGCCCTGCTCGAGGCCGCGGGGATCACGCACGTGGTCGACGTGCGCAGCGCGCCGTGGAGCCGGCGCTTTCCGTGGCACGGCAAGGACGAACTCGAGCGGCGGGTGCGCCGGAGCGGCCGCGAGTACCTGTGGCTCGGTGCCGCGCTCGGCGGGCTGCGGCCGGAGGGCTACACCGCCCACCAGGCGAGCGACCTCTACCGGCGCGGGCTCGACCAGGTCATCGCCCTGGCGCGGCTCGGACGCCCCGCGCTGCTCTGCGCCGAGCGCGATCCGGCGCACTGCCACCGGCGGTTCATCGCCGACGACCTGGTGCGCGCCGGCATCGTCGTGCGTCATCTCGTCGATCCGGGCCACGAGCTGTTCCACCAGATCCCGCTGCTCTGAGCGCGGGACTCAGACGCCCCAGTCCCGCGGAAAGCGGAAGTCGATGCCGATCGTGCGCGCCTGGACCTTGCAGATGATCGGCGGCATGCGCTTGAACTGGGAGCGGACGACGCGCCGCACGACGCGGCGGACCGTCTCGCGGTCGACGCCGAGCGCCTCCGCGGCGTGCTCGGGCCGGCCGCGAAGATCGACGAGGTAGTGCAGGATCCGGTCGGCATCCTCGTAGGTCAGGCCGAGATCCTGCTCGTCGGTCTGACCGGGCACGAGGTCGGCGCTCGGCGGCTTGTCGAGGATCGGGCGCGGGCAGCCGAGGTGCGCGGCGAGTGCGCGCACCTGGCCCTTGTACAGGTCGCCAAGCGGATTGAGGTCGTGCGCGCCGTCGCCCCAGCGCGTCGAGTAGCCGAGCAGCAGCTCGGTCTTGTTGCTCGTCCCGACGACGAGCGCGCCGTCGCGCATCGCGCGGTCGTAGAGCAGCGTCATCCGCTCGCGGGCCATCTTGTTGCCGAGGCGCAGCGGATCGTGGCAGTCGGCCACCGAGGCGAACGCGTCGACCATCGGCGTGATGTCGAGCGTCTCCGCGCGGCACCCGGCGATCCCGACCACCTCCTCGGCGTGCCGGACGCTCTCCGGGGACGAGGTGCGGTACGGCATCAGCAGGGCCAGGACGCGGGAAGGCTCCACGGCGCGCACGGCGAGCAGCAGCGCCAGGGCCGAGTCGACGCCGCCGGACACCCCGACGACGAAGCGTCCGAACCCGGCTTTCGCCGCCTCCTCGCGCAGGAAGCCCGCGAGCAGCCGGACGAGCCGGTCCGGGGGCAGCGGCAACGCCGGCCCGCTCATCGGCGGGGCCCCTCGCCGGCGCGCAGCCGGACGATCCGCTCGAGCTCCCGCGCGATCAGGATCGGGCGCTCGTCGCGGACCAGCGGATAGGCCGCGCGGGCGCGGCGCGTCGCCTCGGGGTCGACGTCGACCAGCAGCACGTCGGTCTCGAGCGGCTCGGCCTCGGCGAGGATCTCTCCTCCCGGGCCGGCGACGAAGCTTCCGCCGGCGAAGGCGACACCGTCCTCGTAGCCCGCGCGATTGACGTAGGCCACCGGCACCGTATGGAACCGCGCCATCGTGCGGACCAGCTCGCGCCACGAGTCGCTCGAGAGCATGCCTTCTCCGCCGGCGCCGAGACCGCGCAGCGGCGAGGCGGACAGCGCCCAGATCATCGTCGCGCCGGCCTGCGTGAGCACGGTCGAGGCGGCGGGATGCCAGACGTCCTCGCAGATCAGGATCCCGACCCGGCCGAACCGGGGCGATGTCAGGCAGCGCAGGCGCTCGCCCGGGCTGAAGTCCATCCGCTCGTCGAACATGCCGTACGTCGGCAGGTAGCACTTGCGGTGGACGTGGACCAGCCGTCCGTCCTCGAAGTAGGCGGCCGCGTTGAAGAACCGGTGCTCGGTCGATTCCTCGACAAGGCCGATCGCCAGCGGAAGCATGCGGGAGATCTCGGCGAGCCGCGCGGCGACCGGGTGCGGGCGCTCGAGGGTGACCGCGACGTGGGGCACGAGGTCGCGCAGGCGGTAGCCGGTCAGCGCCAGCTCGGGAAACAGCGCCACGTCGGCGTCGGCGCGCTCGGCGCGGGAGACGGCCTCGGCGACCTGCTCGAGGTTGCGTTCGACGTCCCCGAGGGTCGGCGAGAGCTGGCACAGGGCGAGCTTCACGGCGTCCTCCCGGCGACAGTCTAGCCCGGATGCGGGGCGCGCCGCCGGGAGCGG
>RFIB01000323.1 GCA_003695625.1 Acidobacteriota bacterium | reverse complement strand
GCGGCGTGGGCCGGCGCCGCGCTCGTCGCCGGCGAGGAGACGTTCGCACGCCTGCCGGTCGTGCTGCCGGCGGCCTGGCTTGCGGCGGGCCTGCTGGCCGGCGTCGGGCCGGCCTTCGCGCGCCCGGCGTGGCTCGGGCCGCTGCTGGCCGGACTCGCCGCCCCGGCCGGGATCCTCGTCTTCGGCGCCCCCGTGCTGCTGCTGGTCGCGATCCCCGGCGGCGCACTGGTGGCGCTCGCCGCGCTCGCCCCGCGCGTTCCGGCGCTGGCGCGCTGGCATGCCGCGCGCTGGCCCGGGCTCGCCGCCGGCGCGCTGCTCGCCCTGCTGGTCGCCGCGGCGCTGAGCAACCCGGCGGTGCGCGCGCCGCTCGCGGAACGGTACCGGTGCGTCGCGCGGCTCGAGGCGCTGCGCGGCGAGGAGTTCGCTCGGGACGGCCAGTTCGCCTCGGCGCGGACGCGGTTCCGCCGGGCGCTCGAATGCGATCCCGGCTACGCGATGGCCTGGCGCGGGATCGGGCTGACGTTCCTGTCCGAGAACAACCCGCCGCGCGCGGTCAAGGCGCTCGAGAAGGCCGCCGCGCTCGCCCCCGACTCGGCGCTGATCGCGGCGAACCTGGCCAGCGCGTACCTCGCCGCAGACCGGTACGAGGACGCGATCCGCGCCGCCGGGAAGGCGCTGGCTCGCGAGCCGTTCGAGCTGACCGCGCTGTGGAACCGGGCCCAGGCGCTCGAACTGGCCGGACGCCGCGACGAGGCGATCGCGGCATGGCTGCGCTACGTCGAGGTCGCCCGCGGACGGACCGGCGTCGCCGCCGACATCGCCGAGGCCCGGCGCCACCTGCGCGCGCTGCGCGAGGGGCGCGTGCCGGCGGCGCGCTGAGCACGCCGCGCGGCTACCAGACCGCCTCGGTGCCGTGGCTGTCGACCGACAGCAGCTGGAACGTGAACCAGCCCTCGCCGGGCATCGCGCGCTCGAACGCGTGCTCGACCCCCTCGCCGAGGTGCGGCCAGCGCTCGAGCCGGTTCGCGTCGCCGGTGTCCGCACGCGGCAGGAGGCCGGGCCGGCCGTAGAGCTGGTAGCCGTCGATCGCCGGACCGGGTCCGCCCCGGTTGGCGCCGGCCACGCCGGTCCAGCGCAGCGCGAGCAGGTCGCCGGTCATCCCGCTGCGTGCAAGGCGCAGGTCCTCGACCGCCGCCGGAAACGCGCTGCCCGCGGGCGAGCGCAGGCCGTCGGCGTCGAGCGCCACGACGAGGTAGTACCAGTCGGGCGGTGACGCCGGCGCCAGTTCGTGGACGAACTGCGTCGTCGCCGCGTCGGTCGTGCCGAGCAGCGTCGTCTGGTCGGCGACGAACCGCGGGCCGTCCGGCGAGCCGTGGATCTCGTAGCCGGTGATCACCGTGTCGAGCCCCCACTCGCTGGCTGCCGGCGGCGACCAGGTCAGCCGCGTGTCGTCCGCGCCGTCGGTCGTCCCGTTGTCGCCATCGGGTGAGCGGAAGACGCGCAGCGAGTCGATCGGCCCCGGAGGGTCGATCCCGCGCACGAGGTGCGGGATCCCGGAGCGCTCCTCGCCGGTCGGTCCGGCCTGCGAGCAGTGCGCCGCGTTGATGACGAAGAAGTACTCCTGGCCGTCGGTCAGGCCGGCGATGATCGTCGTCGTCTCGTTGCCGCGCACCTGCTTCGTCTGGGGATACGGTCCGCCGGGCGCCGTGCCCCAGTGGATGTCGTAGCGCACGATCTCCCACGACGGGTCGACCGGCTTCCAGTTCAGCCGCAGGCGTCCGCCCTGCTCGAGATCCTCGACCGGCGGGGGCTCGCCGGCGGTGCCCGTCGTCCACGCGGGGGGCGGCGGCGGATCGGGGTTCTCGGGAATGCCCGACTTGCAGTCCGCCGGATCGCGCACCGTGTTGCACGTGTCGTTGAAGTTGGACCAGCGCGACTCGAAGCCGCGGTCGTCGACCGCGACGACGTAGTAGAAGTACTCGGTGCAGTTGGTCAGCCCGGTGTCGAGCAGCTCGGTCGTCCCCGCGGGCACCTCGCCGGCCAGCACGTAGCCGCTTCGCGCGTCGGGCGAGCGGTACACGCGGTAGCTCGCGGCGCCGGGGACAGGCGTCCAGCTCACGCGCAGCTCGTGGCTTGCCACTGGATCGATCGCCGTGATCTCCGGCGCGTCCGGCGCCGGAACCGCAAGGGTCAGCGCCGGATCGCCGAAGAAGATCAGCGAGCGTCCCGGCACGACGAAGTTCTGCGCGAACAGCCGGCTGCGGATCGCCAGGTCGATCGCGCCGGCCTGCCGCTCGCGCTCCCGCCCGAACAGCTGCTCGTAGAACGGGTCGATGATCGGATCGAGCAGCACGTCGAACGAGAGGTGCGACGGGGCGATTCCGCCGACGATCCCCTTGTCGGCGGTGGTCAGCCAGTCCTCCATGAACACGTACCACGAGTCGTTCGAGGAGGTGGTCGAGCTGGTCGCCGAGAAGGCGCCCGTGATGCAGTTGGCGTGCACCTGGAACTCGAGCGCGGTGCCCGGCGCGATGTCGTCGAGATCCTCGCCCGGCTGCCCGGGCAGGGCGGTCTCGAAGAACGAGCACGCCTTGCCCCAGCTCTTGAAGCCGCCGTGGCCGACGTAGGTCGACACCGCGGCGCCGGCGTTGACCGCGGCGTCGATGTCGAGATTCTGCTGGTCGGCGGCGGCCTGGCAGCCGACGACCCACGGATCCTGCTCGTAGAGCTTGTCGGCGGTCTGCGGGCCGGAGGTGAACCAGTCGGCGAACACCTCGTCGTGCACGCGGCGGAACTCGCCGCCGAGCGGATCGGCAGGATCCTCCCCGGCCTCGGTCACCAGCAGGGCGTGTCCCGTCCATCCGGGCGCGCTGCCGGCCGTCTCGTAGTCGACGATCTTGCGGAACACCTCCTCGGCCTCGGCCAGGTCGTGCGCCGGCACACGGCCGACCAGCACGTCCGGCAGCTCGTCGCTTCCGCGCACCGCCGCGAACCACAGGTCGGAGGTGTACATCTTGAAGCTGGGATCGTCGGGCTTGTCGAAGATATACGTCGACAGGATGTTGCGATCGATCGCGTGCCCGTAGTTGTTCTTGTAGTCGTGCGAGGCGTCGCCGAGCAGGACGACGTACTCGGGCGCCGGCGACCACGGCGTCGACGTCCCCCCGGGCAGCGCGTGGTCGAGGAACATCCGGATCGCCTCGGGGTCGGCGATGCCGTACGTGAACTCGTCGTAGACGTCCTGCACGTCGATCGCGGCCGTCACCAGCCCCTGCGCCTCGCGCCGCGCGCGCAGCGCGGCGAGCTCGGGTCCGCCGAGCAGGTGCGCGGGCCCGATCACGATCCACGACGCCCCGCAGTCGGCACCCTTGAGCGAACCGCCGGGACAGACCGTCGTCGGCGTCTCCTCGCGCACCGCCTCGGGACCGTCGAGCTCGAGGAACCCGCCCGCGGCCGCGGCGGCGAAGCGGCGCGGCGCCGCACCGGCGACCACGTCGAACGCGGGCAGCCCGGCCGACAGCGCGACGCCCTGGACCTGTCGCGGCAGCGCGAGGGGCAGGCCGGCCGCGGAGGCCGTCTCGTCGGTGATCTCCCAGATCTCGGGCGTCTGCGAGAACCCCGAAAGACGCACCTCCCAGTCCTGGTCGTTGGGCACCGTGAACACGAGCCGGTCGCCGTCGGCCGCGAACGCCCTGTCGTAGTCGATCTCGACCCAGTTGATCGCCACCTGGTCGCTCGAACGCGCGTTGGTGATCGTCACGTTGACCGTGGTCGTGGCGGCGAGCGGATTCGCACTCCGGTCGAGCGGCACGTCGTGCGTGAACTCGACGATGCCGTCCCAGTCCTGCGTGTCGACCAGCGTGCCGTCGACGCGGACCTGCGTCTGGTGCAGCCGGTCGAAGCCCATCAGCCGCACGCGCACGTCGACCGGGCCGCCGACGTGGCCCGGCGTCGCGACGATCTGGTCGAGGCTCTCCGTTCCGCCGAACAGCAGGAACGGATCGACGTACCAGTGGTCCTTCGTCGTCGACGGGATCTGGTTGGAGAACTTGCGGTCCTCCTCGTGATGGACCGTCTCGCGGAACGACGGCGGCACGACGCCGATCGTCGGCGGCGCGACGACCGGATTGTCGTCGACGCGCGGCGGCGCGGGGTCGAGGTCGAGCCGGTAGACGTTGACGTCGGTGTAGTCGCCGCCCTGCCAGTCGCTCGGCGAGAACGGATCGCCGACGACCGGCTGGCCCCAGAAGACGATCGCGTCGCCCGGACCGAACGCGCCGTCGCTCTCGCCCTCCACGAGGATCGGCACCGCCGTTCCCTGGCAGGTGAGGCGGATCTGGCGCGGATCGTTGGCCTCGAGGAAGGCCAGCAGGTCGGGTGCATTCGCCTGCAGCCAGGTGTGGGTCACGCGGTACAGGCCCTCGCGCGCGACGAGCAGCTGCCAGGCGGGCAGGTTGCCCGTCGCCTCGGTCGGCGCGCCGCGCGTGCGCGGCGCGTCCGGCGCCGGGGCGACCGGCGCGACGGTCTCGCCCCCGAGCAGCAGACGTCGCGCGCGCCGGCGCAGGCCGTCGCGTGGCGTGGCGGCGAGGGACCGGGCCGGGCCGGGCCGGCCTCCTGCGACGCGAAGCCGCACGACGATGCGGCGGGCGAACCGGAACCGGGTGCCGTCCTGCGCGATGGCGAGCGGCGTCACGGCGAGCGTCGCGAATCTCAGGTCGCGCAGCATGCCGTCGCGCGAGACGATCCGGACCGGCGTGGCAGGCCACCACGGGCCGGCATCCTGCGGGATGCTGGCCGTGCCCGCGGCCGGATCGCGCGGCGGCTCGGCGGCCGGCAGGCCGGGCACGATGCCCTCTTCCCATCGGACGGAGATCTCGTCGATGCGGAGGTCCGCCCCGGGATCGAGCGCGATCCGCTCGAGGCGCAGCGGCAGCGCGGGCAGTCCGCGGCGGCCGATCCGTCCGTAGCCCGGGATGCGGGGATGGACGAGCCCGCGGTCGGTCGCCCACTCGGGCCGCGGATTGACGATCGTCAGCGTCAGCCGGCCGGGGTCCTCCGCCTCCCGATCGAGGCGGATTGCGGGACCGTCATCCGCCGCCAGGACGGGGGCGCCGGCGAGAAGCACGAGCGCGAGGAGACGTCGGGCCCTGCGCGGGAAGCTCATCCCAGGTGATCCTCTCGTGATGCCCGCCCTGCCCTCGTGTCGGTCTTATACCGCGAAGGCGGACTCCGCGCCCGGACGCCGGCCACGCGGGGTCGGGAGAAAAAAAGGACGGGTGGCAAGCCACCCGTCCGGAATCCTTGAGCTGAACGTCAGTCAGTTTTCTTCAGCGTGCACGCGAAAGAAATGCGGTCAGCTCTGGATTGGACCATCTGAGCACGTCGCCGCATCGGCGCGCGCGCAGCCAACGGCCCGCGCCTCGACCTTCTCCGCGTAGATCACGCGGGGCTTCTCGTAGGTCTTCTTCATCGAATCCTCCTTGGGTGAGGTGCCGGGGCAGGCCCCCGGTCTCGTGTGGAGTCGGCTTCCCGGATCCGTCCGGATCGGACCCGGTCGGGCTCGAGGTCCAGGTCGCAGCGATGATTACGCCGTTCCGCCCTGCGGCGCAACATCCTTGTCCGCGGGCCCGGAATCCGGCGCGGGATCGTCACCGCGGGCGATCCGGTACGCGCGGAGCCTGACCAGGCCCGAGGCGCGCGCCGCGTCGTAGTAGGCGTAGGGATCGCCGGTCTCGCGCTCGGCGACGCCGGGGCAGAACGAGACGAAGCCGCCCTCCTCGCGCGGCGCCAGCGTTCGGCGCGGCACCTCGTCCGCCACTGTTCGGACATAGTCGAGGACTTCGCTGCGCTGTCCGTTCCGTCCCTGCCAGAGGGCGTCGAGGTCGTCGATCTCGCGGATATTGCCGATCGAGCGCCGGAACGCGACGCAGGGGTAGACCTCTCCGTAGGGATCGATCGTCACCACCGTCCGCCCCGTGCCGCAGTTGTGCTTCATCCGGTCGACCGG
>RFIB01000055.1 GCA_003695625.1 Acidobacteriota bacterium | reverse complement strand
TCGACCCGGACGCGCTGCTGGCGGTCACCGCGGCGACGCTGGCGATCCCGAAGGCCGCGGCAGCGCGGCGGACGATCGTGCTGGGAGAAGGGGGACAGTCGACGTAGGGGCTCGCGCTCTCCGAAGCGGTTGAAAGCCGGGAGGGCGAGTCGCTGCGCTAATCCGCCTCCCGTACGACGGCCATAGCAGCGGGGCTTGCCCCGCCGATTCTGCAACCGCAACGATTCCATCTTCCGGAAAGGAGGCGTCGCGGTTGGAGGCCGAACGAAGGATGCGTCCCGATCGATGATGTCAGCGGCCGTGGCGCATCGAGCCGCCGTGCTCGCGGTGCGGGCCGGGGCCCATGCCGCCGCGGCCGCCCCACGTGCCGACCCAGTGGCCCGCGCCGTCCCACAGCGGCATGCGCGTCAGCGTGCGCAGGCGGGCCATCTGGCCGCGCGAATCGTTGCGGATCTTGTGGACGGGCCACGGCGGATCGCCGCCGGCGAACACGCGCGCGCGGACGCGGTCGCCCGGCTCGAAGCGGAGGCCCAGCTCGTCGAGCGCGGTCGCGGGGCCGACCAGCATCGGGATCTCCGTGCCGTCCTCGCCCCTGAGGACGACGACGCGCATCGCAGGCTGCTGGTCCCGCTCGAGGGTCTCGATGCGCACGACCTCGCCGGAGACCCTGCGCAGCGCCTCGCGGCGCGGCGCCGCGGAATGCGCGGACGGCACCGCCGCGGCGACCAGCACCGCGGCGAGCAGGATCGTACCGATACCCCGTGCTCCGCCTAGCGCAGCCATCGCTCCACGTCCTTGCGCTTGCCTGCGACACCCCAGCTCACGGCGAGCGTCAGCCCCCAGTCCGCCGCGCCGTCGGTCAGGCCTACGCGCCCGAGCAGGCGCCAGCGCTGGCGGCTCCCGAACCGCGTCACGCCGACGCCGACACTCGCGGCGTCGTCCGCGCCGTCCACGACCGCCTGGCGCCCCTCGAGCCAGCCCATCAGGGCCCATCCGCTGCCGAGCGGGTCGGTCTCGATCCCGGCCCACGCGTCGGCGACGTCGTCGAGGTCGAATCCCGGCGGATCGCCGAGCACCGAGTATCCCACGCCGGCAAAGCCGGTCGCGGTCCAGAAGCGGTACTGCCAGGCCAACCCGAACCGTGCGTCCCACTCGCCGGTCCCGAGCCCCTTCGCTTCGTCGGCCAGCGGGATCTTCACCTCGGCCAGCCCGTCGAGTCGATGGACCGACACGCCGCCGCCCGCAAGGCGCACCGTGATCCCGGCACGGGCATCGCCGATCCCGCTCTCGCTGACCGTGGCCGCGCCGACGGCCGTGGTTGCGGCAAGGGGATCGCCCGTCGCCGCGAGCGTCGCGCCCATCGGCCCCCCGCCCGGCCCCGATCCGCCTCCGGGACCCATCGCGCCGCCGTCGTCGTGTCGGCCTCCCGACATCGGGCCGAAGATCGTCCGCGGGATGAGCGTTGTCGTGTCGGCGGCGATCGCCGAGCCCTCGAACCACGCGCTGATGCGGTCGCCTCCGGTCGTCCAGCGCACCCTCAGCCAGCTCGTCGAGGCGTCGAGCCCGGTGCCGTAGTCGCCGCTCTCGTGGTCGACCAGCACGCTGAGTTCGCCGGCCGCCAGGACCGGTCCGGTGACCGGTCCGGCGAGCAGCACCACGGCGAGGCACGTTCTCGGCAGGCGCATCGCGGGCATCCTCCCGTGCCGGTTCGGTCCGGCGGCAGACTCGGGAGCAAGCTCCGTGCCGTCCGGAACGGCCCCGCACTGCGGGAGATTCGACGATCTCGTCGAGATCATGGCGCCTCGCTCGACGAATCCTGCCGTTCGCCGCGAAGCCGGGCGAGCTTGTAGCGCAGCGCCCGCTCGGAGATTCCGAGCCTGCGCGCGGCCCGGGACTGATTGCCCCCCTCGGCAGCCAGCGCCTCGGCGATCGCCTGGCGCTCGAGCGCGGCGATCCGCTCCGGCAGCGTGCGGGGCTCGGTGTCGTCCGTCCCGCCGACGCCCGGACCGGCTTCCGAGCGCGCCCCTCCGAGCACCGACGCCGGCAGCTCGGCGGTCGTGATCTGATCGCCCTCGGCGAGCACGAGCCCGCGCTGGACGATGTTCTCCAGCTCGCGCACGTTGCCCGGAAAGTCGTAGCGCACCAGCAGGTCGAGCGCCTCGCGCGAGAACGTCGGCACCGGCCCGTCGACCAGATCGGCGTGCTTGTCGAGGAAGTGCTCGACCAGCAGCGGGATGTCACCCCGGCGGCGCCGCAGCGGCGGCAGCTCGATCGTGACCACGGCGAGCCGGTAGTAGAGATCCGCCCGGAAGCGCCCCTGCCCGATCAGCGCGGGCAGATCCTGGTGGGTCGCCGCGATCACGCGCACGTCGACGGGAATCGGCCGCGTCGAGCCGACCCGCTCGATGACCCGTTCCTGGAGCACGCGCAGCAGCTTGACCTGCACGTCGGCAGGCAGGTCGCCGATCTCGTCGAGAAACAGCGTGCCGCCCGAGGCGGCCTCGAAGCGCCCCGTGCGCGCCCGGTCGGCGCCGGTGAACGCGCCCTTCTCGTGGCCGAACAGCTCGCTTTCGAGCAGCGTCGACGGGAGAGCGGCCGCATTGACGGCGACGAACGGGCCGTCTGCCCGCGGGCTCGCCGCGTGGATCGCCCGGGCGACGAGTTCCTTGCCGGTGCCGCTCTCGCCGTGGATCACGACGTTGACGTGCGAGCGGGCGACGCGTTCGACCTGCGCGAGCACGTCGAGCATCGGCCCGCCGGCGCAGACAATGCCGGCCGGCGTCTCGATCCGGCCGAGGCGCCGCCGGAGATCGCGATTCTCGCGCCGCAGGCGGCTCTCCTCGAGCGCGCGCGTGACCGCGATCTCGACCTCGTCGAGGTCGAGAGGCTTGAGCAGGTAGTCGCTCGCGCCGTCCTTGAGACAGGCCACCGCGTCCCGGACCGTGCCGTAGGCGGTGATCACGATCACCGGCAGGTCCGGTGCGCGGCGCGCCAGCTCGCGCAGCAGCGCATGGCCGTCGAGCCGCGGCATGCGCAGGTCCGTCAGCACGAGATCGGGCGGCGCCTCCGCGACGCGGTCGAGCGCCTCGCGACCGTCGGCCGCCTCGACGACCTCCGCACCGAGATCCGCGAGAAAGCCGGCGAGCTGCTCGCGCTGGGCGCGATCGTCCTCGACGACGAGCACGCGGGCCTCGAGATTCATCGGGAGTCTCCTTCGCCATGCGGCAGCACCAGGCTGACCTCCGCGCCGCGGGGCCGTCGGTCGGCAAGGCGCAGCTCTCCGCCGTGCTCTTCAAGCACGCGCCGTGCCAGCGCCAGTCCGAGGCCGGTGCCGTCGGCGCGCGTCGTCACGAACGCGTCGCAGGCGCGGTCGATCAGCTCGTCGCCGAAGCCGGGGCCTTCGTCGAGCACCCGGACGACGGCGCGGCCTTCCCGCGCCTCGATCTCCACGGCGACCTGCCCGCCGTCGGGACTGGCCTGGATCGCGTTGCGGACGACATTGAGCAGCGCGCGCCGCAGCGCCGCCTCGTCGGCGGTGACCACGACCGCCTCGCCCGACACGTCGATCGCGACGTCGCGCGGCGCGGCTTCGGCAGAGAGCAGCTCCGCCACGCTCCCGGCGAGGGCGCGCAGGTCGACCGGACCGCGCTCGTCCGCGACCGGGCGCGCCAGCTCGAGAAAGCCGTGCAGCGCCTCGTCGAGCCGGCGCACCTCGGCCTCGATCCGCTCGGCGAAGCGCGCGCACTCCTCGCCGCCGACCGGCCGGCGCCGCATCCGCTGGGCAGCGAGCGCGATCGCGTTGAGCGGACTGCGCACCTCGTGCGCCAGGCCCGCGGACAGCGCCCCCGCGGCGGCCAGCCGCTCGCTGCGCTGGCGCGCGGCTTCGGCCTCGGCGAGCCGGCGTGCAGCCTGCTCCCGCTCGGCGGCCCGGGCGCGCTGGACGACGGCAAAGGCGAGCGCTGCGACTCCCGCCAGCGCGAAGCCGATCCCGGCGAGCAGCGAACGGGTCATCGCCCGCCGTGCGAGGCGCGCGACGCGGGTCGCGTCGAGCCCGACGCGGAGCGCCGCGCGGCGCGCTCCGGGCACGGCAACCGGGGTGCGCGCCTCGATCACCGCGCGCCCGCGGACGGTCCGCGGTGCGGGCTCATCGTCCGCGCGCGGCGGGAGTTCGCCGCCGTCCCACGTCGCGGAGAACACGGGCGCGCCGTTCTCCTCCCAGACGAGGTAGACAACGTCTCCCGAGCCGACGAGCGCCTCGAGCAGCCGCGGGACGCCGGTGATCGCGGAGAACGCCTGGACCGCGTCGCGATGGGCGCGCACGGCGACGACCGGTCCGCCCGCCTCGCGCGCGGCGACCAGCAGGTGCTCGCCGTCGCCGGCGCCGGACACGAGCGTGTCGGCCTCGCCGCGGCACAGCGGCCGGAGGGCGGCAAGCACGTCCCGGCGCTCCGCCTCCGGCAGGTCGCCGAACAGCCAGAGTTCCCGTTCGCAACGGCTGTCGAGTGCGACCACGGAATCGAGACCCGTGTCGTCGGCGAGATCCGACAGCCGCTCCGGGCGCACCGGGCCGCCGGCCAGAAGTGCCGCGAAGAACCTCGCATCGTCGAGCAGCTTCCAGCGCAGCA
This sequence comes from Acidobacteriota bacterium, assembly GCA_003695625.1. GTDB lineage: Bacteria > Acidobacteriota > Polarisedimenticolia > J045 > J045 > J065. The sequence goes on along the minus strand of RFIB01000055.1, from coordinate 12,206 downwards.
GTTCGTCGATCTCGAGCGTCGCGGCGTCGGCCGCGGCGATCGACATCCCGAGCGCGCGGCCGAGCGCCTCGGCCTGCGCGGCGGCGAGCGCGGCGACCTCCCGCCGCTGCGCGCGCACCTCGACCAGCGACCAGACGGCGATCGCCGCCAGCCCCGCGACGACGACGGCGACCAGCCGGACGGGGATCCGCGCCATGGGGGGATTATGCGGGACGGCCGGCCCGCAGGGACGGCGCGCTCAGACCGACGCGAGCAGCGATTCGAGGCGCTCGACGGAGATGCCGAGGTTCGCCGCGGCGCGCGCGCGGTCTCCGCCCGCGGTGTCGACGGCGGCCGCCGCGAGGATCCGCGCCGCGCGCGACGAGAGCCGCGCGAGCACGTCCTCCAGGCTTCCCTCGAGCGGGACGAGCCGCGCCAGCGCGGCGAGGTCCGGATCAGCGACGCGTGCGCTGAGCTCGAGATCGCCGGCCTCGATCACGTCGCCGTGGGCGAGCACGGCGGCGCGTTCGATCTCGTTCTCCAGTTCGCGCACGTTGCCCGGCCAGCGGTAGGCGACGATCCGCTCGAGCGCCTCCGGCGAGAAGCGCAGCCCCGGACGTCCGAGCGCCTCCGCCTGGCGCTCGAGCACGACCTGCGCGAGCAGCGGGATGTCCTCGGGCCGCTCGCGCAGCGCCGGCAGCGTGATCGGCACCACCGACAGCCGGTAGTAGAGGTCCTCGCGGAAGCGCCTGGCGGCGACCTGCTCCTTGAGGTCGCGGTTGGTCGCCGCGATGATCCGGATGTCGGCGCGGCGCGTCTTCGTCCCGCCGATCCGGTCGTAGGTCTTGTCCTGCAGCAGCCGCAGGATCTTCGCCTGCAGCGGCAGCGGCATCTCGCCGATCTCGTCGAGGAACAGCGTGCCCTTGTCGGCGGCCTCGACCTTGCCGATCGCCTTCGCGTTGGCCCCGGTGTACGCCCCCTTCTCGTGGCCGAACAGCTCGTTCTCGAGCAGCGTCTCGGGAATCGCGGCGCAGTTGATCGCCACGAACGGCCCCCGCGCGCGCGGCGAGAGCACGTGCAGCGCCCGTGCGATCAGCTCCTTGCCGGTCCCGGACTCGCCGAGGATCAGCACCGTCGTGTCCGACGGCGCGACCTTCTCGACCAGGCGCACGACCTCGCGCATCGGCTTCGAGCGGCCGAGCAGCGCCGGCATGCCGCTGCGCTCCGGCAGCAGCCGTCCCTCGGCGATCGGCGCGCGCCGCGCGACGAGCGGCGCGACGACCTCGCCGACCAGGTCGGGATCGGCGGTCGGCAGGCAGTCGACGGCGCCCGCGCGGAACGCACGCCGCACGGTCGCCGCGTCGAGTGCGCCGCCGGCGACGACGACCGGCAGGGTCGGGTCGGCCTCGCGCAGCGCGGGCAGCACGCCGGCCAGTTCGTCCGCGTCCGCCGGACACGCCACGACGACGCCGACACGACCCGCCGTAGCCAGCTTCAGCGCATCGTCGGCGGCAAGCCGCTCGACCCGCGCGCGCTCGAGGCGCCCGTCGAGCCGCGCAGCGAGTTCGTCGGCGTCGCCGGAGGCACCGGTGACGACCAGATCGCGATGGACCGTCTTCCCCAAGGTCCTCGTGTCCCATGCACCGCCTGCGGCGGTGCCCGTGTCCTTACGGTACCGCGGGAGTCAGCGCCTGTCGCCGCCGCCCGCCCCGCTCGTGCCGCCGCGCGCCCTTGCCAGCTCGGCCTCGAGTTCGGCCAGCCGCTTCCGGGTCATCTCGAGCCGCTGCCGGTTGTCGAGGCCCTGCTCGGCCTGGCGTTCCTCGTCGGTCTCCTTGGCGCGGGGCAGGTACGGGTTGTGCAGCGACATCACCTTCTGTCGAAGACGCGCGATCTCGGCCTCGAGCTGCTCGATCCGCTGCTGCTGCGCGGCCTGTCCGGGCGGCTTTTCCGCGGGCTGACCACCGGGCTTCGGTGGAACCGCCGGGAGCTGGGCGACCGGCTTCGTGTCCTGCGGCAGCGGCGGATAGTAGCGCTCGAGCTCCCGGTTGGTGATGACGATCACCTCGCGCCCGGTCTTCGGGTCGACCTTGCGCGGCAGGTCGGCGAGATGGCTCTTCGCGGCGTTGGCCCGCGCCGCGGCGGCGATGTCGCCGGGCTGCGGCCGGGCAGCCTCGGCGCGCCCGGCTGGCGCCTTGTCCGCCGCCTTGCCGGCGGGCTTCGCCTCGCCCGCCTTGGCCTGTTCCTTGCTGTCCGGTGCCTTGCGGGGCTCTTCGGCACGCACCGGGCCGGAGGCGGCGAGCGCTCCGGCGAGGAGCAACGCCACGGCGAGAGTCGTCATGCCCATCGAGCGAGTGCTCATCGTCGTGCCACCTCGGCAGGCCGCCCCTCCCCTGTCAATATGACACTGCCGCGAGCGGGGGGCCAGACGCCCTCCCGGCGGGCCGTCTCACCGCTCCCTGAGCCGGGAGACGACCACGCGCGGCGCTCCGGGCGGTCCCGGCCGGCCGACGACGAGAGGGTCGCCCGCACCGTCGGCGACGAGGCTCACCGGACCCGCCAGGCCGTCGGCCTCGAGCGCCGCCGCGCGCACCTGGCCCGCGATCCCCACCGGGCCGCGCAGCACGAGCCGTCCGGCGACGGCGAGCAGCCCGCGCAGGCCGACGTCCGGCGACGGACAGGGAGCCGCCGCCGGCCCCGGCGGCTGCGGACCGGCCTGCCATGGCCCGACGGACCACCCGGTGCAGGACGGCGCCGCCGGCGCGAGCTCGAGCGCGTCGTCGCTGCGCGCTCCCGGCCGCTGCTCGCCGCCCGTGTCCCGCAGCGCGGCCGGGACCGGCACCGCGCGTGCCCGTGCGACGCTCTGGCCGACCGTCGCGTCCCCGTCGACGAGGATCGCCCCGCGGCCCCCGTCGAGATCGAGGGCGAGCGGTGCCGCTCCGGGCGCGCGCTCGAGCAGCAGCACGCCGCCGGCCTCCGGCAGCAGGGCCGACGGCGCGACCGGCGGCCCGGTCCCGTCGCGCCGGAACAGGCCGGGGCGGGCCGGATCCTCGACCGCGCGCACGGCGCCGCGGACACCGCGTCGGGCGACCCGCCGCCAGCGCCCGGGCAGCGGATCGGCCGCGATCGGGGCACAGCCGACGAGCAGCCCGGAGCGCTCGGCGCTCTTCGACGGCGGCCGCGGCGGGACCGCGCGCGGACCGAACGGGATCGCCGGCCGGCAGGGACCGGCCCCGGCGGCGACGCCCGTCCATCCGCCGCCGACCCGGCCGCGCCACCACGGGTCGGGCACCGCTCCCGGCATCGCCCGCCAGGCGGCGAGGTCGCCGGTGCCGTCGGCGTCGGCGTCGTCGGCGGTCCCGTCGCCGTCGGCATCGTCGCGCAGCGGCCGGTCGGGCCCGGCCCACGGAACACCCCCGGGCCAACCCGCGGGCACCGCGCCCCCGCTGTCGAGGTCGCCGGCGATCACCGCCTCGCCTCCCCTCCAGCCGGCGTCACCGGTGAACGCCGCGTCCCCCGAGACGACGAGCACCCGGTCGGTGCGCCCCCAGTCGACGCGGACGGCATCCCCGCGCGCCGCGGCGCGGACGGGACCCCACGGCGGCCGCGGCATCTCGACGGTCACCTCGACCGTCGCGAGCGTGCCCGGCTCCGCCCCGGGCACCGGGCCGAACAGCGCGATCCGCGCGATGACCTGCCGCCCGTCCGGATCGAGGGCGCGCGACAGGGCCTCGAGATGCGCTCGCGCGCCTGGGTCCGCGCGGGCGAGCAGCGCGTCGGGCCCGTCGGGCGTGCCGACGAACCGGTCCCGGAGTGACGGGCCGTCCGGCGGCCGGAACGGCGCCCCGCCACCCTCCCGATAGCGCACCCGGTCGGCGGGATCCGGCGCGGCGTCCCAGCGCGGTCCGGCGCCGTCGCCGTCGGGATCGAGCCGGCGCAGCGAGCGGTCGAGATCGGCGAGCGGCGGCGGCGCGACGAGGGCGCCCCGTTCGGGCGCCTCGAACCAGGCCGCGGCGGCGCGCACGGCCCCGCGCGCGAGCCACGCCGCCTGCGTGCTGGCCACGCGCGCGCGCGCCGCCGCCAGCCTGAGCACCGTGAACTGCCACGTCGCCGCGGCAACGGCGCCGACGAGCAGCGAGACGACGACCACGGCGACCAGCGCCGAGCCGCTCTCGTCCGCGCGACGGTGCCGCGTCACCACGCCGCCTCCCCCCCGCCCGGCGGAATCCGGCGGCGCAGCACGAACAGCGTGCCGCCGACGTCGATCCCCAGCTCGACCTCGATTCCGCGCACGGCGGCACGGCAGGACCGCGCCGCGGGCGAGTCGGCGCCGCCGCACGGGCCGATGGGCGTCCCCGCGGCGTCGAACGCGCGCACGCGGAACGCACGCACGCCCGAGAGCACGGGCACGACGACGCGGAATCTCCCCCCGCCGAACCGCGTCGCGTCGTGCACGAAGTGCACGCGGTAGAGCGTGCCGCGGCGATCGTCGGCGGCCGCAGCCGCCGGCCCGGCGTCGATCGTCTCGACGACACCGTCCCGGCGCGCGACAGGCGTGCCGTCCGGCAGCGGCACGCGGTCGGTGCCGTCGAGGTCCGCCTCGAACGTGACCGGCCGCCCGCCCGACCGGGTCGTGCGCCGCAGCCAGACGCAGACCTCGTCGTTGCCGGTCGCGACGAAGCCGCCGGACGGATCGAGCAGCGCTTCCGGCGCGCGCGCCTGCGCCGGATCGTCGAGGTCGAGATCGGCACGCACGCCGAGCGCGTTGTCGGCGATCAGCTCGAGCGCCTCGTCCGGCGTGGCGGCGCTGTCGACGCCCCGACCGGCCGCCGCGACGTCGCGTGCGATCCACTCCAGCGCGACCTCGGCGGCGAGCACGCGGTCGTCGTGGCGCAGCTGCCGGTCGGCGACCCGTGCGATCCCGGTGGCGAGCGAGAGGGCCGCGACGACGGTGGCCAGCCCGAGCGCCGAGCCGACGACGGCCTCGACGGTCGTGAACCCGGCCGAGACGGCCCGGGCCGCACGCGCGCTCATGTCCGCACCGTGACCAGACGCACCGAGCGGGTGCGCCCGTCCTCGGCCCACGAGACCGTCGCCGCGACGCGCAGCGCGATCGCGGCGCCGAACGCCTGCGGCGCGCCACCGGGACCGAGGCCGGCGAGCCGCGCGACGATCCGCCCCGAGGGCAGGCGTGCGGCGAGCGCGCTCCAGCGCGCCGGCGCGCTGCCGTCGGCGGTGTCGAGCACGGCGACGCGGTCCGCGTCCGCGGCACGGAACGTCTCGGGCAGCGCGTGCCACGAGGCGGCCTCGAGTTCTTCGAGCACCTGGTGCGCGGCCGCGCGCGCCGCATCGAGCCGGTCGGCCTCGCGACCGATCCGCAGCGCGTGGTCGACCAGCGCCAGCGTCGCGAACGCGAGCAGGCCGAGCAGCGCGCCGGCGACGAGCGCATCGAGCAGAACGACTCCGCGCTCGCCCGGCCGCGTCTCTCCTCGTGCGTGTCGTCGTCTCATGCACGACGCATGCAGCAAGCGCGATGCCAGCCGGCACGCACGAGGCGCGACGCGGGTTTTCGCGCAATCGCGCGCCGGGAGTGTCCGCATGCGGACGAAGTGTCCGCGGACACTGTCCGCATGCGGACGCCGCCCCGGCGCGCCGGCTCAGAAGAACCAGAGAAACGGCCCGCCGAGCGCCTCGACGCGACGCGATTCGCCGGCCGCCGCCTCGAGAGCGCGCTGCCAGGTCGCGAGCGCCTCGACGGCCTGCGCCGCAGCGGTCGGTCCGGGCTCGGACAGTCCGAGCCCCGCGAGACGGCCGTGCGCGAGCAGCGCCGCGGGGAGATCCGCACGAGGCGGTGTCATGCCGGCGTCGTAGACGGCGAGCAGCCTGCCGGCGAGCCGCGGCGAGGCGGCGAGCCGCGCGAGGCGGCGAGCGAGCCGGGCGGGCGGCTCGGCGGTGACGAGCACGACGACGGCCGGCACCTGGTCGACCGCGGCGAGATCCTCGGCGACCGGCCCCGCATGCCACGCGGCGCGCACCGCGTCGCGCAGCGCCTCGTGCGGCCAGCCCGTCGCATCGCCCGGCAGCAGGAGAAGCGCACGGCCGTCGATCGGCGGCGCCTCGCGCCAGCGGACCGGCGAGCCCGCGGAGGTGCCGACGACGACCGCGGGCGCGCGCGCGCCGCGACGCCACCACGCGGCGAGCCCCCGCGCCACGTGCGGGGCGAACAGCTCGCCCGGCCAGTCGACCCACCCCTCCGCCCACGGCGGACGGCGCAGCGGTGCGGCGTCGCGCAGCATCACCGTCCCGGCGCGCTCGAAGCCCGACGACGGCGGAACCAGGGGCGGGATCGGCCGTCCGGCGGGCGGCAGGTCGACTCCCGGGCCGAGCGCGAGCCGCACGAGCTGCGCGCGGTCGATCGGGATCGTGCGCGTCGCATCGCCCGCGGCGCTGGTCACCAGCTCGACCCGCGGCTCGTCGCCGCGCGCGGCGGGGAGCTCGAGCAGACGCAGTCCCTCGGGCGGCGCCGCGACGACGTCGGCTGCGGCCGGCGCGAGCACGCGCGCGATCGCGTCGTCCACCGCGGCGGGCAGCGCCGCGTCGTCGCGCGCGAGGACGACCGCGTCGCCGCGCGCGCGGACGACGTACGCGAGCCGGCGCCCCGCGACGACGCGCACGAACGCCCGCACCGCGCCGTCGGCGTCGCGGACAACGAGCCGCGCCGACGGCCGCGGCGCGAACGGTCCTGAGACCGCGAGCCACCACGAGGCTGCCCGGTCGTTCTCCGCCCGAACGCGCCCCGAGGCCAGCAGCAGCGCGCCGCCACGGCGGATCGCGGGCGGATCTCCCGCCGCGGGGAGGGGTCCGAAGGCGTGTCCGGGAAGCGGCGCGTGACGCAGTCCCGGCGACTCGCGCCGCCACTCGGCGCGCGGTGCGCGCACGACCGGCGCGGCGCCGGGCACCGGGCCGGTCGGGGCGGGCGCGGGCCGGCCGACCGCGCGCGGCGTCCCGCGCGACGGACGCGTCGCCGACGACGGGCCGTCCCACGTCAGCGACAGCCGCCGCGCGGGACGTGCGCGGTCGAGCGCGCCGTCCATCGACAGGTCGAGCCCGCCGGTCGCGGTACTGAACACGCGCAGCTTCTCGCCGGCGCGGGCCCGCGCGGCGAGCGCGCGTTTCGCGTCGTCGGCAAGCGTGCCGAGCACCAGCCGGTGCATCGCGAGCCGCTCGGCCTCCTGGCTCAGCGCGTCGAGGCGCGCCGTCGCGGGCGGCGGATCGGCGGCGAGCGCCCGCTCGAGCGCGGCGGCGACGCGGGCGTGGCTCGGCTTGCGCACGTCGAGCGCCTGCAGCGCGCGGCGCGCGCGGACCCGCGGCGCAAGCGGGTGTCCGGTCGGCGAGCCGAGCCGGTCGAGGGCCGCGGTCACGTCGTGGCGGTCGAAGACGTCGACGCGGCCGCCGGATCCGGGCGCCGGCAGCGCGTTGAAGGCGAGCTGCTGCGGAAAGCTGCGCGGCGTGGCGACCGCCGGCAGCTCGACGGCGAGCAGCGCATCGAGATCGGGCACCGGCGCGCCGGCGTCGTCCAGGCGCTCGAGCCACGTGAACAGCGCGAGCAGTCGCACGACCTGGTCGAGACCGGCCAGCTCGGGGTAGACCGCGGCAAGCCGGTCGTAGGCCTCGTTGATCGCGGTCACCGTGGCGCGCGTCCACGGCGGGACCGGTGCCTCGCTGCCTGCCGCCCGCTCGGACGCGGCGCTCATCCGCGCGCGGCGGAACACGAGCACGTCGCCCTCGGGCGAGAGCGTCAGGTCGATCGCATCGGGATAGAACCAGAACCTCGTCTGCTGGGTCTGGATCCCGGCGGCCTCGGCGGCACCCGCGAACCGCTCGACGTGCGTCGCGAAGCCGGGCACCGCGGAGACGAGCCGCGACCGGTCGTCGCGGCCGGTCCACGGATCGATCCCCTGGCTGAACGTCTTGAACCGCACGTCGCACAGCATCGTCACCAGGCCGAGGCGCGTGTCGGCAAGCCGCCCGCCGTGGTGCACCTCGAGCCGGTGCGCGTCGGCACCGCGATCGAGGCTCATGAACGGCCGGCCGGCGCCGCCATGCGCGACGGCGCGCCAGGCGACCGCGAAATCGGCCAGCGAGAGCGGCGCACCCAGGAGTGCGGGCGGCTCCTTGACCGGCGTGCCGAGCAGCTCGAGCCGTCCGTCGGGCCGCAGGCGCGCTCCCTCGAGCAGCAGGCCGCCGGAGAGGAACCGTTCGATCGCGGCGAGATCGAGCGGCGGGCGGTCGCCGCGCGGTGAGGTGTCCTCGACGGTCAGTTCGAGCGGAACGCGCGTGACCTCGAACCGCGACGCGGCCAGGTCGTGGCGATACGCATGCACGCGCACGCGCAACGTCGCGCTCCCGTCGCCGAGCCCGCGGCGCACCGAGGCGAGCGCGTGGCGCACCACGCCCCACCAGCGCTCCCACGCCGCGCGCACGATCCGCTCCGGATCGCCGGTGCCGTCGCCCGCCGGCAGCACGACACGAACCGTGCCCGCGCCGTCGCTCTCGATGACGATCCGCCGCGCGCGCGCCAGCGCGACCCACGCCGGCCGGGCGTCGCCCTCGGCCCACAGGCCCGCGATCTCGACCAGCGGGGCGCGTGCGTCCCCGGCCGGGGCGAGCGCGTCGAGCGCGTCCGGGACGACGAACGCGTACGGCTCGAGCACCGGGGCGAGCAGCTCGAGCGCACGGCGTCGCGCCGCGGGATCCTCGCCACGCGCGGCGTCGAGCAGCTCGGCGACCTGCTCGCCGGACTGGGCCGTCCGGCGCAGGTCGACGAGGTCACCGTACTCGACGGCGAGCCATGGAGAGCCGTCCGCGTCGGCCGCGACCGCGAGGCCGGCGGCGAGCAGGATGGCGGCGCAGAGCGTCGCGGCGCGACGCGGGGCTCGAAGCATCGGCGGGTTTCCTCCCGGCTCGGGATCCGCGACGCGGCGCGCGGATCGGGAGCGAGAGCATACGGCGAACCGTCTTGCGCCGGCGGGCGCGGCCCCGTATCACCCCCGCGGGTGCCTGCAGGGTGCCGGCTGGAGGATCCGTGACCTGCCACGTTACCAGGGCGATCCCGCTGGTCGCCGCCGGCCTGCTGGCGGCCGGCGTGGCGCAGCCTGCCCAGCTCGTCTCCGACAGCGTGCCGCGCGACGGGGACCGGGTGACGTTCCGCGTGCCGGTCTCGTTCCATTTCGGCGCGCAGGTCGAGCTGGACAGCGACGGCGACGGCACGTTCACGCGGGTCGACAGCCGCTCGGTCGAGGCAGACCTCGCGGACATCGCCGTCGGGGTCAACGACCCGGCGGCGCGCAACCGCGTGCGCTTCGAGCGCGACGACGACGGCGACCCGCAGACGCCGGGAGGCAGCCCGGTCTTCGCGACCGCGCGCTGGGACCTCGGCGACTGGCCGCCGATGCTGCGCGTCGTGCCGGACGCGGCGCTCGAGCGCGACACCTGGTACCGGCTCGTGCTGTTCGACGGCGCCGACCCGGGCGATCCGGCGGCGCGGCGCGTCGGGGACGGCGCGCCGGCCGAGCCGTACGAGGTGACGTTCCGGACACTGCCCGCCGGCGCCGCCGGTTCCGTCCAGCACGAACAGTTCGTGCCGCCGTCCCTCGGTCACACGGAGGACTACAACATCTACCTGCCCGCCGGGTACGGTGAGTCGACGGCCCAGCGCTATCCCGTGCTCTACATGCTTCACGGCGGCTGGGGCGACTGGCGGAGCTGGAACGCCGACGGCTTCGTCGAGCAGACGGTCAACCGCCTCGTCGACGAGGGCACGATCGAGCCGGTGATCGTCGTGATGCCGGACGGCAACGACGGCATCTGCGGGTTCTCGTTCATTCCCTGGCACCGGCTGTTCTCGAACGACTGGGACGGATCGCATCTCTACGGCGACTACGCCGCGTACGACCTTCCCGACGACGTCGAGACCCGCTTCCAGGCCGCCTCCGGCCGCCGGGTGCGCGGCGTGGGCGGCATGTCGATGGGCGGTTTCGGCGCGGCGAGCGTCGGGCTGGGCCATCCGGAGCAGTTCGGTTTCGTCGCGCCGCTGGCCGGCTGGCAGCACAGCGTGCGGATGACCTCGAGTCCGGACTATCCGACGTGCACGGCGGACCACTGGGACGTGATTCCCGATCTCGGCGACGACTGCTTCGCCGGCGAGATGCTCCAGCAGGTGATCGGTCCGCCCGGGACGACCGACCTCTCGCACGTCAGGACCGTCAACGGTCGCGACCTGGCGCTGGCCACCGACGACGACACGTTCCGCGGCTTCGTGTTCCTCGCCCATGGCGACGCCGACACGACCGCGACGGTGGAGTGGTCGGACGACATCTCGTGCGCCCTCGAGGAGCGGGGCGTCGCCCACTGCTACAAGCGCCCGCCGGGCATCGGCCACGACGGCAACCTGTGGAACGTGGCGTTCGAGCACGATCTGCTGCCGCGGTTCAACGCGCTGGCGTACTGGGCCGGGCTTCCCGCCGGCATCGACGACGAGTGCGTCAATGCGACGGTCCGTTCTCCTCTCGACGTCGACCGCGACGGCGTGCCCGGCGACGGCGATGCGAGCGGCGTGTTCGGTGATGCACCCTGCGCGGGAACGACGGCCGACTGCGACGACAACTGCCGCGACACGCCCAACGCCGACCAGCTCGACTTCGACGGCGACGGAAGCGGAGACGCGTGCGATCGCGACGACGATGCCGACGGTCTTCCGGACACCGCCGACTGCGATGCGCTGGATCCCACCGCGGGCACGCCGGACGAGATCTTTCCCCTGACCGTTTCCGGGGGCGACGTCGCCCGCCTCGACTGGCCGGACGCGTCGACCACCGACGAGTACGACATCTCGCGGACAGCGCTCTCGGCGCTGTCCGCGGGCGCGCCGGGATCCTGCGTGGCGGAGGGACTGACGACCTCCTCGTGGGAGGACGCGGAGCAGCCCGCCGCGGGCGACGGCCTTGCCTGGCTGGTCCGGGGCGTCGACCTCGGCTGCGGGGGGCCGGGCCCGTGGGGCGAGGACAGCGACGGGACGCCGCGGCAGCCCGGAGGCTGCGCGCGCTGACCGCCGGAACCCGCGACACGACCGCTGGTCGATCCGACGCGAACGGCGGCGCGGCGCCGTCGTTCGATCCTCCGGGACGCGGGCGGCCGTTCAGGGCGCCCGGCCCGGGAGACCGACGACGATGCAGCACCGACAGAATGGCTCTGCCGCTCCATGGGCAGTGACAGCGGTCCTGGCCGTCCTGCTGGTCGCCGCGGCGCCGGCGCTCGCGGCGGACACGCTCGAGCGCACGTTCGACCTGGCCCCCGGCGGCGCCCTGGTCGTCGACGCATCGGGCGCGGCGATCCGCGTGACAGGACAGGACGCGCCGGGCGCGACGGTCCGCATCCGCGCGAAGGGCGACGACCTCGACGACTGGCAGATCGACATGGGCGTGACCGATGACACGCTCCGCGTGACGGCCAAGCGCCGGCGCTCACTGCGCTCGCTGTGGGGCGGGTCGCACGGGCTGTCGATCGAGATCGCGGTGCCGCGGCGGACGCGTGTCTCGCTCGACACGAGCGGCGGCGCGCTCGAGGTCGCCGGCATCGAGGGGGCGGTCGATCTCGACACGTCGGGAGGCTCCATCAACGTGCAGGACGTCGTCGGCGACGTGACCGCCGATACCTCCGGCGGCTCGATCCGGGTGGAGCAGGTCCGCGGCAAGGTGTCGCTGGACACCTCGGGCGGCTCGATCCGCGCGAGCGACATCGATGGCCGGCTCGACGCCGACACCTCGGGAGGCTCGATCGGCGTGCGGCGCGTGACGGGCGACGCGGTGCTCGAGACGTCCGGCGGGTCGATCAGCGTCGAGGACGCCGGCGGGCGCGTCGAGGCGGAGACGTCGGGTGGCTCGATCGAGGTCTCGTTCGCCGAGGGCAACGCCGCCGGCGGATCTCTGTCGACCTCGGCGGGCGGCATCACGATCCTGGTCGACCCGTCGGTCGCGCTCGACCTCGACCTGGCGGCGTCCGCCGGCAAGGTGCGCGTCGACCTGCCGGTCGAGGAGACCGGCTCGCGCAGCGCACGCCGGCTGACCGGACGCCTCAACGGCGGCGGCGCGACCCTGCGCGCCCGCTCGTCGGCCGGCTCGATCCGGCTCGCGGCGCGGCCGTAGCACGGACGGCACTCATCCGCGGCGCCT
>RFIB01000322.1 GCA_003695625.1 Acidobacteriota bacterium | reverse complement strand
TTCGCCACGGCCACGCCCTCAGAAGGTGAACACGCCGCTGAGCTGGATCCGACGCGGAATCCGCGTCGCGGGGCTGCCGAAGGCGAAGTCGATGAACTCGAGGTGGTCGTCGTGGAGCAGGTTGCGCCCGGCCAGTTCCAGGCGCGTCCCGCGCCCGCTGTCCCAGCTCACCGACAGGTCGGCCTCCGCGTAGGACGGGACGCGGCTGACCGGGTAGAGCGGGCTCAGGCTGGCGAGCGAGCTGTCCAGACTGTCGACCCAGCGCCCCGCCACGGCAAGCTGCCAGGCCGGCGCCACCGCGCACGACCCCTCGACGCCGACCTGGTGCCGCGGGCTCAGGTCCTCCTGCCCGAAGAACACGAATCCGCCGGTGGCGTCGAATGCGTCGTCGACCCGGCTCGACAGGTACGTGTACGAGGCGCTCCACGCACAGCGCGCAGGACCGCTCCACCGTGCGGCGAGTTCGGCTCCCCAGACGGTCGCGCGCGACGCGTTGTTCCAGACGAAGTCCAGCTCGGCGACCGGCACCGGGGCGCGCGCGTCGAGGCCCCCCGGCGTCGGCAGGAGCGACAGCAGGTCCCGATACCGATGGTAGAACAGTGTCGCGTCGAGACTGACGCCGGCACCGAGCGTGTGCCGCGCTCCGATCTCCCACGCCGTCAGCTTCTCGCTGTCCACCTCCCCGCGCTGAATCGCCCGGATCAGGGTCGGCAGGGGCGTTCCCGGCAGGATCGCGACGTCGACCGTCAGCCGTCCCTCGCCGCGCGACGGCGTCCGCACCGCCCGCGACGTCGCTGCCCACGCGAACGTGGCGTCCGACAGGCGCCAGGCGAGCCGGATGCTCGGCTGCGGCTCGAGGCCGCTGAACTCGTTGTGCTCGAGCTTGAGTCCGCCCGACAGGACGAGGTCGCCGCCCGCGAGCGACCAGTCGTCCTGGACGAACGCACTCCACAGATCGAAGGTCTGGTCCTCGTCCGTGGACCAGACCGTGCGCGTCGATCGCAGGGTCGTCCACAGCCGTCGCGCTCCCGCACCGAGCGCCAGCTTGTGTCGTGCGCCGATCGCCCGCTCGACCTCGTACTCGATCTCGAGCATCGTCGCCGTGTCGTCATAGACGCCGGTGTTCCGGTGGGTGCGATCGAAGTTCACCTGCACGCTGTGGCGCGACCCGCCGTGTTCCGCGCGCGGTCCTTCCCAGCGCGCGACGAGGCTCTCGCCGGAGAACCGGGAGGCATGGACGAACGTCTCCGCATACGGCGGCACGTAGTCGATCTGCGACACGCGGTCGTCGCGGCCGCCGCGAAACGCGTCGCCGCTGATCATCCAGCGGCCTCCCGCCCGCCCGTCGAGGTCGATCCGGAACCCGCCCCGGCGGTCGAATGCATCGGCATCGATGTCGCTGCCGTCGAGTCCGCGGACCTCGCCACGATCGAGTCCTCGTCCCCAGACCCGGTATGCCCCGCGCGCGAGCTCGCCGCCCCAACGTGCGGTCGTCAGCCAGGCTGGTGTCGTGTCGCCTGCCGTCGCGCGGACGTAGCCGCCCTGCGTGTCGCGGGCGTTGCGCGTGATCACGTTGATCACGCCGTTGACCGCATTGGCGCCCCACACCGCCCCACCCGGGCCCCGGATGATCTCGATCCGCTCGATATCCGCCAGCGGCAGCTCGCGGCTGTCCCAGTAGACCCCGGAGAACAGGTCGTTGTAGACGCTCCGCCCGTCGATCATCACCAGCAGCTTGTTCGCATACAGGCTGTTGAATCCGCGTGCGCTGATCGCCCACTGCGAGCCGTCGATCCGCGCGACCTGGACGCCCGCGGCGAGCCGCAGCAGCTCGGGAAGACTCGTCGCACCGCTGCGCTCGATCTCGTCGGCGGTGATCACGTCCACCGCGGCGGGAGTCTCGCCCCACGGCTCCGCGTGCCGCGAAGCCGACGTGACCTCGATCTCGAGCAGTTCCTCGATCGAGAGCCCGCGCAGGTCACGCGCGCCGTCCGCGGCACACGGGCCGGCGGCGAGCGCGCCGATGCAGACCGCCGTCCACCACAGACGTCGCGGCCGCGGCCGGCACTCGCGCGCAACGACGGGCGCGCGGGCAGGACAAGGAGATCGAAGCGTCGCGGTTGTCATGGGTCGTCCTCTCGCCGGGTGCCGCTGCCGGACGGGCTGCCGGCGGACGTGCGCGCGCCACAGGCCCGGGCCAGCGCGCGGGAGAGATCGTCGAGGTGGAGCGGCTTGCTCACGAATCCGTCCATGCCGGCAGCGCGGCAGCGGGCCTCGAATTCGGGAGCCGCGTGGGCGGTCAGCGCAATGATCGGGGTCTCGTGTCCGCCGCGCGCCCGCTCGTGCCGGCGGATCTCCTTGGCCGCGTCGAATCCGTCGACGAGCGGCATCTGGAGATCCATCAGGATCACGTCGAAGCGCTCCCCGAGCGCCGCGGCAATCGCGTCACGACCGTTCTCGGCCTCGACGGTCCGATGCCCGAGACTCTCGAGCATGCGCACCGCGAGCCGGCGATTGATCGGATGGTCCTCGACGACGAGCACGCGCAGGCCTGCCGGCCCGGACGCGTGCTCCTCCGCGACCGCGGGCAGCGCCGCGAGCCCGGGTGCATCCGCCTCCGCGGAGCGCAGCGGCAGGAGGACCTCGAATCGCGCCCCGCCGGTCCGCGCGTCGCGGATCCGGATCGTGCCCCCCATGCCGTCGACCAGGCGCCGGCAGATCGCCAGGCCGAGCCCGCTGCCCCCGTGGTCCCGGCGGGTCGAGCCGTCGAGCTGCCGGAACGGGGCGAAGACCGCCTCGCGCATCGACGGCGGGATGCCCGGGCCGGTGTCCTCGACGGCGAACAGCACCCCGTCCGGAGCGGCGGTGCACTCCACCGCCACCGTGCCGCGTTCGGTGAACTTGATCGCGTTCTCCACCAGATTGTCGAGCACCTGCCGAATCCGGTCCGGATCCCCGACCACGGTGGACGGCGTGCTCCCGGTCCGCGTCACGCGCAGGTCGAGCGACTTCCTGCGTGCGGCCGCGGCGTGCCGGCGCTCGAGCGCGGTCAGCAGGGCGGCGAGCGCGAAGGGGCGCGGCCGGACATGCACGCTCCCCGCCTCGAGACGCGTGAAGTCGAGCAGGTCGGCCACGATGCGCTCCATCTGGCGCGCGGATTCGAGCAGGTCGTGCACGAGCCGCGCCTCCTCGTCGGGCAGCGAGCGCCGCGAGAGCAGCTCCGCCGTCCCGACGAGGCCGTTGAGCGGCGTTCTCAGTTCGTGACTGATGCTGCCGACGAACTCGCTCTTGACGCGGAGGGCGGCCACAGCCTCCTCGCGCGCACGGCGGTAGCGCTCGGACATCCGGCTCGCGCGCAGCGTGTAGCGGACGCGCTCGGCGAAGACCGTCCACTGGACCGGCTTGGTCAGAAAGTCCGTCGCGCCGGCCTCGAACGCCTGGCGGATCGAGCCCGGGTCGTCGAGTCCGGTGACCACGATCACCGGCAGTCGTGCCACCTGCTCGTCCTGGCGGATCTCGCGCAGGGCGCTCAGACCGTCACGCACCGGCATCAGCAGGTCGAGGACGACGAGGTCGGGAGGCTCGTTCCGGATCGCCGCGAGCGCCTCCTCGCCGTCGCCGGCCTCGACGACGTCGAACCCGCTCGCCTCGAGTGTCTCCCGCATCAGCAGGCGCAGCGCCACGTCGTCGTCCACCACGAGGACCACGCCCTCGAGGGGACCCGTGCTGCAGTCGGCGCCTCCGGCTCCGGGCATTCCCGCTCCCGCGGCAGCCGCCGACGCGGCCGCCCGGAGCGCTGATCGGCCGGGGGGGCGAAGAACTTGAACCGCGGGAGCGGTCAGCGTGACCGGACCGCCGGGGGTGATGACACCGGGACAGCGAAGTGGTCGGGGCGCCCGGATTTGAACCGGGGACCCCTTGCTCCCGAAGCAAGTGCGCTACCAGGCTGCGCTACGCCCCGACCAGGACCGAAGCGCCGCGGCGCCGGACCGGCACCTGCGGCGAAGCGGGAGACTAGCGGAGGGACCCGGCGCTGTCAAAGCCGCGGATCGGGATCCCGCCCCGGACCGGCGCGGTAGCCGAACCGGCCCACCAGCGGAACGAACGAGGCCGGTCCGCAGTCGGTCTCGATGACCTCCCCGTCCTCGGCCCGCCGGACGACCAGCAGCCGCTGTCCGCTCCCGCGCGCGACAGGCAGCACCAGCCGGCCGCCGGGACCGAGCTGCCGGACCAGCGCATCCGGCACGTCCGGACCTGCCGCGGTCGTGACGATCGCGGCGTAGGGCGCCTCGGCCGCCCAGCCGTAGGTCCCGTCGAACTGCTTGACGCTGACGCCGAGGTAGCCGAGCCGTCGCAGCGTCCGCGCCGCCCGGTCCGCCAGACCGGCGTGGCGCTCGACGGAGAACACGATCGCGCCGAGCTCGGCGAGCACCGCCGCGTGGTAGCCCGAGCCCGTGCCGATCTCGAGCACGCGCCGCCCCGCGACGTCGCCGGCCAGCTCGCACATGCGCGCGACCGTCCACGGCTGGCTGATCGTCTGCCCGAGGCCGATCGGCAGGCGGACATCCTCCCAGGCGCGGAACCGGATCGGTTCCGGAACGAACTCCTGGCGCGGCACCCGGGCGATCGCGTCGAGCACCGCCTGGCTGCGGATGCCGCGCTCGCGCAGACGCTCGACCAGGCGTCGCGCCTGGGCTCCGGGCGTCCGGCGCGTCACCGCGAGGACCCCGGAACGAGCCGTTCGAGGCCCCACGCCGACAGCACCGGGATCGCCCGATGGCAGGTCATGTCCGAGTGGAGAGGCGTGACCGAGACGTACCGTTCGGCGATCGCGGCGTGGTCCGCACCGTCGTCGGGCTCCCATTCGGAGGGCGCCAGGCCGATCCAGTAGTACTCGCGCCCCTTCGGATCGCGTCGCTCGATCAGCCCTTCGCGGAATGCGCGACGCCCCTGGTGTGTCAGACGGATGCCGCGCGGCGCGGGCGGCACGTTGACGTTGAGCAGGCTGTCGGCCGGCAGACCGCGCGCGAGAACCTCGGCCGCGACACGGGCGGCGATCGCGGCGACGGCATCGAGATCCTCGGCGGAGGCATCGGGCGCCGACGAGACCGCGAGGCTCGCGATCCCGAGGATGCGCGCCTCGAGTGCGCCGGCGACGGTGCCGGAGTACGTCACGTCCTCGCCCAGGTTGTAGCCGGCATTGATCCCCGAGACGACCAGCGCTGGCCGTTCGTCGAGCAGGTGGAAGATCGCCAGGTTGACGCAGTCCGTCGGCGTTCCCTCGACCGAATACCAGCTCTCGGCCACGCGCTCGAAGCGCAGGGGGCTGCGGATCGTCATCGCGTGTGACGCGCCCGACTGCTCGCGATCCGGCGCGACCACGGTGACCTCCGCGCCCAGGTCGCGCTCGAGGGCCCGCGCGAGGGCGGCGAGCCCCGGAGCACGGACTCCGTCGTCGTTGGTCACCAGAACCGCTGGTCGGGTCACGGACTGTCTCCTTCGCGGGCCGGATCGCCCCGCGGGGCACCGGAAACCGGCCGCATTATTCACGAATCCCGGCGCCGGGCCTCCCGCGACGGTGTCGCATGCTTGCACCGCGAGGGATTGGCGGTACGTTCCGGCGGGCTGCCAGGCCGACACGCACGGGGATCGCGCCGGCCGCGAGGGGGGGCCGGCGGACCGCCCGAACCGGGGCGGAGAATCGAGGCGCATGCGCCGTCCGTTCACGATCATCGGTGGCGCTTCGACCGCTGTGCGGAGCGGGCGGGCCGTGGTGCTCGGAATCGTCGCGACGCTGTCCTGCCTCGGGGTGCTCGGCGCCGCGGATGCGCCCCCGGCGCAGGACGAGCGGCTCGCATGGCGGCTCGTCGTGGAGGCCGAACGGGCACGCTGGCGCGGCGGTCCCGCCCCCGACGCCGCGACCGTGCGCTCCCTGCTCGCCCGAGAGGATGCGTGGGAGCGGATCCTCGCCGCGCGCGGGCGCGGTGTCACGGGGCCCGATCTCGACGAGGAATGGCGCGCGATCCGCGCCGGGACGCGGATGCGCGCACGCCTCGCGCGCCTCGAGGCGCTGCTCCGATTCGACCGGCGCGCGATGCTCGAGACACTGGCCCGGCCGCGGCTGGTCCACCGGCGCGTCCGCGCCCTCTGGCGCTCGGACCGCGCCCGCTGGGAGGCCGCGGTCGGCGAGCTCGAGATCCTGCGCGCGAGGATCCTCGAGTCCGGTGATCCGGGAACTCTCGCCGGCGGCACCCTGGTGGCCTATCTGCCTGCCTGGCAGCGCGATGTGCCGGTTCCCGCCGAGCCGGAGGCGCAGATCACGATCCGGGTCGAGTCCGCGGCCGAGTGGTCGAGGCTCTCCGCGCGCTGGGCCGGTCCCGGTGGCGTCGGGCCGATCTGGCGCAGCGATCAGTTCGCCGCGTTCGAGGTCGAACGCGTCCGCAAACCGACGGGCGCCGTGCTCGCCCTCCGGTTCTCGCGCCCCGCGCTCGGGTTCGAGGCCTGGGCGGCGCGTGCTCTCGCGCAGGCGGAGGCCGGCACCCTGCCGGCGCCGGTCCATGCCGCCGCGGGCTCCCCTGCGACCGGATCCGGCACTGCGACCGCCGGTCCGACCGAGGGCACGTGCGACGAGGCGTGGCGGCCCGGGACGCTCGGCACGCTGCCCGATCCCCGGGAGGGGGCCACCGCCGTGTGGACCGGCAGCGAGATGATCGTCTGGGGCGGGCGCGCAGGAGCGAGCTTCGACAACGGCGGTCGGTACGACCCGGTCCTCGACAGCTGGCGCGCGATCACCGAGGCGGGCGCCCCCTCGCCGAGGTCATGGCACACGGCGGTCTGGACCGGGACCGAGATGATCGTCTGGGGCGGGGCCGACGGCGACCCCTTCGGGGACGGAGCGGCGTACGACCCGGTCACGGACGCGTGGAGGCCCCTGGCGCTCGCCGGCGCACCATCGGCCCGGTCACGACACACCGCGGTCTGGACCGGCAGCGAGATGATCGTCTGGGGCGGAGAGAACGACCTGTTCGAGGAAGTGCGCGACGGGGGCCGCTACGATCCGGTGGCCGATGCGTGGAGCCCCCTGCCCTCCGCGGGCGCCCCCTCGGCGCGCAAGGACCACACCGCGGTGTGGACCGGCAGCGAGATGATCGTCTGGGGCGGACGTCGCCTGGGCACGCCGCTCGGCGACGGAGGCCGGTTCGACCCGGCGAGCGGGACGTGGTCGCCGCTCCCCGCCGCGTCGGCTCCCTCCCCGCGATGGTTCCACCGTGCGGTGTGGACCGGCACCGAGATGGTCGTCTGGGGTGGAACCGGGTCGGGCGGCTATCTCGGGGACGGGGCCCGTTTCGACCCCGTCGCCGACACCTGGACCCCGCTGCCCGGAGCCGGGGCACCGTCCCCGCGCCGGCTGCACTCGGCCGTCTGGACGGGGACGGAGATGATCGTCTGGGGCGGCGAGATCGACGGCGGGGGCGTGACCGCGACCGGCGGGGCGTGGTCGGCCGCCTCGGACGCATGGCGGAGCCTGCCGACCGCCGGGGCACCGGCGGGCCGGCGGGATCACGGCGCCGTCTGGAGCGGCACGGAGATGATCGTCTGGGGCGGCGGGAGTCCTGACGGCGAGCGGGACGACGGCGGTCGCTACGATCCGGTGCTCGACTCGTGGGCCCCGAGCTCGACCGGCGACGGGCCCGGACCGCGCGAGCGACCGACCGCCGTCTGGACCGGGGCCGAGATGATCGTCTGGGGCGGGCTCGAGACCGCCGAACTGGGCGACGGCGGAGCCTACGATCCGGTCCTCGACGACTGGCGGCCGCTGGCGGCGACGGGCGCGCCATCT
>RFIB01000054.1 GCA_003695625.1 Acidobacteriota bacterium | reverse complement strand
TCGATCTGGGACGGATTGGCATCCAGCGGGCAGTTGTCGCACGCGTCGCCCCTGCCGTCGCCATCGGCGTCAGGCTCGCTGCTGTAGGCAGGATCGGTCTCGATCGCGTCATCCGGACAGAGATCCTGCTCGTTGGTCAGTCCGTCCCCGTCGTCGTCGGCGGGCTCCGAGGCGAAGACGTGGATGGCCCCCGCTGCGCCGGGCGGGCCCTCTCCGGGCGCGGAGGCCACCAGATCGACGAGCCCGTCGCCGTCGAAGTCGAAGGCTCCGAGCGCATGACCGAGACCTCCACCTGCGACGCCCGCGAAGATCCCGTATGCCACGGCCTCGTCCGTGCCGAGATCGAAGGGGAACGTGCCTTCCGGATCGATGGCGACCACGCGCCCGGAGCCGGCGACGCCGTCCGCGTCCGCCATCGGTGCCCCGGCCACGATCTCGAGATCACCGTCCCCGTCGAGGTCGGCAAGCATCAGCGACTCGCCGAAGTTGCCGTCCGTCACGGCACCGCGCACGTCGATTCCGGCAAAGTCGGAACCGATGTCGATCCGGGAGCCGCTGTCCCGGGACCAGAGCGTGGTGTCCGCGACGACACGTCCCGCAGAGAAGCCCGGCATGGAAAGAGCGAGATCGGCGCGGCCGTCGTCGTCGATGTCGCCCATCGCGACCGCGGATCCCGTCGCCGAGCCGTCCTGCATGCCGGCATAGGTGATCACTTCGCCGAGCCCGAGCGAGAGGTCGATGTCGAAGCCGCCCAGTGCACCGTCGCGCACGACGAATACGGCGCCGACCGTGCCGTTCGTCCCGCTCTCGAAGCCGGGCGCGCCGATCGAGATCTCGTCGTAGCCGTTCCGGTCGACGTCGCCCGCGGCGAGTGAGGCACCGAGGCGCGCCCCGGGGGGGCCGGTGATCTCGGCCAGAACGGCTGAGCGATCCACGGACAGGTCGATGATCGTCGGCTCGGTGGCCATCGGATCGATCGGCCCCGTATCGATGACGAGCACCTGGCCGCCGGCCCCGAAGTCGGGAGCGCCGAGGACCAGCTCGAGGGGCCCGGTTCCGTCCCACTGGGCGACGGTCGCGGCGGCGCCCAGGCCCTGGCCGGCGAACTCACCGTACACGATGATGTCGGCGCCCTCGGGCCCGATGACGTACTCGCCCGGATCGTCGGGCCCGAGATGGATGAACACCGCACCGGTGTCCGCTCGTCCGGCTTCGTCCCATCCCGGACACATCTGGATATCGTCCTCGACCTCGCCATCGCCCCCTTCCATGTCCGCGCCGAGAAGCGCCCCGCACTGGGAGTCCAGCGTGTCAAGGTAGACCGCGTCCGCGTTCTCCTGCCCGAGATCGAAGACACTGCCGGGAGAGAGCCCGTCCACGTTGACGACGTGAATTCCGCGCCGGCCTGCCGGCGCTTTCACCAGGAAGGCGATCTCCGGACCGGGTGTGGAAAGAAAGTCGCCCGTGGCGAGGGCCTCGCCGATGCGGGCATCGGCGGCCGGCCCCTTGATCTCGAAGTCGGAATCTCCCTGCTCGAGCTTGCGGCGCGGCCGGTTCTGGCACGTGGACGAGCATCCGTCGCCGTCCTGGACGTTGCCGTCATCGCAGGTCTCGCCCGGCTCGGCAAGCCCGTTGCCACAGACCGCCGGATCGCATGCGTCACCGGCTCCGTCGCCGTCGCCGTCGGACTGGTCCGGATTGGCGACCCAGGTACAGTTGTCGTTCACGTCCGCGACGCCATCGAGGTCGGAATCGAGGCGATAGATCTCGCTCCTGACCGCCTCCTGGTTGCCCTGGGTATCCACGGCCCGGAAGCGGAGTTCGGTGTCGCTGATGATCGTCACCTGTTCCACGGCGACCGGAGTCGTCCACGGCGAGGGGGCCACGGCTTCCGGATCGCTTCCGTCCGTCGTGAAGCTGATCTTCGCCGGTTCGTCCACCGTCAGCGTCACGAGCAGGCCCGTCGGACCGGGGCCGAAGAGCATGCCCTGCGGGTTTGCGGTCGTCACGGGCGCGGAGACATCGGGCTGGTTGTACTTCTGCACGTTCGCGGAGAGCGCATCGAGGGAGACCGGATCGCAGTCCGCGCCGACGATGTCGAAGATCACGTCGTCCATGTTGTCGAACAGCGCCGCAAGCCTGGCCGGATCACCTGCCGCGTCGACGAGTGCGTCGAGGATCACGCGTGCACCGCAGGTGACCTTCGAGTTTTCCCACAGCGGCGGAGCGTCCAGAGACTCGCCTGCGCTCTCCTCCTGGAGCACCGCCTGGCGGCAGGCCGCCGCCAGCGCCTCGCCCCCCGCCTCGACGTTGCCCAGCTGGCCGAGATCGCCCTGGGCTGCGTCGACCGTCGCAAGCACCACGTCGGGGCGCGCACGAACAGCTTCGAGGAACGGGTCGGCAATACCGAGCTGCTGCTCCTCGTTGGTCTGCTGGTCATCAAGGGCTACCGCCCCCTGCACGGCGCCGGCGATCGCCCCGGACTCGGCAAGCGCACGCGCCTGCAGGTCGGCGAGCCTGGTCGGGTCGTACCCGCGTCCGAGCATCGGTCCGGCGAGTTCGTCCGGAAGCGATCCGTCCCGCAGGTGCTGCGCCAGAGCCGCCTCGCTGGGGGTCTGCACACCCGATGGCTGGAGTGCGATCTCGTCGAACAGGTCGTCGGCGAAGCCCGCATACTCGTCGAATACCGCCAGGTCGTCACGTTCCGATCCGAGATGCAGCAGGAAGGCGTGCGTGTCGATGTCCGTCACGGTCGAGAGCGCCAGGATCCCTGCGTCGGAGAGCCCCTGTCCCTCGCGCCCGAATGCGGTGACGAGCGGGTCCGGCGGGTCCGGCAACAGCTCGATCAGGCGCTCGCGGGCCTCGTGACCGACCACCGCAACCATGGCAGAGCTGCGCGGGTCGAGCAGGAGGCCGCCGAGTGTCTGATCGGTTCCGAAGGCGTTCTGCGCCGCGGCGAGCCATTCGTCACCGTTGCTCCACGACGAGTCCGACACGGGCGCCATCGGCAGATCGAACGCCGGAACGATGCGCACGAGAAGAATGTCCTGCTCGCCGTCCGCGAGGTCGAGGCTCGCCGGAATGAGAAGAGCGTCCGCAGGCGCCTGCATGTTGAACCAGTTCCCGTCCACGTCCACCGATGCGGAGAGCGTGGAGACGACGGCGCCCTCGATGTCGATGCCGCGCACGAGCGATCCCTGGGTGCCGGGCAGGCCTCTCGCCAGACGGCTGCGCCCGGAGACGAGGTAGATCCCGGCGGGAATGAGCGACGCGGGCTCACCG
>RFIB01000321.1 GCA_003695625.1 Acidobacteriota bacterium | reverse complement strand
CGAGTACGCTGCGCTGGCGCGCGATCTCGACGCGGCGCGCGGCGCGGCCGGCATCCTGCGCGGTCAGGTCGAGGCGGACGCGCGGCTGCTGCGCGCCCGGGCCGAGGCGACGCTCGCGCGACTCGAGCCGCTGCGCGCCGAGCTGGACGCGGCACTCGCGCAGGTCTCCGGATGGGCCGACGCGGCGCGCTGGCGCGCGTATCTCTCCGGCCGGCTCGACGAGGCGATCGCGGCCGACCCGCGGGCGAGCGCGGCCCGCGAGCGGCTGCTCGAGGCGCTCGGCGGCGTGCGCGAGGACATCGCGGCGCTCCGCGCGCTCGCGGCGCTGCCGGAGCGGCTCGCCTCGCTCGACGCGCTGTCGGCGCTGCGCACGATCCTCGCGGCGCTGCCGCAGGACGCGGGCCAGGCCGGCTGGCGCGCCCTGCGGTCTGCGACCTGGCGGGAGCGGATTGCCGCCGCGCGCGAGATGCTCGCCGCGCTCGACGCGCTGGCCCCGGGGATCCGCGACCGCGTGCGTGACGATCCATCGGGGCCGGTGGCCGCGCTGCGCGAACTCGAGGACGTCGCCCGCCGCGCCGCGGACGCGCTCGAGCAGGCGGGCGACGAACTCGCGGCCTTGCTGGTACGCGTCGCCGGGCTCGAGCGGCTCGCGCCGGTCGCCGACCTGCCCGAGCCGGCGGGCCAGGTGAGCGTGCCGCTGGCCCGGCCGGCAGACACCGAGGTCCGCCTGCGCACCGTGCGTGGCGTCGTCGAGGAAGGCCAGCGCCTGCTGGTCGACTACCGCGCGTTCGTCGGCGACGAGCCGGTCGCCGCAGCGCGCTGGACCGACGAGTTCGCGCTGCGCGCGTTCGGCCTGTCGAGCCGCGTCGTCGCCAGCCTCGGCTTCGCGCGCCAGGAGAACGTCGCCGACGCGACGTGGGAGCCGGCGCCGGTGCTGAGCTGGCTGCTGCACTGGCGGCGCTGGCCGGAAGGCGAGGCCCGCGGTGCCGGTCCGTCGCGGCACCCGGTGGGCTTCGGGCTGACGACGCTGACGCTGGACTTCTCGGACGAGGAGTCGATCGAGACCGGCCTGGCGCTGGCGGTCTCGCTGCTCGACGACCGGATCATCGCCGGCTGGGGCGTGAACCTCCAGGTGCCGCGCGACGACACGTTCGTGTTTCTCTCGCTGCGGATCTTCTCGTTCGGGGATCCGCTGCGACGCTGAGGAGCCACGTGATGCGCCTGACGCTGGTCGGCACGGCGGACGCGTTCAACGCGGCGGGCCGCGGACACTCGTGCACGTGGATCGACGAGCTTGCCGAGGCGCCGGTGATGGTCGACTTCGGCCCGACCGCGCTGATGGGCCTCAACCGCTGCGGGCTCGACCCGCGCGAACTCGCCGGGATCGCGCTGACGCACCTGCACGGCGACCACTTCGGCGGGCTGCCGCTGCTGTGGATCGACGCGCTCTACGCGCGTCCGCGCACCGCGCCGCTGTCGATCCTCGGCCCGCCCGGCACGCGCGAGGCGGTGCTCGGCATCGTGCGCGCGTTCTACGGCGACGTGGTCGACCGCGAGCTGCCGTTCACCGTCGAGTGGACCGAGATCCGCCCGGGCCAGGCGGTCTCGTGGCTCGGTCTCGAGGTGCGCGCCTGGCACGCGCCGCACCTCGAACCGCCGGCGCTGTCGCTCGGCCTGCGGCTTGCGCGGCCCGGCGGCCCGGGCGTCGCGTTCACCGGCGACACGCAGCTCACCGCAGACGTGCTCGCCGGGCTGCGCGGCGCCGACATCGCCGTCGTGGAGTGCTCGGCGCTCGAGCCGCCGGCCGGCAAGCACGTCACCTGGGTCGAGTGGTGCGACGCGCTCGCCGGGCTCGGCGTCCCGCGCGTCGTGCTGACCCACCTCGGCGCCGATGTCCGCGCCGCCGCCGACCGCATCCGGCGCGAGGCGCCGGATGACGTGGAGGTGATCGTCGGGGAGGACGGGATCCGGATCTGATGCGGCGCATCCGGTTCCCGGGAGACAGGAGATCAGGGATGGACGACCTCGAGTTCTTTGCCCGGGTCTTGCTGCTTGCAATGGTCCTGATTCCCTCGGGAGTCTTGTTCGCCGCGATGCGACGGGTCAGGAGGGTCACCCTGCGCCAGGTCGAGGTCGCTCTGGGCCGAGGCGGGAAGGCGATGCTCGCTCCGGGAGAACCGCTGTTTCATCAGATGGGAGGCGGGGGTCGCGTATTCCGCTATGTGGTGGCGACCCGGCAGAGGGACGCGCAGCCGGGACTTGTGCGCGCGCTGCGCCGCGACGTGTGGCTGGAGAGAGCGTACTCGCTCGTGTTTTTTTCGGCGATGCTGCTCGCAAGAGCGCTGCTCGTGCGGATCGTCGACGAGGAGCCGTTCTGGGGGATCGGCGCGCCGTTCGAACTCCTTGTCGACTTCCTGGTCGTCCTGGGACTGCTGCCTACGGCCGTCGGCGTGTGGATGGAGTGGCACGCGGAGAGAGCCGTGCGGCGGCAGGCTGTCGAAGGGAGCGCCGGTTCGCGTCCGGGCGGGACCGCGAGCGGCGGAAGTCCCGGCAACGGAGAGGACGCCAGGCTTCTCTGGGGTTCATGGCTCGCCGACGCCGGAACGGGGACGCTCAGGCTGGTCGCCATCGTGTCCTTGATCGTCACGATCGGGCGCCCGCTGCTGCGCGGCGGTGGATGACCTCTCCGCAGAAGGCGGGACGAGGTCTCGGTGTCCACGGTCGTGTCAGACTGACGTGAGCGGAGCCAGGGCCCCGCGCTCCGCGACAACGACCTCCGACGCGCACCGGACTCTGGCGCCAGACCGCAGTCCATGCGCGCCCGACCAGTCGCACTCGAGCACGCCGCGCTCGGCGGCGCGCGTCCCGTCCGCGGCGCCCCGTCAGCTTCCCGGCTCGACGCCGAGGGCGTCGGCGACACGGTTGATGT
>RFIB01000320.1 GCA_003695625.1 Acidobacteriota bacterium | reverse complement strand
GTGACGATCCGGCCCGTGTCCTGCTCGCGCAGCGTGCGGTCGGCCGGGCACGCCGGCCAGCGCACCGGGATCCCCTCGCCGCGATCGAGCCCGCCGTCGAGCAGACTCTCGTCGCCGAGCCGCGGCTGCCCCCCGCGGTCGACACCGACCAGCCGCACGTCCCAGCGTCCGCGATCGACGCGCTCGAAGATCCCCCGCGCCGAGACGAGCGAGACGTCGTGCTCGGGCGAGGCGCCGCCGAACACGAGCGCGACGACCGGGCGCGCGCTCATCGCCCGAGGCGCTCGGCCCCGCGGCGCTCGAGCTCGCGGAACACGCGGTCGGTGGCGCGCAGGGTGACCTCGACGACGCCGTCGCGCTGCTCGGTGCGCGTGATCTCCGCGCGCCGGTGCGCCAGCGCGAGCAGCTCGGGCGCCTCGAGCGGCAGCGCGAAGCGCTCGATCCACTGGCGACCGAGCAGGCGATCGGCGAGCACCTCGATCAGATCCTCGACGCCTTCGCCCGTGCGCGCCGAGACGAACAGCGCCTCCGGCTCGATCTCGCGCCGGCGCCGGACGAGCAGCGGCGGTGCGAGGTCGATCTTGTTGTAGACGCGCAGCCGGGGCGCGTCGGCAAGTCCCATCTCGTCGAGGACGCGCTCGGCCGCCTCGAGCTGCTCGCGGGCGGCCGGGTGCGCCAGGTCGACGACGTGCAGCAGCAGGTCGGCCTCCCCCGCCTCCTCGAACGTCGAGCGGAACGACGCGACGAGATGGTGCGGCAGGCGCCGGATGAACCCGACGGTGTCCTTGAGCAGCAGCGCGCCGCGACGGCCGAGATCGACGCGGCGCACGACCGGATCGAGCGTCGCGAACAGCCGGTCCTCGCACCGCACGCCCGCGTCGGCGATCGCGTTGAACAGGGACGACTTGCCGACGTTGGTGTAGCCGACGAGCGCGACGCGGGGCACGGCACCGCGGGCACGACGCCTGACGGCGCGGCCGCGGTCGAGCCGCGCCAGCTCGCGGCGCAGGCGATCGATGCGGCGCCGCACGATCCGCCGGTCGAGTTCGATCTGCTTCTCGCCCTCGCCCTTGGTCCCGCCGGGGCCGCCGCCGACCTGGCGCGAGAGGTGTGTCCACATGCCGGCCAGCCGCGGGAGCAGGTACTCGAGCCGGGCCATCTCGACCTGCGTGCGCGCCTCCCGGCTGCGGGCGTGGCGCGCGAAGATCTCGATGATCAGCCCGGCGCGGTCGACCACGGGCAGCCCGGTGACCTTCTCGAGGTTGCGCGCCTGGGCGGGGGTCAGGTCCTCGTCGACGACGATCACGCCCGCCTCGAGCGCCCGGGCCAGCACGCCGAGGTCCTCGGCCTGCCCGCGCCCGACGAGCGTCGCCGGGTGCGGCCGGCGCAGCCCGAGCACCGCCCGGCCGACCGGCTCGAATCCGGCCGTGTCGGCCAGCGCGGCAAGTTCGTCGAGATGCTCTTCCGCCTCGGCCTGGCGCAGCGAGATCCCGGAGACCGCGACGAGATACGCGCCGAGTCCGGGCGCCCGGTCGGCGCCGAACGGCGGGCCGCCGGCGAGCGAGGGATCACGGGCTGTCATGGACGCTCGGTCATCGGTCATCGCTGCCCGCGAGCCAGCGGGCCAGGCGCTCGGGAGCCGGGGCCGACGGGCCGCGGTAGAGCACCCGCCCGGTGGCGTCGACGACCACATGGTACGGCAACTGGTCGACGCCGAGGTCCCGCTCGAGCCGCCCCTGCCCGTCGTAGACCAGCGGGCCGCCGGCGCCATGCTCGCGCGCCCACGCGGCGAACTCCGCCGCGTCCTGGCGCGCCGCGACGCCGACCGGCACCAGCCGGAACCCGCGACGCCGCAGCGTGGCCGCGCGATGCCGGGAACGCTCGAGTTCCTCGGCGCACGGTCCGCACCAGCGGGCGACGAACAGCAGCTCGGTCACCGTGCCCCGCGGTGCCGGCAGCACCGGACGCCCGTCGATCGACGCGACCTCGCCGAGCGCGGTGCCGGCGCGGTCCGGCTCCCCGGCGGCGGCCGGCGCGATCGCCGCGGCGCCGAGCAGCAGCACGGCCGCGAGACCGCGGCCTACCACCGGAGCGACCCCATGTAGAAAAAGTACAGCGCGAGGACGATCATCACCACGCCGAGCACCTTCTTGAGCGTCTCCATCCAGCCGCCCGGCCTGGGCAGGCTGGCCGCCAGTCCGGAGAAGATCCCGAGCAGCAGGAACAGCAGCCCCAGCCCGAGGCTGAACGAGAGCATCGCCAGGGCGCCGAACACGACACGCCCCTGCTGGCCGACGATGGCGACCAGCGGGAAGACGATCGGGGCCGCGCACGGGGCGGCGACGATCGACGAGGTCGCCCCCATCACGATCGCGCCGAGGTGTCCTTCCCGCGGGCCGCCCCCGGCCAGATTCAGCAGGAACGCCGGCACGCGGATCTCGAACAGGCCGAGCAGGCCGAGCCCGAACACGAACAGCACGAGCCCGACCAGCCCGTAGGCCCACCAGGTCTGCGTCAGCGAGCCGAACGTCCGCCCGAGCAGCACCGCGGCGAGGCCGAGGCCGGTGTAGACCAGCGCCATGCCGAGCACGTAGAGCAGCGAGCGGACGATCACCCGCCGCCGGCGACCGGCCGCCGACGCCCCGTCGGCCAGCGCGCGTGTCTCGGCCCCGCCCATGTAGGCGACGACGATCGGGATCATCGGATAGACGCAGGGCGTCAGCGAGGCGAGCACGCCGGCGGCGAAGAAGATCCCGAGCGCGACCGGGTCGGACGCACCGCCGACCGCGTCGGCGAGCCGGCTCGACAGCCCGCCGACCCAGTTCTCGAAGTCCTGCAGCAGGCCGGCGAGCGGCAGCGCCGCCGCGAGGACCGTCCCGGGCGTCACGGCGCTCACAGCACCCGGTCGAGCAGCGCCTTGATGTTGTCCTTCGGCTGGTTGCCGATCAGCTGCCCGACGACCTCGCCGCCCCGGAACAGGAGCAGCGTCGGCACCGAGGACACCCCGTAGCGCATCGCGGACGAGCGCGCCTGGTCGACGTCGCAGTCGACGAACTTGATCTTCCCCTCGTACTCGGCGGCCAGCGCCTCGACGGTCGGCGCCAGCGCCTTGCACGGTCCGCACCACGTCGCGGAGAAGTCGACGAGCACCGGCTTGTCGGACTTGAGCACCTCGGTCTCGAACGTCTCGTCGGTCACGGCTGTCAGATTGGCCATCGCTCGGTGTCTCCTGTGTCCCGGCGCCCGCGGATCCGGCCGCTCCGGGCCGCCGGGCGCTGTCCTGGCGCATTCGAGGCGTCGTGAAGTCGAACGGCCCGGAGCACCGCGCCGCCGGGCCGGGCGGATGATACACCGCGCCCGCGAGGGGGGGCACACGGGCGCCTTGCCGGCCTTCCGGCGTCCGCCTCATGTTTGCCGGGGGTCCCGGGCGGGTCACCGTGCGCGCGGCCCGGAGAGGAGCGGACGTGGTCTCGATGCGATGCCCGCGCTGCGGCGCACCGCAGCAGGAGCGCCAGCCCGATCCGCTGGCCCGCTGTCCGTTCTGCGACGCGCTGCTCGCCGGGGACGCCGAGCTGCCGCCGCTGCCGCTCGAGGCGCGGCCGCGCATCGGGCGCCACACGGCGCTCGATGCCGCACGCCGGGCGCTGCGCGAGGCCGGCGCACCACGCGCGCGGGCCGGCACGCCGCGGCTCGTGTTCTACCCGTTCG
>RFIB01000319.1 GCA_003695625.1 Acidobacteriota bacterium | reverse complement strand
GGGGACCGAGGGTTGCAGGCGCCCTCGCGCCTTCGTGCTCGAGCCGGGCTGGTCCGCCGTCCTCCCCCGGGACCGAGGTCCCGCCGGCCACCGACGGGACGCGTCGATGCCACCCGCCGGCCGCGCCCGAAGCCCGCGTGCCGTCGTCTACGACCCTCCCCCGGGGAGGAGGAGTCGTGAGTTTCGCCCAAGCTCTCCGTGCATGCTCCTGCGCGACCCTGGTCGCGGCGCTCGTCGCCCTGCCGGCGGCGCCGGCGCTCGCGCTGCAGCACACGCGCGCGCCGCAGCGTTTCGACGCCAAGGTGATCCACGATCCCGGCGCGCGGCTGTCGGTGCGCACGGTCCGCGTCGAGGAACTCCCCTCGACCGATCCGCGCCGGCTGGCCTGGGACGCGTTCCGCGGTGCCGAGGGCGGACGGTGGAGCGTGCACCTCGACGCGCGCAGCGGGCTGCCGACGCTCGCGCTGGGCACGATCGCCTGGGCGCCGGGGCCGGCCAACGATCTTCCGGACGACGGCCGGCCGGTGACCCGCGAGCGGCTCGAGCAGCTCGCGCGGACGCTGATCGAGCGGCATCCGGTGATGCTCGGTGACTGGCGCGGGCAGCTCGTGCTCGATCCCGACGCGACGTTCGTCGATCCGGACGGGGTCTCGCAGATCGCGTTCCGGCAGCAGGTGGACGGCGTGCCGGTCGAGCAGGCCGTGTTCGTGTTCCACGTCGCGCAGGGCAACCTGGTCGCCTTCGGCGCCTCGCGTGCGCTGCCGGCGAACGTCGACGCCACGCCGTCGATCGACGTCGCCCAGGCGCGCCAGCTCCTCTACGACTATCTCGACGCCGGACCGGGAACGCTGCTCGAGGACCGTGCCCTGCCGCAGCTCGTGATCGTCCCCGTCGATCCCGCCGGCGATCCGGTCGCGGCGTGGACGCAGGGCGTCGGCGTCGGCGTCGCCCACCGGCTCGCGTGGCGCGTCGAGCTGCGCGTGCCCGGCGAGGAGCCGCTGTGGGTCGGCAAGGTCGACGCCCACACCGGCGAGGTGATCGCGTTCTACGACGACGCGAAGTACGAGGCGGTCAAGGGCGGCGTCTACCCGATGAGTTCCGACGGCGACTGCGCGGCGCTCGGCTGCGAGCTGCCGAACTACCCGATGCCGTTCGTCGACGTCTCCGAGGACGGCGCGCCGGACACCTACACCGGCGACTTCGGCCTGTTCGAGTGCACGGATGGCTCGGAGGTGCGCACGAACCTGTCGGGTCAGTTCTACTACATCAACGACTCGTGCGGCGCCGTCGACGAGGGCACGCTGTGCGGCGATCCGCTCGACCTCGGCATGTCGGCCGGGCTCAACTGCGCCGTCGAGGCGGGGCGCTCGGCGGGCGACACCGAGGCTTCGCGCAGCCTGTACTACACGGCCAACCGCGTCGGCCAGAAGGCGCGGTTCTACATGCCGACGAACTCGTGGCTCAACGGCCGCGTGCGGCTCAACGCGAACGTGAACTCCACCTGCAACGCGTCGTGGAACGGCTCGCTCAACATGTACCGTGCCGGCAACGGCTGCGGGAACACGAGCACCCTCAACGGCGTCGTGACCCACGAGTGGGGTCACGGCATGGACCAGAACGACGGCGGCGGCTACGACAATCCGTCCGAGGCCTACGCCGACGTCGTCGCGATCTTCGAGACGCGCGAGTCGTGCGTCGGCCGCGGTTTCTACGTCGACGGACGGACCTGCGGCGGCTACGGCGACAACTGCCTGACCTGCACCGGCATCCGCGACATGAACTACGAGCAGCGCGAGTCGGGCACGCCGGCGACGCCGGCGAACTTCACCGACGCGCGCTGCGGCGGCGGCGGCGGGCCGTGCGGCCGGGAGGTCCACTGCGAGAGCTACGTGCCGTCGGAGGCGCTGTTCGATCTGGCGTACCGCGACCTGCCGGCGATGGGCTACGACACCGCCACCGCGTGGCAGATCGCCGAGCGCCTGTGGTGGGCCTCGCGCGACGGATCGACCGGAGCGGTCTACAACTGCTCGCTGCCCAACGGCGACAGCTGCGGCACGACGACGTGGTATCACCGCCTGCGGCTCGCCGACGACGACGACGGCGACCTGTCCAACGGCACGCCGCATGCCGCGGCGATCTACAACGCGTTCGCCCGCCACGAGATCGCCTGCGGTGCGGCGTCCGATCCCGAGAACCAGAACTCGGGGAGCTGCCCGACGCTGGCCAAGCCGGTCGTGACGGCCAAGGCGCTGACCAACTCGGTCGAGCTGACCTGGGACCCGGTCCCCGGTGCCAGCGGCTACGTCGTCCACCGCAGCGACAACGCCTGCGACCGGCCGTTCGTACCGCTCGCGCAGCTCGCCTCGGACCAGACGACCTACACCGA
The DNA here is from genome assembly GCA_003695625.1 of Acidobacteriota bacterium. Taxonomy (GTDB): domain Bacteria; phylum Acidobacteriota; class Polarisedimenticolia; order J045; family J045; genus J065. Next base: position 1,281 of record RFIB01000319.1, on the reverse strand, counting down.
CGACGAGGTGATCAACGACTTCACGGTGCACTACCGGGTCCAGGCGTTCGCCAACGGCGACCTGTGCGCGGGGCCGGTCTCCGACTGCGTCGACGCCGCGCCGCAGCCGCTCGCGGGCACGATCCGCTTCGACCAGGAGACGTACGGCTGCGCCAACGTGGTCACGCTGCGGGTCACCGACGCCAACGTCGGCGCCTCGACCGTGGATGTCACGGTCTGGTCGGACAGCGAGCCGACGCCTGAGACGGTGACGCTGACCGAGACGGCGCCCGGATCGGCCAAGTTCACCGGCACGATCACGACGACCGACGGTCCGGCGCAGAACGGCGACGGGCTGCTGTCGATCGCCGATGGCGACCTGATGACCGCGGAGTACATCGACGCCGACGACGGTGCGGGCGGCGTCAACCAGGTCCGTACCGACACCGCGACCGGGGACTGCGTGTTCCCGGTGATCTCGAACGTCCATGACGAGAATGTCACCGGCTCGCGGGCCACGATCCGCTGGAACACCGACGAGATCTCCGACACGGTGCTCGTCTGGGGCGAGACCACCCCGCCGACGAACACGGAGACCGGCGACAAGCGGACCACGGACCACTCGGTGACGCTGACCGGCCTGCAGGAGTGCACGGTCTACTGGTACGAGGTGCAGTCGACCGATCCGGCGGGCAACGTCGCCGTCGACGACAACAACGGCACGTACTTCCACTTCGAGACGCTCGGCGACTTCGGCGACGGCCTGCAGCCGTGCCATGCCGGCCAGGTCGCCATCGACGGCGGCGTGTACTCGTGCGCGGACACGGTCACGTTCCGGGTGACCGACCTCGATCTCAACGGCGATCCGAACGTCGCCGACAGCGCGACGCTGCTGGTCACCAGCACGACCGAGACGAGCGCGGAGGCGGTGCTGGTCACCGAGACCGGACCGAACACGTCGAAGTTCACCGGGTCGATCGCCACCGCCGCGGGGGCGCCGGTCGCCGGCGACGGCGTGCTGCAGGTCGCCCACGGCGACGTGATCACGGTCACCTACCGCGACGACGACGACGGGTCAGGCGCGCCGGCGGTCGACTTCGACACCGCGTCGGCGGACTGCGGCGGGCCGGGCGTGAGCAACCTGCGCGTCGACACGATCACCGACCAGCGCGCCACGATCCGCTGGGACACCGCGGAGCCGGCGGACACCGTCGTCGAGTGGGGGCCGACGCCGGCCCTCGGCCAGACGACGAGCAGCAGCTCGCTGACCACCGGCCACGCCGTGACGCTCAACACGTTCTC
>RFIB01000053.1 GCA_003695625.1 Acidobacteriota bacterium | reverse complement strand
GTTCGTCCCCTACTACTACGTCGTGCGAGCCGAGGACGACAGCGGCGACGGCGCCGGACCGTGCGCCGCGGGCAACGAGGACGGCAACACGGTCGAGCGTTCGAGCGAGGCCACCGGTCCCGACTCGGTCTTCCGGGTCTGGACCTTCGAGACCGACGAAGGGTGGACTCTCGAAGGGGAGTGGGAGCGCGGCGCCCCCCAGGGGCTCGGCGGCTCGAGCGGAGGCAGCACCCGCGGCGATCCCGATCCGGCGGCGGCGTACGAGGGGGCGGCGGTGCTCGGCGTGGACCTGAGCGGTCTGGGCGTCGAGCCGGGCAACTACGAGGACGAGGTCACCTGGTTCGCGACGTCGCCGCCGACCGACGTCTCGAGCCGGGGCAACGTGCATCTTCGCTTCCAGCGCTGGCTCGGTGTCGAGAAGGGCACGTTCGACCAGGCGACCGTCGAGACGCGCGTGGACGGCGGCCCGTGGACCACGGTCTGGCAGAACTCGACGGCAGACCATCTGTCCGACGGGGCGTGGGTCCCGCAGGACCTGGACCTGAGCCCGCAGGCCGCCGGCGGGCAGGCGCTGGAACTGCGTTTCGGGATCTCCACGGACACGTCGGTGATCTACTGCGGGTGGAACGTCGACGCACTGGAACTCTACGAGATCACGGCCTGCACTGAGGGCTTTCCGGGGCTGCCCCCCGTGCCGGACGGCCGGTTCACGGGCGGCCAGGCGATGCGCGCCAGCCGCGCCGCGACCGACGGCTGGGTCGACCTGACGTGGGACGTCGCGACCTGCCCGGGCTCGAGCTACCACCTGTACGCCGGCGACTCGGATGATCTGCAGCAGTACGCCTATTCGGCCGCCACGTGCTTCCTGGACACGAGCGGCAGCGACTCGGCGCCGGTCCCCGATCCGCTGCCCGGTCACTTCACGTGGTGGCTGATGGTCTCGGCAGACGGCACGACCGAGAGCCATCACGGCCGGGATTCGACCGGCGCGGTGCGGCCGGCGACGGCAGGCGGCCTGTGCGGCATCCTGGACACGGACACCACCGGGACGTGCCCCTGAGCCCGCGACCTCAGGATCGGACGGGTGACGATGCGGCCGCCTGCACCGCGGCGATCAGGTCGTCGGCGCGGACCGGCTTGCTGACGTAGCCGTCCATTCCGGCGCGCAGACAGGCGTCCTCGTCCCCGGCGACGGCGTGCGCCGTCAGCGCGAGGATCGGCACGTGACGACCCGTCGCGCGCTCGGCCTGGCGGATCGCCCGGGTCGCCTCGAGGCCGTTCATGCCCGGCATCTCGATGTCCATCAGCACGATGTCGAACCCGCCGTTCTCGACCGCATGCACCGCAGCCTCGCCGTTGGCCACGACGGTGACCCGGTGCCCCGCGTGCTCGAGGATCCGGCGCGTGACGAGCTGGTTCACGGGATGATCCTCGGCAAGCAGGATCTCGAGCGCCGGGGCCGTCGTGGCAGCACGCGGCGCCGCGGAGCTGCCGGCTTCCGCCCGGGCCGAGGCCGGCTCGAACGGCAGCAGGACGTGGAAGATGCTCCCCCGCCCGGGGGTGCTGTCGACCCACAGCCGGCCGCCCATCGCGTCGACGAGCCCGCGCACGATCGCAAGGCCGAGCCCGCTGCCCCCGTGGCGGCGCGTCGTCGACGGATCGGCCTGGGCGAACGCCTCGAAGATCCGCCGCTGCTTGTCGGGCGGAATCCCGCAGCCGGTATCGATCACCCGGACATGCACCTCGACCCGGTCCGCCTCGCGGCGCGCCGGTTCGGCAACGAGCCGGACACTGCCTTCGTCGGTGAACTTGATCGCGTTGCTCAGCAGGTTGACGACCACCTGACGCACGCGGTGCGCGTCACCCGAGACGATGCCGGGCAGCTCCGGATCGAGATCGCAGGTCAGGGCAAGGCCCTTGCGCGACGCGACCGCGGCGAGCGTGCCCGCGGCCTCGCGCAGCAGGTCCGGCAGCGAGAACGCGGCCTTGTCGATCTCGAGCCGGTCGGCCTCGATCTTGGAGAAGTCGAGGATGTCGCTGACCAGCTCGGCCAGCGCCCGGCCGCTGCTCTCGATCAGGGCGACGTACTCGCGCGCCTCCTCCGGCAGCTCGAGCTGTTCGAGCAGCTCGGCCATGCCGAGGATCCCGTTGAGGGGAGTGCGGATCTCGTGGCTCATGTTGGCCAGGAAGGCGCTCTTGGCGCGCGTCGCCGCCTCGGCCTCCTCCTTGGCACGCCGCAGCTCCTCGGTGACCCGCTTGCGCTCCGTGACGTCGGTGATCACGGCCGTGGTCCCCGTGAAGCGGCCGTCGTCGTCGAACAGCGGGGACGCCTGGACCAGCACCTCGATTTCATGTCCATCGCGATGCCGCAGCTTCGCCTCGTAGCTCGAACTCCAGCCCCCGCGAGCACGCGCCTCGGTGATCGCCCGCAGGCGGATGAACTCCTTGGGCGAGGCGACCTGCTCGAGGGTCATCCCGACCATCTGCTCGGGCGTGTAGCCGAGCATCCGCGCCAGCGCCGGGTTGGCGTAGGTGAAACGGTCTTCGGGATCGGTGAACGCGATGCCGGCGGGGGTCGCCTCGGCCAGGGCACGCAGCAGCGTCTCGGTCCGCTGGACCCGCTGCTCGACGCGCACCCTGTCCGAGATGTCGTGGATCGAGCCGTGGACGAGCGTCCGGCCGTCGAGCTGGATCAGCTTGAGGGCGATCTGAGCGTCGAAGTCGGTGCCGTCCGCCCGGCGATGACGCCAGCGGAACCGCGGCTCGTGCCCGGCCAGCGCGGCGGCGATCTTCTCCTCGGCCGCCACGATCGACGGACGGCCGTCCGGCTGCGTCTCGGGCGAGAACGATGCCGGCGTGCTGCCGATGATCTGCTCGCGCCGCGCGGCGAACTGGCGGCAGGCCGCGTCGTTGCAGCCGACGATGATCCCGTTCTCGAGCAGGAACACCCCCTCGTCGGCAGTGGCGTCGAACAGCGTGCGCGCCTCGTGATCGAGGCGGATCGGCCCGGTCGCGTGGACGGACCGGGGTCCGCCCGGAGACCGCTCCCGGGCGGGCGCGTCCTGATGCTCGCGGTCCTGTTCTCGGCTCATCGATCCACGCTCGGATCGAACATAGGGCGCCGGTACGTCGCCGGGCAGCCCGAATCCGGCGTGACGACCGTCCGCGTGCCCGCGGGGCGCGGGTCAGGAGCCGCCGCCGGCGTCGCGGGACGGCCCGGCGGGGGCCTGCGCCGGCCGGGACCAGCGCTCGCGCACCGACCGGCGCGCGGACTCTCCGCTCCAGGGAGGCGTCGCGCGCAGCGGCGGGGTGCCGTCAGGGCAGCGGCCGTACAGGCACGCCTGTCCGCGGGCGCCGATCAGCTCGAGCAGGCGACCCGGCGGCACGAAGCGGTCCCGGGCGGCGTCCGATCGGTCCGCCGAGGACTCGTCGCTCCCCGCCGCCCGCGCCAGCGGCGGAGCGGACTCCGGCGGCGGGGGCAGCATCGAGAGCAGCTCGGCGAGCGAGGGTGCCGGTCCGGGACTGCCGATCACGCTGACCACCGGCCGCTCGGGGAGATCCTCGTTGGTGTAGCGGCGCGGCTCGGGCTGGCGCGGAGCCGCGTCGGCGACGCCGCCCCGTTCGCCCGCGGGAGCGGGCAGCAGGCTCGCGGCCGCGAGAATCGCGAACAGGGGCAGGCGGACGACGGTGCGCATCGTGCCTCCGCTCCGGGCGCAACCGCCCGGACGGCACGACCCCCCGGAGCTGGGATAACCCGGATCCGCCGCCGGGGCAACCCGGCGCCGCCGCCTATAATCCGCGCCATGTTTCGACGGCTGCTCGTGGCGAATCGGGGCGAGGTGGCGGTCCGCATCGCGCGGACCTGCCGTCGGCTCGGCGTCAGCCCTGTCGCCGTGTGCAGCGAGGCCGATCGCGGCGCTCCCTGGCTCGAGGAGTTCGACCAGGCGATCACCATCGGGCCGTCCCACCCGGTGCGCTCGTACCTGGACCAGTCGGCGATCCTCGAGGCGGCGCGGCTCGCCGACTGCCAGGCGATCCACCCCGGATGGGGCTTTCTCGCCGAGAACGCCACGTTCGCCGCGCGTGTCCGGCAGCTCCAGCTCGCCTTCGTCGGCCCGCCGCCGGGCGCGATCCGGCTGATGGGCGACAAGGTGGCCGCCCGGCAGACCGCCGCCCGCGCCGGCCTGCCGACGATTCCGGGCAGCGACGGACTGGTGACGGATGCCGCCGAGGCGAAAGCGGTGGCGGAGGCGGTCGGATTCCCGGTGCTGCTCAAGGCGACCGCGGGCGGCGGCGGGCGCGGCATGCGCCGGGTCGACGAACCCGCCGAACTCGAGGCGGCGTTCCGCGAGGCGAGCCGCGAGGCGGCCGCGGCGTTCGGCGACGGCGGGCTCTACGTCGAGAAGCTGATCGAGGGCGGGCGGCACATCGAGTTCCAGGTGCTCGTCGACGACTACGGCCGCGCGATCCATCTCGGGGAGCGGGAGTGCTCGGTGCAGCGGCGCCACCAGAAGCTGATCGAGGAGGCGCCCAGCCCGGCACTCGACCCGGACACGCGCGCCGAGTACGGCGCCCGCGCCGCGCAGGCGGCCGCGGCGATCGGCTACCGCAGCGCCGGCACCGTCGAGATGCTGCGCGACGCCGACGGTCACCTGTATTTCATGGAGATGAACACGCGGCTGCAGGTCGAGCACCCGGTCACCGAGGAGGTCACCGGGATCGACATCGTCGAGCAGCAGTTGCGGATCGCGGCGGCCGAACCGCTCAGGATCGCGCAGGACGACGTCCGGCTCGACGGCCACGCGATCGAGGCGCGGCTCAATGCCGAGGACGTGGCACGCGACTTCCGTCCGTCGCCGGGCACGATCGCGGCGTTCGAGATCCCGTGCGATCTCGGGCCGGGGCGGGTGCGCATCGACACGCACGTGCGGGCCGGTGCGGTCGTCCCGCCCCACTACGACTCGCTGATCGCCAAGGTGATCGCCCACGGGCGGACGCGCGGGGAGGCGATCGAGACGCTGCGCCGTGCGCTGGCGGGGGCGCGGATCGAGGGCGTGCCGACGACGATCCCGGCGCACCTCGCCGTGCTCGACGACGACGCGTTCCGCGCAGGGACGTACGACACGACGATCGTCGAGCGGCTGCGTCTCGTCGACGCCGCGGGCGGGGGCTGATCCGGTGGCCAGGATCGCTCTGCATCCGATCGGAAGCGCGCTCGCCGCGGAGATGCTCGCCGCCGGACGCGAGGCGATGGCGCCGCTCGAGGCGCGCCTCGAGCAGGCGCGGGCGCGCGTGCGGGCCGGCTGGGGCGAGAAGTACGTCGAGCGTGTCCACCGCAAGGGCAAGCTGACGACCTGGGAGCGGGTCGAGCGCCTGGCCGATCCCGGGGCGCCGGTTCTCCCGGTCGGGACGCTGGTCAACGAGGGGCTGACGTTCGGCCCGGACGAGCGCACCTCGCCCGGCGCCGGCGTCGTGACCGCATTCACGCGCGTCGAACGACGCTGGGTGATGGTCATCGCCAACGACAACACCGTCGCGTCCGGCTCGTGGTGGCCCCGCACGCCGGAGAAGATCCAGCGCGCGCAGGAGATGGCGCTCCGTCTGCGCCTGCCGGTGATCTACCTGGTCGACTCGTCGGGACTGTTCCTGCCGGAGCAGGCGCGCACCTTCCCGGGCCGGACCGGGGCCGGCGGCATCTTCCGCATGAACGCGCTGCTCTCGGCGGCGGGCGTGCCGCAGATCGCCGGCGTGTTCGGGGACTGCATCGCCGGCGGCGGCTACATGCCGATCATCAGCGACGTGGTCTACATGACCGAGCAGGCGTACATGGTCATCGCCGGCGCGGCGCTGATCAAGGGCGCCAAGTCGAGCAGGATCACCTCGCTGGACATCGGCGGAGCCGACATCCACGTCCATCTGTCCGCCTGCGCCGACTTCCGCGTGCCCGACGACGAGACGTGCCTGGTGCGCATCCGGCGCGAGGTCGCCTCGCTCCCCGGCAGCGCCGTCGAGTACTACCGCCGGGGCGTCGAGCCCGCGCCTCCCTCGTGGTCGCCCGAGGAACTCGGCGGGCTGTTCCCGCCGGACTACCGGCACGCCTACGACATGCGCCAGGTGATCGCGCGCCTCGTCGACGCGTCGCTGTTCCGGGAGGTGTTCGCCGAGAGCGGCCGCGAGATGATCTGCGGCGTCGGCCGCGTCAACGGACTGTGGCTCGGGTTCATCGCGAACAATCCGGAGCTGACCGACCATCCGGAACTCGTCGGCGAGAAGCGACCCGGCAGCATCCTGTACAAGCGCGGAATCGCCAAGATCAGCCAGTTCGCCCGCGCGATGAACGAGGACGGCATCCCGCTGGTCTGGCTGCAGGACATCTCCGGATTCGACATCGGACTCGAAGCCGAGAAGAAGGGCCTGCTCGGCTACGGCTCGTCGCTGATCTACACCAACAGCACGAACACGGTCCCGGTGATGACCGTGCTGCTGCGCAAGGCCTCGGGAGCCGGCTACTACGCGATGGCCGGGATGCCGTACCGCCCGGTGCTGCAGCTCGCGACCCCGCTGACGCGTCTCGCCGTGATGGAGGGGCGTACGCTGGCGATCGGCGCGTTCCGTACCAAGCTCGACGACAACTTCGAGATCGTCGCCGAGACCGAGGAGGAACGCCGCCGCATCGCCGAGGGCATGAAGCAGGTCGAGGACCGGATCACCGCCGACATGGACCCGCATGCGGCGGCGCGACAGATGGACGTCGACGAGGTCGTCCGGATGGGCGAGCTGCGCGCGTGGCTCGAGGCGTTCGCCGAGATGTCGTACCAGGCGATCGGCTACCGGACGATCCGCAACCCGCGCATCTGGACGCTCCACGACCTGATCGCGCTGACCGAGCCGTCCCCCTGATCGCCCGGATCCCCCTGCCAGGAGACCGCCGATGACCCGCAGCCGCGCGTTCATCCGACCTGCCCTCGTGTCGTGTCTCGCCGCCGTTCTCGCGCTCGTGTCGTGCGGACCGGCCGGGACACCGCACGAGCCGAAGCGATACACGATCGAGCAGTTCCTCGAGACCGTCGGCCTGTCCGGCCTGTCGTTCTCGCCGGATGGCTCGCGCGTGCTCGTCACCTCGGACTGGTCGGGGATTCCCAACGCGTGGGCGATTCCGGTCGACGGCGGCGAGCCGGTCGCGCTGACCGCGTCGGCGACGGACAGCCGCTTCGCGCTGGACTGGTTTCCGCGCGACGAGCGGATCCTCGTCGCCGGCGACCAGGGCGGCAACGAGCTGACGCACGTGTTCGTGCGCGAGACCGACGGCACGCTGGTCGACCTGACCCCCGGCGACCGGCTGCGCGCCGTCTACCACGGCTTCACGCGCGACGAGGGCGCCTTCGTCGTCGGCACCAACGAGCGCGACCCGCGCTTCTTCGACCTGTGGCTGTACGACGTGCGCGACTACCGGCGCACGCCGCTGTACGAGGACCGCGAGGGCTTGCAGTTCGCCGACATCTCGCCCGATCGCCGGCTGCTGGCGTTCACGCGGCCCGACACGCGGGTGAACTCCGACGTGGTCATCCACGACGTGACGACCGGAACGTCGCGCACGCTGACCCCGCACGAGGGCGACATCGTCCACCGGGCCGAGACGTTCTCTCCCGACGGCTCGGAGCTGCTCGTGCTGACCGACGAGGACGACGAGTTCCTCAAGCTGGTGGCGATCGACGTCGCCACCGGCGCGCGGCGCGTGCTGGTCGACGAGGACTGGGACGTCACCGGGGCGCGGTTCTCTCCGAGCGGGCACTTCCTCGCGGTCTCGATCAACGCGGACGCGCGGACCGTGCTGCGCCTGTTCTCGTGGGACGGGTTCCGCGAGGTCCCGCTGCCGCGCCTCGCCGAGCCGGCGAGCATCGAGGCGCTGGAGATCTCCCGCGCGGACGACAGGATCGCGTTCTATGCCCACAGCGCGCGGATGCCGGGCGACCTGTTCGTCGCCGACCTGCCCGACGGAGAGCCGCGGCGCCTGGTGCGCACGCTCAGCCCGTCGATCGATCCGGACGACCTCGTCGAGGGGCGCGTCGTCCGCTTCGCCTCGTGGGACGGGACGCAGATCCCGGGGATCCTCTACGTGCCGCACCAGGCGCGGACCGACCGGAAGGTCCCGGCCCTCGTGTGGGTCCACGGCGGACCGGGCGGGCAGTCGCGGATCGGCTACCGCGGCCTGATCCAGTACCTCGTCAACCACGGCTATGCGATCTACGCGATCAACAACCGCGGCAGTTCGGGCTACGGGCGCTCGTTCCAGCTCGCCGACGACGGTCGCCACGGCCGCGACGACCTGAAGGACTGCATCGCGTCGAAGAAGCTGCTCGCGGACACCGGCGTGATCGACGCCGGGCGGATCGGGATCATCGGTGGCAGCTACGGCGGATACATGGTGCTCGCGGCGCTCGCGTTCGCTCCCGACGAGTTCGCCGTCGGCGTGGACATCTTCGGCGTCGCCAACTGGGAGCGCACGCTGGCGAGCATTCCGCCGTGGTGGGAGAGCATGAAGCGGAGTTTCGCGCGCGAGTTCGGCACGCTCGACGACGCGGACTACCTGCGCTCGATCTCGCCGCTGTTCCACGCGGAGGCGATCCGCAGGCCGCTGTTCGTGCTTCAGGGCGCCAACGATCCGCGCGTGCTGAAGATCGAGTCGGACGAGATCGTCGCCGCCGTCCGCCGCAACGGGGTGCCGGTCGAGTACCTCGTGCTCGAGGACGAAGGGCACGGAATCCGCAAGAAGGCCAACCGTTTCCGCGCCTACCGGGCGATCCTCGAATTCCTCGATCGCCACCTCGCGGCGGCAGGACGCGAGACCGACCCCACCGGCTGAGCCGACCTCAGCGACGCGCCCCGCGGCGCTCGTCGAGCAGGCGTCGCGCGAGCTCGAGCTGTTCGTCCGTCAGCGCCGGCACGATGCGCCGCTCGAGCAGCCGGCGTGCATACTCGTTGCCGGCCTCGGCGGCGAGCGACGCCCAGACGAAGGCGCGCACCGGATCGCGCCCGGTGGCCAGGCCGTCGACGAGCATCAGCGCGAGACCCGCCATCCCCTCGGGGTCGCCCGCCTCGGCCGCCCGCCGATACCACGACAGCGCGAGTTCCAGGTCGCGCGGCAGCCCCCGTCCCTGGAAGTACAGCGTGCCGAGGCGCGCCGCCGCGGCGGCGTGTCCCTGCTCGGCTGCGCGACGCAGCCAGTGCGCGGCGAGATACGGACTCGGACGGACGAGCACGCCCTCGTCATAGGCCCGTCCGAGGCGGTACTGCGCCTCGGGATCGCCGGCCTCGGCGCGGGCGACGAGATCGTCGGGCAGGCCGGGGCGCACGTCTCCGATCGCGGGCGTCGACGGCACGCACCCCGCCCCGGCGCCGACAAGCGCGGCGAGCGCGGCGAGCACGACCGGCAGCCGTCGCACAATGCGGACCCGATTCCTCGTCATGGCTTCCCCTTCGTCCGCCCGCCGCGCACGCGAAGCGATCGAGACAAGCGGAAACGCTGGCAAACAAGTTTCGCATGACGATTCGCCGACAGGCGAAGATCCTTGTCGACCGCCGCCGCGTCTGGGATAAGATGACTGTCCCGCGCGGCGCGGGACGAGGCATCGATGACCGCTCGCAAAGAGACCGTCGTCTCCTTCCAGCGCTGGATGCTCGACAACCGGGAGTTCCTCGACCGGCTCGGGCAGCATGCCGCGCGCCGGATCGCCGAGTCGATCCTCGAGCGTGGCGAGGTCGACTGGGAGGAAGTGATCGCCGGACTCTCCCAGGACATGGAACGCGAGATGGGCGTCTTCGCTCCCCGCGCGATGGCCTGAACGGAGCGTTCGGCCGTCGCGGCGAGGAGAACGCGCATGTCGCGACCGTCGGCCGACCTGCTGATCATCCGCAACGACAACGGCACGACCTCGCTCGCGTGCCCGGGCCCGGGGCAGGTATCGCTGTGGCGACGTCCCGGGGAGGCGGTCACGGCCGGCAGCGCGTTCGGTGTCATCGTGCGCGACGAACTCTGCTTCCGTCTCGTCGTGCCCGAGGGCGCCTCCGGCGTGATCCGGGCACTGCACGCCTCCGACCGCTGGAACTCGTGCGAGCACGGCCAGCCGCTCGCGACGCTCGGGCCGTGGAGCGACGAGCTGGCCAGCGCGTCGCCGGAAGCAGCGGACGCGGCGGACGAGGGCGTGCTGGTGCGCTCCCCGACGCACGGCACGTTCTACCGCCGGCCGTCGCCCGAAGCCCCGCCGTTCGTCGAGCCCGGACAGCTCGTGCGGCCGGGGCAGACCGTCGGGCTGGTCGAGGTGATGAAGTGCTTTTCCCCGATCGCCTTCGAGCCGCCCGAAGGCGTCGGCACGGCCCGCGTCGTCGAGATGCTCGCCGACGACGGGGCCGAGGTCCGCAGCGGCCAGCCGCTGATCCGGCTCGAGCCGGGCGGCGACGGCGGGGCCGCTCAGTCGGAGACGGACTGACGCCGCACGTCGCCCGGCACGACGGCGAACGGCGGCCCGGTCACCGAGAGCGGCACCCCGAACGCCGCCTCGGCCGCGGGGCCGGTGAGCGTCGCGGCGGGGTCGCCTGCGGCGACCACCCGCCCCCGGTCGAGCAGCACGGCGCCGGTCGGGCCGCGCAGCGCGAGCGCCAGGTCGTGCAGCGAGAACAGCACCGCACGCCCGTCGCGCGCGAGGCCCGCAAGCAGGCGGATCGTGTCGAGCGCGTGGCCGACATCGAGCGCGCTGGTCGGTTCGTCGAGCACGAGCACGCGGGCCTGCTGCGCGATCGCGCGCGCGAGGAACACGCGGCGTCTCTCGCCCCCGGAAAGTGACGGCAGCGCACGACGCGCGAGGTGCGCGACGTCGGCCTGCTCCATCGCGCGCAGGCAGACGCGGCGGTCCTCGGCGCCGAGCGGACGCAGCGGACCGACGTGGGCGTACCGGCCCAGCGCCACGACGTCGGCGACGCTGACCGAGAACGGCGTCCACGTCTCCTGCGGCAGGTAGGCGAGGATGCGCGCGATCTCCCGCCGGGAGCGCGCGCGCAGCGGGCGACCGTCGAGCAGGATCTCGCCGTCCGCGGCGGGCAGGACGCCGGCCAGCGCGCGGAGCAGCGTCGTCTTGCCCGCGCCGTTCGGGCCGGCAACGGCAAGCAGATCGCCGGGCCGCAGGACGAGATCGACGCCGCGGACGATCTCGCGCTCGCCGAGGCGCACGGTCAGGCAGCGGGCTTCGAGCAGCGCGTCCATCGCGCAAGAGCATCCCGCGTCCGGCGCCGCGCGTCCAGACGTCGGGACCGGCGCGCGGAACCCGTTCAGGGGACCTGCTCGAGGGTCTCCTCGACGGCGCGGGAATGCTCGTCGGTCGCGCGCCGCATCTCGCGCAGCCGCCGGGCCGGCGTTCCCGCCGCGGTGCCGTCCCCCGTGCCGTCGGCAGTCGGCTCGTCGGCGGCGCGGTCCGGCGTCGACACCGCGATCGCGGCCGGCGCGAGTTCGCGGGTCGACCGCGCCGAGACCATCAGCACCACGACGATCGCGATCAGCAGCGCGGCAAGACCGAGCAGGGCGGCCAGGCGTCGCATCGTTCGAACGCCTCCTTCCGCGACCGAATATCGTGCCCCGACCGCCTAGCGCGCCACGAAGCCCGCCGTCGCCACCGGCACGCCGGTCGCGTCGACGAGCGGGTCGCCGAAGCCGGCCGCGTGCCGCGCGAACCACCAGCAGGGCTCGGGGATCGGCGCGGGACCCCAGCGCCCGACCACACGTCCCCCGGCGAGCCGGGCCCCCCTGCCCCACGGCCGTCCCCCGAGCGGGAGCACGCCGGCGAGAACGAGAGCATCGTCGGCAACCCCGTGCTCTGCGGCATGCGCGCGAACGGCCAGCAGCGGCCATCCGCGTCCCGGGGGATCGCGCCACGATCCGTCGAGCCGGCGCCGCGGCCGGGCGAGCGCGGGAGTGATCGTTCCTCGACGGACCAGGGGCACCGCCGCACGGCCCGGCGCGAACGGGCGGTCCGGCGCGACGATCTCCAGGGTGCGGGAACCGACCCGGGTTCCGGGCGGCCTCGTCGCCCATCGGCGCATCCCGAGCCTGACCAGGTCGGCGGCGGCGTCGGCCAGCACGAGACACGCCTCGCCGCGATCGAACCGCGGGTCCGGCCCGGACGGTTCCGCACCGAGGATCCGGCCGTGCATCGAGACGAGCTCGGCCAGGGCGGCCAGCGAGCGCTCCCGGTCCCCGCGCCTTGCCGGCCACAGAACGGTCCGCGTCCAGAGCGGCGCGAACGGATCCGGTCCGAGCCTGATCTCGACCGCGGTCACCTCGCGGACAGCAGTCCGGCGCGGACCGCTGCGGCGGCGGTCGACCACGACGGAACGCGACAGCTCGACCGAGACGCCGATTCCGCCGGCGGCCCGGGCGACCGCGTCCCGGATGGCCCGTGCACGATCGACGAGCCGGTCGGACGGCTGCGTGATCCGTTCCGGCGTCGACGGGGCGAGCACGTTCGCGGAAACGAGCGGACGATCGATCGACGGGCCGCGCTCGAACGACTCGGTGACCACGGCCTGCCCGTCGGGAAGCACCAGCACCCTGCGGGAGGTCGACTGCTTGGTCCTTGCGTGAACACGCGGAGCGGTCCGTGGGAAGCGCCGTGGTCGGAGTCCCGTCAGCGCGCACCACGACCCGGTCACCCCTGATCGCCGACCGTGGTCTCCGGTGAACGTTCCGCTCATCGGGCGACCCGCAACGCGTTTCCGGATCTGACCCGAACAGGGTCGAGGAGAATCGTCGGCGCGCCGACCATGACTGCGTGCATCGAGCCCAGCCTCGTGCACAGGGCTTGATCGGAGTCCACATTCGCAGGACCGATCATCATCTTCAGGCTTCGCCACGCCTGCTCCGGCTCGATCTCGATCACGCCACCACCTGGGACGACGGCCCATCCGCGCGTCGCCGGACGCGCGAACACCCGCACGGCGAGAAGCATCCGGCGCGAGGCCGGATCGTAGCGCGTCGGCCCCGGCGCCGCGGCGAACGCGACGCCGGAAGGGAGACCCTCGGCGCGGGGTGCGGTGCCGACGGACTCGAGCCGGGTCGATGACGGTGCGGGGCGCGCGACCTCGGCGAGATCCGCCCGGCGCCAGGTCGCGTCCGCGGCGTCGCAGGCGGCGTCCCCCCACAGCACGACCGGTCGACCCGCGCGCCCGTCGGCGGCGCAGTCCCCGCACGGCCACGGCGCCGTCGCCGGATCGTCGACGATCCGGAACGCGCCCGCCGCGCGCCGCGCGGCGACCGGGCAGGTCTCCAGCGCGGCATGGGCCATCTCGTGGACGAACGCGCCGGCGACGTCCTCGAACAGGACGAGCGGACCGTGCCACGGGTCACCGGACCCGGTCGACGCCTGCGCCAGCGTCCCGGCGATCGCCCGGCCGCGCTCGATCCGTGCGGCCAGCGCGGCACGGGTCGCCTCGACGGCCTCGTCGAGCGCGCGCGCCGTCGGAGGACCGGCCGCGACGACGCCGGCGCGCACCGGCCAGATCGCGTGCTCCAGGGCGGCGCGAAGCTTGACCGCGCGGTCGACGCGCACTTCGGGCGTGGCGTCGCCCCGGCGGACAACCTGGACCCGGGCGGTGACGACCGCCGCCAGCCGCCCGGGCGCGCCCGGCACCCCGGCGGCAAGCACGCGGCGGGTCCAGCGCTCGCCGCGGTGGCGCCAGCCGCGCACCGCCGGGTCGAGCGCCGCCCGCATCGCCCGGACTGCCCGCGTCCATCCGCCGTCCGAGCCGCGGGACTCCCGGGCGGGGTCCGCGAGGCGGATCGCGGACCGCGGCGCACCGCCGTGAACGGCCACGATCCGGCGGGGCGAGCC
>RFIB01000318.1 GCA_003695625.1 Acidobacteriota bacterium | reverse complement strand
GTTCGCGCTGGCCTCGGTGTCGGCGCGGCACCTGCCCGACGGTTCGGTCGAGATCGCCTGGCGCACCGGCTGGGAGCGCGAGCTGTTCGGCTGGCTGGTCGAGCGGTCCGACGCTCCGGACCGTCCGTTCCAGGCGATCGACGAGCTGCCGGCGCCCGCGCTGGGCAGCGAGACCGGCGGCGCCTTCTACCGCCTGCGCGATCCGGCTGCGCAGGACGGCCGGCCAGCCTACCGGATCGTCGCGGTGACCCGGGACGGCCTGCGCGTTTCCGGCCCGGTGCTCGTTCCGTCCCGCTGATCCGCCCTGCTCCCGACGGTATACTCCGCCGCCTCGCCGCCGCGGTCGCGTGACCACGGGGCGGCCGGATGCGGACGCCGATGCACGACCTGTTCTCGGAGCTCAAGGCCGCCGTCGCCGATGCGGTCCGCGAGGTGGCCGCGGACCCGGCTCTGGGCGTTCCGATCGAGAATCCGCCCGACCCGAAGCTCGGCGACCTCGCCACGCCGGTGGCGCTCGGCCTGGCCCGCACGCTCCGCCGGCCGCCGCGCGAGATCGCCGCGCAGATCGCCGCACGGCTCGAGGCGCTGCCCGGGATCGCCGGCGTCGAGGTCGCCGGGCCCGGGTTCGTCAACCTGCGCGTCGATCGGGGCGCCGCGCTGCGCCGCCTGCTCGAGCCGGACCGGCCGACGGCGCGCCGGCCCGGCAAGCTGGTCGTCGAGCACACGAACATCAATCCGAACAAGGCCGCGCACATCGGCCATCTGCGCAACGCGGTGCTCGGCGACACGCTGGTGCGCTGCCTGCGGGCGCTGGGCCACGAGGTCGAGATCCAGAACTACATCGACGACACGGGCGTGCAGGTCGCCGACGTCGTCGTCGCGCTGCGGGAACTCGCCGGCCTCGACGAGCAGGGCTTCGCCGGGATGGTCGAGCGGGCGGAGCAGCGTGTGGCCGAGGGTCGAGGCGGCGGGATCGACCACGACCTGTGGGATCTCTACGCGCGCGTGTCGGCGTGGTATGCCGAGGACGCGGCGCGCGAACGTCACCGCGCGGAGACGCTGGCCGCTCTCGAGCACGGCGAGGGGGACATCGCCCGGCTCGGCGCGCGCGTCGCCCGTGAGGTCGTCCGGTGCCACCTGCGCACGATGGACCGGATCGGCGTCAGGTACGACCTGCTGCCGAAGGAGAGCGACATCCTGCGCCACCGGTTCTGGCAGGCGGCGTTCGAGCGGCTCAAGCAGACCGGCGCGATCCGGCTGTCGACCGAGGGCAAGACCGCGGGATGCTGGGTGATGAACCTGCCCCACGACGAGGAGGGAGACTCCGAGCACGAGTACGAGAAGGTGATCGTCCGCTCGAACGGCGTGGTGACGTACGTCGGCAAGGACATCGCCTACCAGATGTGGAAGTTCGGCCTGCTCGACCGCGACTTCGACTACCGGCCGTTCGCGCTGTTCCGCTATCCGGACGCATCCCTGTGGGAGACGGCCCCGCCGGGTGAAGGCGTCGCGGATCATCCGCCCTTCGGCGGCGCGAGCCGCGTGTACAACGTGATCGACGTGCGGCAGTCGTATCTCCAGCGCGTCGTGCAGCGCGGTCTCGAGGTCCAGGGCTTCACCGACCAGGCGCGCGAGTCGATCCACTTCGCGTATGAGATGGTCGCGCTCTCGCCGCGCACCGCGCTCGAGCTCAACCCCGAGCTCGAACTCGACGACGACGAGCGCCGCCGGCCGTTCCTGGACATGAGCGGTCGACGCGGGCTCGGCGTCAAGGCGGACGACCTGATCGACCGGCTCGAGGCCAAGGCGCTCGAGGAGGTCCGCTCCCGGGACCCCGGGCTGTCCGCACAGGACGCGCAGCGGATCGCGCACGACGTCGCCTGCGGAGCGCTGCGCTACTACATGCTCCGCTTCACGCGCAACAAGATCGTCGCGTTCGACATCGATGCCGCCCTGGCGTTCGAGGGCGAGACCGGGCCGTACGCCCAGTACGCCTGCGTGCGGGTGCGGCGGATCGTCGAGAAGCTCTCCGAGCGCAGCGGGATCTCCGCCGACGAGGTCCTCGCCGGACTGCCGGAGGCCGAGTTCGCCGCGATCCCGCCGGACCAGCAGCTCGACCACTGGAGCCTCGTGCTGCTCGCGACACGCCTTCCCGAGACCGTCCGCGCCGCGGTGGACCATCTCGAGTTCGCGACGCTCGCCCGGTACGCGTTCGAGCTGGCCCAGGCGATCAACGCCTTCTACCATCGGTTCCCGGTGATCCGCGAGCCCGACGAGCGGACCCGGACGGCGCGCCTGGCGATCCTGGTCGTCGCGGCGCGGACCCTCGAGCGGGCCCTGGCGCTGATGGGTGTTGCGGTTCCCCCGCGGATGTGACCCCGCGCCGGGTGCCCGCCGTGCGGCCGGCGTCGTAGACTGCACCATGATGAACCGACCGGTCAGTCTTCTTTCGCTTCTTCTGCTGGTTTGCGCCGTCCCGGCGCCGGCCCCGCGCGCCGGCGCAGCGCTTCCGGAACCGCCGGCGGGCCCGGTCGAGCACACCGTCGAGCTGGTCACCCCGGACGACGTGCGGCTCGAAGGCGTCCTGCTCGTGCCTGCGCAGACCGCCGAGCGCCCCCGTCCCCCCGCCGGATGGCCGGTGGCGATCCTCGTCCACGGGCATGCGAAGAACCGCGACGGCCTGCTCCCGCTGGCCGACGCGCTCGCGGCGCGGGGCATCGCCGTGGCGGTGCTCGACCAGCGGGGCCACGGCGGCTCCCGATCCACTGCCAGGACCCGATCGATCTACGCCTTCCCCGTCGTGCCCGAATCCCACATTCGCCGGGAGGTCGGCGACCAGCTCCTGCTGGCCGAGTCCCTGGCGGAGCGGGACGACCTCGACTTCAACCGCGTCGCGCTCGTCGGGATAGGGCTCGGCGGGCTCGTCGCCGCCGAGGCGTCGTGGAAGCTGCCTCACGTGCGCGCGCTCGTGATGGTCGATCCGGCCGTTCCGGTCGCGGGACTCGATCCGCGACGCGACCTGGCTCTGTTCGGCGAGCGCCCAGTGCTCTTTGCGTGCTCCGGATTCCCCCAGCCTCAGGCGCGGGCGCGAGCCCTCGCCGAGTACGGGCACGGCGAGCGCACCGTCAGGACGTACGAGATCTACGATGCACTCGAGCAGCTCGTGGCCGAAGGTCGGCCGAGCTTGGCCGACATCGTCGACTGGCTCGCCGGGAAGCTGACGGACGACCGATGAGGGACGGTCGGCGGGCGCGACCGACGCTCGATCGGCGGACGTTCCTGGAGCGAGCCGGCCTGGCGGGCCTGGGGCTGGCCGCGGGCGCGGCCTGCAGGACCGGCGGCGGCGGCGCCCCGGCCGGCGGGCCCGTGCGCTTGCCGATCTCGTCCGACCCGCGGAGCCTCGATCCGATCCGCGCCCCGGACCTCGACGGCTGGCGGCTCGCGCGGCTGATCGGCGACTCGCTGGTCGACGTCGACGCCACCGCCCGACCGGTGACCCGGCTCGCGCGACGCTGGGCCTGGGACGACGACGGGACGACGCTGACGTTCGAACTCCGCCCCGGGGCGCGCTGGCACGACGGGCGGCCGGTGACCGCCGAGGACGTCGCGTTCACATGGCGCACTGCGGTCGACCCCGAGGTGTCCCTTCCCGAGACCCGCCAGGGCTTCGCCGGCATCGAAC
>RFIB01000052.1 GCA_003695625.1 Acidobacteriota bacterium | reverse complement strand
TGCCGGCATCCTCGGCGCCGAGAACGACGACGCCCCGCGGATTCTGCTGCCGCAACGTGTCGGCGAGGTCGCGCCGCTGCCCGCGCGACAGTCCGTCGGCCCGCCGCGCGATCACGCCGAGTCCGTCGATCTCGACGACATCCGCGGTTCCGGCGGTCTCGCCGCGGGCCAGCCGCATCCGGAGCTGCTCGTTCTCCTTCTGCAGGCGGCGCAACTGCTCGAGCCGCCGCTCGAGCGCCTCGACCGGATCGCCGCCGCCCAGGCGCGCCTCGATCTCCGCCAGGCGCCGGGCCTCCTCGCGCGCCCGGGCCAGCGCCGCCTCGCCGGCGACCGCCTCGATGCGCCGGACCCCCGCGGCGATGCCCCGCTCCTGGAGCACCCGGACCGGGCCGATCTGCCCTGCGCGGGCGACATGCGTCCCGCCGCACAGCTCCACGCTGCGGTCCCCGACACGGACGACGCGGACGCGGTCGCCGTACCGGTCGCCGAAGAAGGCGAGCGCTCCCGCGGCGAGGGCCTCGTCGATCGGCATCTCCTCGGTGACGACGTCGGGGTCCTCGAGCACGACGGCGTTGACGAACTCCTCGATCGCGCGCAGGTCCTCGTCGCCGACCGGCTCGTAGTGGGCGAAGTCGAATCGCAACCGGTCCGGCGCGACGAGCGATCCGGCCTGGCGCACGTGCGGGCCGAGCACGGTGCGCAGCGCCGCGTGCAGCAGGTGCGTCGCCGTGTGGTGCCGCCGCGCGCCGCGACGGTGCTGCGGATCGACCTCGGCGAGCACCACGTCGCCCTCGGCGAGCCGGCCCGCATCGACCTGCACGCGGTGGAGCACGAGCCCCGGGCTCGGGGACCGCGTGTCGAGCACGCGGGCCCGCGTCGCCGCGCCGGTCAGCACGCCCCGGTCGCCGACCTGTCCGCCGCTCTCCGCGTAGAACGGCGTCACGTCGAGCACGACCTCGCCGCTGTCCCCCTCGCGCAGTTCGGCGACGGGCCGGCCGTCGGCCCCGAGCAGGGCGACGACCCGCGCAGCCTCGACCCGCTCGGTCTCGTAGCCGACGAAGCGCGAATGCTCGCGCCCCTCGAGCCCCGGCACGGTCGTCGCCGCGCGGTCCGCGGTCTCCCGCCGCAGCACGCGCGACGTCTCGACGTGGCGGCGCCGGGCCGCCTCGTAGCCCGCCTCGTCGAGCGCGACGCCCCGCTCCTCGAGCGCGTCGCGCAGCAGGTCGGCGGGCAGTCCGCGCTCGCTCTCGAGAGCGAACGCCTCCTCGCCGGGAAACGTCCTCTCGCCGGCGGCGAGCAGCGCGTCGAGACGTTCCTCGAGCAGGGCGAAGCCCTCGGCCAGTGTCCGCTCGAAGCGTTCCTCTTCGCGCCGGACGACGCGCTCGACGATCGGCCGCGACTCCACCAGCTCCGGGTAGGCTTCGCCGAGCACGTCGACGACGACACCGACGTGACGGTGCAGGAACACCGGCGGCAGGCCGAGCATCCGGCCATGCCGCAGCGCCCGACGCAGGATCCTGCGCAGCACGGCGCCCCGCTTCTCGGGCCCGGGGATGATCCCCTCGCTGACCAGCATCGTGATCGCCCGCAGGTGATCGCTGATCACGCGCAGCGAGACGTCCCGGCGCTCGTCGGCGCCGTAGCGCACCCCGGCCTCGGCCGCGACGGCGTGGATGATCGGCTGGAACAGGTCCGTGTCGTAGTTGCTGCGCTTGCCGGAGAGCACCGCGGTCAGGCGCTCGAGGCCGGCGCCCGTGTCGACCGAGGGCGCGGGCAGCCGCGCCACCTCGCCGCCGGGCCTCAGATCGAACTGCATGAACACCAGGTTCCAGATCTCGAGGAACCGGTCCGGGTCGGTGCCCGGGTCCCCGGCGCCACGGTCCGGGTCGAGGTCGTAGTGGATCTCGCTGCACGGCCCCGCCGGTCCGGTGTCGCCCATCTGCCAGAAGTTGTCCTTGCGTCCGAGGGCCGTGATCCGCGCCGCAGGCAGACCGGCCTCGCTCTCCCACAGGCGGGCGGCCTCCTCGTCGGCGGGAAACGCGTCGTCGCCAGCGAACACCGTCGCATGCAGCCGCTCGGGCGGAATCCGCCACACCTCCGTGACCAGCTCCCAGGCCCAGCGGATCGCCTCGCGCTTGAAGTAGTCGCCGAAGGAGAAGTTGCCGAGCATCTCGAAGAACGTGTGGTGCCGCGGCGTGCGCCCGACCTCCTCGAGATCGTTGTGCTTGCCGGACACGCGCAGGCACTTCTGGACCGAGACGGCCCGCGTGTACGGGCGGGACTCGACGCCGGTGAACACGTCCTTGAACTGGTTCATGCCGGCGTTGGCGAACAGCAGCGTCGGATCGCGCGGCAGGACCAGCGGCGAGGACGGCACGACCTGGTGCCCGCGCTCGGCGAAGAACTCGAGGAAGCTCCGCCTGACGTCACGCGAATTCATCGTCGTCGGTCTCCTGCGGGGCGCCGGGCTCCGCATCCGCCTGCTCGAGCCGCGCCCTGACCAGCGCACCGGGAAACCCGGCGCGCAGCAGCCGCCGCGCCAGCCGGGCACGTTCCCGCTCGTCTCCGGGAACCCCGCACCCCGCGGTGAGCCGCGCGAACAGTCTCTCGAGGCGGTCCCGTTCGTCTTCCGGAGGAAAGGTCTCCGCGAGGACCTCGTCGACCAGCGGCTCGGGAATGCCTCGCGCGAGAAGCTCGCGCCGCACGCGAAGACGACCGCGCCGGCCCTGCTCGGCGCGATGCGCGGCGTGATTATAGGCGACGCGGCGGTCGTCGACGAAGCCGAGCCGCTCGAGCCGCGCCAGCGTGGCGTCGATCTCCGCCTGCGGGACCTCGCGCCGCCGGAGCCGGCGCACCAGCTCGGCCCGCGTCAGCGCGCGCCGAGCCAGCGCGGCGGTGGCGATGTCCCAGGCGCTGCGCTTCGCTCCGCCCATCGGGCGAAGGATAGCCCCGGCGCCGGAACGATGCGCCAGCCGCCGCGCGAGACGATGTGCGGGTGCGGGACGCCCTGGCGGAGCGTGCCGGCGTCAGAGGTCGTCGCCGAGCCGGACCATTCCCGGGATGCCGCCCCCCTCGCCGCGCAGCGCCTCGTCACCCGCCGCCACCCCGGCGCCGTCGAGCGCATGCTGCATCTCGCCGCGGGCCGCATCGGCGGTCGACTCGATCCCCTCCATCCGGAGCCGCAGCTCGTCGCGATTCGATGCGCGCTTGAGCGCCTCCTCGCGGGTGATCAGGTTCTGCCGCCACAGCGAGTAGAGCGACTGGTCGAACGTCTGCATGCCGTACTGCGAGGTGCCCTGCTGGATCGCCGCGCGGATCTGCTTGGTCTTCTCCTTGTTCTCGATGCAGTCCTTGACGAACGGGGTGGCCCGCAGGACCTCGACGGCCGGGACCCGCCCCGTGCCGTCGGCCCGCGTGACGAGTCGCATCGAGATGCAGGCCCGGAACACGGCGGCGAGCTGGATGCGGATCTGCTTCTGCTGGTGCGGCGGGAAGACCGAGATGATCCGGTTGACGGTCTCCGTGGCGTCGAGCGTGTGCAGCGTCGAGAGCACGAGGTGACCGGTCTCCGCGGCAAGCAGCGCCGTCTCGATCGTCTCGTGGTCGCGCATCTCGCCGACCAGGATCACGTCCGGATCCTGACGTAGCGCCCCGCGCAGGGCATCGGCGAACGATCGCGTGTCGACCTCGACCTCGCGCTGGTTGACGATCGACTTCTTGTCCCGGTGGAGGAACTCGATCGGGTCCTCGATGGTGATGATGTGCTCGCAGCGCACGGCGTTGATGTGATCGATCATCGACGCCAGCGTGGTCGACTTTCCCGAGCCCGTGGAGCCGGTGACGAGGACGAGCCCGCGCTGCTCGTCGGCGATCTGCTCGATCACCGGCGGCAGGTTGAGCTCGCGGATCGTCGCGATCTTGACCGGGATCACGCGCAGCACCAGCCCGACGGTCCCGCGCTGCTGGAACACGTTGACACGGAAGCGCCCGAGACCGGGGACCGAGTAGGCCATGTCGATCTCGAGGTTCTCCTTGAACCGCTGCTTCTGGCGGGCGCTCATGATCGAGAAGGCGAGCGCGATCGTGTCCTCCTGCATCAGGCGGGGATGCTCGGTCATCGCCATCAGGCGCCCGTCGACGCGGATCACGGGATACGAGCCGACCTTCAGATGGAGGTCCGAGGCGCCCTTCTCGGCGGCGGACTTGAGCAGATCGTTGATGTGCACGGTCCCGCTCCCGGGAGCGCCCGCCGGCGCTTGCCCGTGGGGAATCTAGGGTCGGCGCCGGACGGGCGACCACCCGCCCGGGCTTGCTCCGCGGGGCGCTTGTCCGTATCTCCGGCACATGGCTGCGGCACCCCCCTCCCGGGCAATCCCCCGGTCGAACACGGGTCCGTCCCGGGCGGGGACGGTCCTTCTCGCGCTGCTGCTGGCGGCGCTCGCCCCGGCGCTCGCCGCCGGCCGCCGATCCCCCTCCCCCCTGTTCGAGGGGCGCGGGCCGGCGGACGGCGCGGCGGACGCCCCCGCCCCCCCGCGCACCGGCGCGGTTCCGTCGGCCCTTCCCGCGGCGCAGGTGTTTCCCCGCGAGGCGAGCGTCGACCGGTGGCGCGGTGTCCGCGGAGCGCTCCTGTTCGACGGCGCGCGCTTCGATCCGCTGGCCCACGGCGAGCCGGAGCTGTCCGCCTTCGTTCCCGAGCTTCCGGAGTTCGACGACCTGCCGGTCGACGCACCGCGCCTGGCGATCGTCCAGCTCGACCACGCGCCGGGTCCGTCCGACGCCGCACGCCTCGCCGCGGCGGGGCTCGAGCTGCTGGCCTACGTGCCCCATCGGGCGTGGCTCGTCCGCGGGCCCGCCCCCGCGCTCGCCGACGCGGCAGGCCTCGCCGGGGTCCGCTGGGTCGGCCGCTACCGGCCCGGCTACAAGGTGGACCGGCGCCTGGGGCTGCTCGCCGCGGGCCTGCCGACGGGAGGCCGGCTGCCGGGCGAGGACCAGGACGCGATCCACCTCGCGCTGATGCTGGTACCCGGGACCGATCCGGGTGCGGTCGGCAGCGAGCTGAGCCGGGCGATCCCGGGGCTGGTCGTCGAGGGCACGGCCCACGGCGACCCCGGTCCGGAGCTGCTCGCCGTGTCGGTTCCGCTCGCCGGGCTGCGGGTCGACCTGGCGCGCATCGCCAATCTCGACACGGTCGTCGCCGTCGAGCCGCGGGGGCGCGTGCGGCTGCACAACGACGACGCCGCGTGGATCGGCCAGTCCTACGACGTGTTCGCCCGGCAGAACTACGACGTCTCGGCGACGATCTGGAACCAGGGCCTGATGGGCGAGGGCGAGCTGATCGGCCTGCTCGACACCGGCGTCGACCCGGACGTGTGCTGGCTCGAGGACGCCGCGGGCCTGCCTGCGGTCTCCAGCGTCCCGCCGGTCGGCAGCGGCGCCGGACCGCTGCCGGTCGACGACACGCGCCGCAAGATCGTCGCGTACAACCTGCTGTCGTCGTTCCAGGCAACGGCGACGGCGTACGACGTCCGCACCGGCGACCCGCACGGCACCTGGGCGGCGGTCTCCGCCGTCGGCGACAACCCCGACCGGCCCGCCGACGAGTCGAATCCGACCGCGCCGCACCACGACTTCGCCGACGGCATGGCGCCGCGCGCCCGGCTGATCGTCGAGGACTTCGCCGACGACGCCGGCGCGCTCGTGGGTCTCGGCCGCACGGACTGGCTGATCCTCGACGCGATCTTCGAGCAGATGTACGGGGCCGGCGCGCGGATCGCGACGAACTCGTGGGGCATCCCGGGCAACCAGTACGACACGACGGCGTTCTTCGCCGACCGGATGACCTGGACGCACCCCGACTTCCTCGTCATCGTCAGCGCCGGCAACGAGGGACCCTACGCCGGCACGCTCGACTCGCCCGCCACCGCGAAGAGCGTGCTCGCGGTCGGAGCGAGCGACGCGCGGCTCGATTCGGGATCCGGTCTCGACCCCGACAACGTGTGGGAGTTCTCGAGCCGCGGCCCGACGATCGACGGCCGGACGAAGCCGGACGTGATGTTCTCCGGCCACCGCGTCGTCACCGGCGACTCGGACCACGCCGAGACCGGACGCACCTGCACCACCGCGGAGGTGACGGGGACCTCGTTCGCCGCGCCGCTCGTGGCGGGCTACGCGTCGCTGGTGCGCGAGTACTTCCGGACCGGCTTCTACCCGTCGGGAACCCGCACGGCGGGCGACGGGTTCGAGCCGTCGGCGGCGCTGGTCAAGGCGTCGGTCCTCGCCGGCGCCCGCTCGATGGTCGGCTCCGCGGGCAGCGACGTCGGCCCGTGCCAGATCGACACCTGCGACGTGACGGTCCAGCTATGCACGCAGTCGCTCGCCTTCTGCGAGGACGACGCGGACTGCCGGCGCTGCACGCTCGACACCAATCTCGCCTGCACCGACGACCGGGACTGCGATCTCTCGCGCGTCCGTGACGACGCCCCCAACAACGAGCAGGGCTGGGGGCGGCTGCATCTCGACGACGTGCTGTTCTTCGCGGGCGATCCGCGGGGGCTCGCCGCGTGGGACGTTCCGCGCAGCGCGGGGCTGGCCACCGGCGAATCGTGGCGCCGGACGCTGTGGGTCGAGCCGGGGTCGGAGGACCTGAAGGTCGTGCTGAGCTGGCCCGATCCGCCGGCGCTGATCGCCTCGCCGTTCTATCTGGTCAACGATCTCGATCTCAAGGTGACCGCACCCGACGGCACGGTCTACTGGGGCAACGCGTGGGGTCCGCGCGACCGCGAGCCGCTGACGGTCACCTACACGGTGCCCGGCATGCGCCCGGCCGACGAGCCGGACACGGTCGAGATGGTGCGGATCGCCAGCTTCGACGTCGCGCCGGGCGCGTGGACCGTCGAGGTCGTCGGCGAATCCGTCCCGGGAAGCCCGTGGGTCGGCGGCGGCATGCGCCAGGACTTCGCCGTCGTCGCCGTCGGCCCGGTGCGCGGCGATGCCGGCGAGGTCGCCTTCGACCGGCCGGTGTACGCCTGCTCCGGCACCGCGCGCGTCGAGGTCTCCGACCCGGGCCGCAGCGGCCCGCTCTCGGTGGTCGTCTCCACCGGGTCGGGCGACCGCGAGACGGTCGCCCTGACCGACCTCGGAGGCGGCCGGTTCGAGGCGTTCGTTCCGCTGGCGTCGGGCGTGCCGCTCGACGTCGAGGGAGGCACCCTCGAGGTCGCCGACGGGGATCGGCTGGTCGCGAGCTACGACGACGACGATCCGGTGCGGACGCTCGAGGCGTTCGCGACGGTCGACTGCCGCGGCGAGCTGATCGCCGGCCCGGTCACCGCCTCGGGCGGCTGCGACGGCGACACGTTCGTCGACGCCGGCGAGGAGGTCGACCTCTCGGTGCGGCTGGCGAACGGCGGCGTCGGCGACCTCGAGGACGTCTCCGCGACGCTCGTCTCGCACGATCCCCGTCTGTACGTGATCGGCGCTTCGGCGAGCTGGGGCGCGCTTCCTGCCGGAGCCGCGGCGGACCCCGCGACGCCGTTCCGCGTCTCGCTGCGCGCCGACGTCCCCGCGGGAACGGAGATCGGCGCGGAGCTTCGCGTGCGCTCGCCCGGCCTTCCGCTCGAGGTCTCCCTCCCGCTGACGCTGGTCACCGAGGTCGACGAGATCAGCACCAACGGCACCTGGACCGAGGACTTCACGACAGCCAGCCCCGAGTGCTACGACGGGGATCCGGCGCCGACTCCCGGACGCTGGTACTGGTTCGACGTCGACGGCGACTGCATGACGAGCGAACCGACGTGGAACACCAACCTGTGCTTCGGCGACCGCCAGGCCCTGCTGCCGAGCTGCACCGGGCAGCTCCTGAGCGACGCGAGCGAGACGCACCACCGGCTGGTCAGTCCCAAGATCGACACCGGCGCGGAGGGATCGCGGACGATCATCGAGCGGATCCGGTTCACCGAGAGCTACCACTTCCGCATCAACGAGGACGGCCAGCGCTGCGACTGGGTCGGCGTGTTCGTGTTCACGAACCGCGACAGTCGACTGCTGCCGAGCGGCTACTGGCGTGACCTGTCGGCCGACGGGACGGACGAGATCCCGACCCTCGAGCCCGAGACCGTCTCCGAGTGGATCCTGCCGCCGGCCCCGGACGCCACGCAGTTCCAGCTGATCTTCGAGACCGCCTGGCGCGATCCGCCGGGTTCGGACACCTGCAACTCGAGCCAGGGAGACGAGTTCCGCTGGCGCGTCGACGACGTGGCCGTCGACTATGTCAACATCGCCCGCCAGGACGACGCGACGCCCTGCACGCCCGCGTGCAGCGCCCCGGGGATCCCCGGCGCGGTGACCGTCGTCGCCCTGCCGGACGGACGCCTGCTCGCCGGCTGGGATCCGGTTCCGGGGGCGCACCACTACGACGTCTGGCTCGCCGCAGACGGCAACGAGCGGTTCGTCGGCCGCGCGGACGCCCCGGACTCGTCGATCGTGCTCGAGCCGCCGGCGGAGGCCGCGCCGTGGACGATCACGGTCGAGGCGGTCGACGCGAGCGGCCTGTGCCCGTCGCTGCGCTCGACGCCCGTCGTGTTCGACGAGCCGACGGCATGCCGCCAGGCTCCCGGCGCCGTCGCCGATCTGGCCGTCGTCGACGCCGCCGAGGCGACCTGCCGCGCCGCGCTGAGCTGGTCGCCCGCCGCGTCGGGCTGCGGCGGTCCGCTGACCTACAGGGTCTACCGCTCGCGCGATCCCGGGTTCGCCCCCTCGCCGGACACGCTGCTGGCCGAGGTGTCGGCGACGGACTTCAGCGACACGAGCGTCACCTCCGGCTGGAACGACGCGGGCGAACCGTTCGGCGACGAGTACACGTGGGAGGTGCGCGCATTCGAGGCGTCGACGGGACGCGAGGGGCCGGGCGCGCGGTTCACGGGGCGCGTGGGCGGTCCGCGCCAGACCGGCACGTGGATCGACAACGCAGGCGACCAGGGCGCGGTGAAGATGACCGGCGAGGTGCTCGTCGACGAGAACGGCTCCGGCGTCGGCTGGTCGCGCAGTCCGATCGCGATCCGCCACGACGGGGCGTGGTCGTACTGGAGCGATCCGGACCCGCTCGGCACCGGCCGCTACGAGGCGCTGAGCTGCATCTCGCTGGTCGGCCCGGAGATCGAGCTCGCCCCCGCAGGGGCTTCCGTCCTCTCGCTGTGGCTCGACTACGAGATCGAGTACGAGTGGGACGGACTGGTCGTCGAGCTGTCCGTCGACGGCGGGCCGTTCTTCCCGATCGACCCGATCGGCGGCTACCCGGGAACGTTCGCGCAGACCGTCGCCCCGCCGTGCCAGGGCGCGCCCGGCGGCACGGGGTCGTGGATCAACGCCTGCGACTACCCGCCGACGCAGGGCTGCTTCACCGGCCCGCAGTTCGGCGGTCTTTCGGGGTGGCAGGAGGCGCGCTTCGACCTGTCGGCGTGGAGCGGGTCACGCGTGCGGTTCCGGCTGAATCTCTCGACGGACTGCGGGACCGGCGGCGCGGCGATCGTCGACGAGCTGAGCGTCAGCGATGCGCGGCTGCCGACGCACTGCGAGCCCGGCCCGTGCCTTCCCGCCCCCGAGTTCGCCGGCCTGCTCGCCGCCACGGACGCGGATCCGTCGCTCGCCAGCGGCATCGAGCTGAGCTGGGGCTCGGTGTCCGACTGGGGCGGCGGCGGGCCCGGAACGTTCGAGGTCTGGCGCGACGGCGCGCTCGTCGCCTCGCTGCCCGCCTCGGCGACGTCGTATCTCGACGACACTGCCGAGCCGAACCGGCCGCACCGCTACCAGGTGATCGCGCGGGCCGGCTCGGGCTGCGCGCTCGGCTCGCCGAGCCGGGCGGCGCTCGAGGCGACCGACTGTGGCGACCTCGACGCGGCCGTCCGCGATGCGCTGCGGCTCGACGTGACGCTGTCTCCCGGCCGGACCAGCGTCGTGCTGCGGGCCGATCCGGTCCCCGGGGCGGCCGCCTGGCGCTTCCCATGGTCGACCAGCCCGCAGGGGGTGTCCGGCTCCCCCGACGCGCTCGTCTCGTCGACCCCGGAAGCCCGGCATCTGGTCGCCGGCGACGCGGGGACCTACTTCTACCTCGTCGAGGACATGCGTCCGGACGGCTGCCCGTGACGACCGCGGTCGGCCGCGCCGGGCGCGATCCGCGCCGGACGCGGGGCCGGCGGGAGCGGACATGCGCATGGGCGGTGATCTGGTCGTGCTCGGCGCGCTCGCGCTGCTCGCCGCGGGACTGCTCGCGGCCGCCGCGCGACGCGTCCGGCGCGGCTGGCAGGCCGGCCTGCGGGACCTTCCGTGGGCCGCCGCGGGCGTCGCGCTGCTCGTCCTCGCCGCGTCGGCCACCGTCGCCTGGCGGATCGCCGAGGCGCACGCGCCGGCATCGTTGTCCGGGCGGAGCCCGCTCGGGGTCTGGGTCCTCCCGGCGCAGGTCGTGCTCGGCGGACTGATCGCCGGGCTTCTCGCCGCCTACATCGTCGACGACATCACCGGGACCCGTCGCCGGCTGCGGCGGCGGCTCGACGAGCAGCAGCGCCGGCTCGACGAGACCGAGAGCAGCTTCCGGGCGATCGTCGAGGCCTCGCCGATCGGCATCTTCGTCGTCGATCCGTCGGAATACGGGATCCTCGAGGCCAGCCTCACGGGAGCCGGCCTGCTCGGCTGGCCCCGCGCCGAGCTTGCCGGCCGCCGCCTCGACGAGTTCCTCGCCCCGGGAGCGGGATCGGTCGACGAGATCGTCCAGAAGGCACGGAACCCGCAGGTCCCGTCGGACCGGTTCACCAGGTTCCGGCGCCGGGACGGACGCCCGTTCGAGGTCGAGCTGTCGGTGACGCCGATCGTGTTCCACGGGGGGCCGGCCCTCGTGATCACCGCCCACGACGTCTCGTCGCTCGAGCTCGCGCGCCGCGCCGCCGAGGCGGCCAGCCTCGCCAAGAACAGGTTCCTCGTCCAGCTCGGACACGAGGTGCGCACCCCGCTCAACGCGATCCTCGGCGCGGTGTCGATGGCGCGCGCCGAGCCGGGGAGCGGCGAGACGCTGCGGGACTCGCTCGAGACGATCGGAACCGCCGCCCAGTCGCTGCTGCTCGAGGTCGAGCAGGCGCTGGACCTGTCGCGGATGACGCTCGGGGACCCGACCGTCGACGTCGCGCCGTTCGAGCTGCGTCGCGTCGTGTCCGACGCGGTGAGCCAGCTCGCGCCGCGCGCGCGGGCGCGCCGGCGTCTGCTGGTCGACACCGTGCGCGCCGATCTCGCGTCGATCTGGGTCGGGGACGCGAAACGGCTCGAGGCGTTGCTGCTGGCGCTCGTCGGCCGCGCGATCCTGCTCGGGCACGACGACGAGATCGCGGTCTGCTGCCAGCCCGGACCGTCACTCGGCGCGGACGGCCCCTCGCTCGAGATCGTCGTGTCCGGCCTGCCGCGGCCCGAGTCCGCGGAGCGCACGGCGACCTCGGCCGGGCCGAGCGGCATGTCGTTCGGCGACGGCGGCTCGAGTCTCGGCCTGATGCTCGCCAGGGAACTGGTCGCGAGCCTCGGAGGACTGTGGGACGAGCGCGTCGACCCGGACGGCCGCCCGCTGCTGGCGATCGCGCTGCCGTTCCGCCCGGGCGGCGACCCGCAGGAGCCGCGCGCGAACGATCCGCTGCTCGCCGGCCGGTCGGTGCTCGTGGTCCACCGATCCGCCGCGGTGCGCGCCAGCCTCGTCGAGTCGCTGCTGACGCTCGGTGTCCGCGGGGCGGGGGTACCCGATCTGGCCGCCGCCGGCCAGCGTGCGCGGAGGACGGCGACCGAGGGGACGCCGTTCGACGCGGCGCTGGTCGACGTCGCGCTGCTCGAGGAGGAGAGCGAGGAGGTGGACGCCCTGCGGGCCGACCTCGGCGAGCACGCCCCGGTGGCCGCGATCGCACCGGCACCGCGCGCGCGCTGGCCGCGGCCCGCGCGCTTCGGCGTCGCCCTGCCCGCGACCCTGCAGGAGATCGAGCGCGCGCTGGTCCGGGCCCTCGAGAGCGTGCCGAGCGACGAGGACTCGTCGGGCGGGCGGGCCGTGCGCGGCTGCGTGCTCGTCGTGGAGGACTCGGCGATCAACCGGCGGCTCGTCGCCGACATGCTCGAACGGGCCGGTCTGTCGGTGCTGACCGCCGCGGACGGCGCCGAGGCGCTGGAGATCGTCGCCGCCGAGCAGGTCCAGCTCGTGCTGATGGACATCGAGATGCCGCGCCTCGACGGTGTCGAGACGACCCGTCGGCTCCGTGCCGACCCCCGCCACGGCTCGCTGCCGATCCTCGCCCTGACCGCCCGCGTCGGCAGCGAGGAGCGGCACGCGTGCTTCGACGCCGGCTTCGACGGATTCCTCGCCAAGCCGGTCGATCACGACACGCTGATCACGACGGTGTTCACCTGGCTGCGCGGCGACGCCGAGTCGCTGCGACGCGATCTGCAGCCGTCCTCCGCGTCTTCGACCTAGAACTGCTCCGCCTCGGTCGATCCTTCCCACGCCAGCGTCGAGGCGGTCCCGCCCGAGATCGCCTGCGCCACCTTGTCGAAGTAGCCGGTGCCGACCTCGCGCTGGTGCCGCGTCGCGGTGTAGCCGTGCTCCTCGGAGGCGAACTCCCGCTCCTGCAGCTCGGAGTAGGCCGCCATGTCGCGCTGGTGGTAGTCGCGCGCCAGCTCGAACATCGCGTGGTTCAGGGCGTGGAACCCCGCCAGCGTCACGAACTGGAACCTGTAGCCCATCGCACCGAGTTCGCGTTGGAACCGCGCGATCTCGTCGTCGGTCAGGTTGCGCTTCCAGTTGAACGACGGCGAGCAGTTGTAGGCCAGCGGCTTGCCGGGAAACTCGCGGTGCACCGCCTCGGCGAAGCGCCGTGCCTCGCCGAGATCGGGATGTGCCGTCTCGCACCACAGCATGTCCGCGTAGGGCGCGTAGGACAGCGCGCGCGCGATCGCCTGATCGAGACCGGCGCGGGTGCGGAAGAACCCCTCCGGCGTTCGTTCGCCCGTCATGAACTCGTGGTCGCGCGGATCGATGTCCGAGGTGAGCAGACCGGCGGCGTTGGCGTCGGTCCGCGCGATCAGCACCGTCGGCACGCCGCAGACGTCCGCGGCGAGGCGCGCCGCGACCAGCGTGCGCACGAACTGGCTCGTCGGGACGAGCACCTTGCCGCCGAGGTGGCCGCATTTCTTCTCGGACGAGAGCTGATCCTCGAAGTGGACGCCGGCGGCGCCGGCCTCGATCATCGCGCGCATCAGCTCGAACGCGTTGAGCGGTCCGCCGAAGCCGGCCTCGGCGTCGGCGACGATCGGCGCGAACCAGTCCCGTGTCGCGCCGCCCTCGAGATGCTCGATCTGGTCCGCCCGGGCGAGCGCGCGATTGATCCGGCGCACCAGTTCGGGGACGCTGTTGGCCGGGTACAGCGACTGGTCCGGATAGACCTGCCCCGCGACGTTGGCGTCGGCCGCGACCTGCCAGCCCGAGCAGTAGATCGCCTCGAGGCCGGCGCGCACCATCTGCATCGCCTGGTTGCCGGTCACCGCGCCGAGCGCGTGCACGTAGTCCCGCTCGCGGATCATCGTCCACAGCCGTCGGGCCCCGCGGTCGGCGAGCGTGTATTCGATGCGCAGACTGCCGCGCAGCCGCGCCACGTGCAGCTCGGTATAGGGGCGCAGGATCCCGTCCCAGCGGTTGTCGAGTCCGGTCACGTCGATCATCGGCGGATCTCCCTGGGGCCGCGGCGCACGCCGCCCCGTGCGATCGTTCAGCGGTCCACCCGCGTCACCAGGTGGCGGTAGGCAGGCAGGGTCAGGAAGTCGGGGAAGCGCTCGGCGGTCGACAGCTCGTCGAACAGCCGTGACGCGAGATCGAACCGGCCGCCGTCGTAGCGCTCGGCACCGACCTCGCCGCGCACACGTCCGAGTTCCTCGGCAAGCACCTGGCGGATTAGCTCCGGCGTGACCACCTCGCCCGACTCGAGCGACGCGCGGTGCCGCAGCCACTGCCAGACCTGGGCGCGCGAGATCTCGGCGGTCGCCGCGTCCTCCATCAGGCCGTAGAGCGGCACGCAGCCCTGGCCGCCGAGCCACGCCTCGAGGTACTGCACGCCGACGCGGATGTTGTGGCGCAGCCCCTCGAGCGTCCGCGTGCCGGTCGGCACGGCGAGCAGGTCCGCGGCGGAGCAGCGGACGTCCTCGCGCTTGCGGTGGATCTGGTTCGGCCCGGGCATGTGGGCATCGAACACCTCGCGGGCGACCGGCACGAGCCCCGGGTGCGCGACCCACGTGCCGTCATGTCCGTCGCGGACCTCGCGCAGCTTGTCCGCCCGGACCTTCTCGAGCGCGGCGGCGGTCCGCTCGGGATCGCTGCGCAGCGGGATCTGTGCCGCCATGCCGCCCATCGCGTGCACGCCGCGCCGGTGGCAGGTGCGGATGACGAGCTGCGTGTAGGCACGCATGAACGGCTGCTCCATCGTGACCTGGTCCCGGTCCGGCAGCACGGCGGCGGGATCCTCGCGGTGGACCTTGATGAACGAGAAAATGTAGTCCCAGCGCCCGCAGTTGAGTCCGAGCGAATGCTCGCGAAGCTCCCACAGGATCTCGTCCATCTCGAACGCCGCGGGCAGCGTCTCGATCAGGACCGTCGCCCGCATCGTCCCCCGCGTCAGGCCGAGGGCGTCCTCGGCCGCCGAGAGCACGTCGTTCCACAGCCGCGCCTCGAGGTGCCCCTCGAGCTTGGGCAGGTAGAAGCAGGGTCTCGCTCCGCGGGAGACGAGCTCGGCCGCGTTGTGCCAGGCGAACAGACCGAAGTCGAACAGGCCGCCGGGCACCGGCGCGCCGTCGACGTCGAGATGGGCCTCGTCGAGGTGCCAGCCGCGCGGCCGGACGAACAGCACCGCCGGATCGTCGCGCAGGGCGTAGTGCCTGCCCGTCGCCGGGTCGTCCCACGTGATCGTCCCGCGCACCGCGTCGGCCAGGTTGAGCTGTCCGGCGACGACGTTGGCCCACGTCGGCGCGTTGGCGTCCTCGAAGTCCGCCATGAACACGTTCGCCCCGGAGTTGAGGGCGTTGATCACCATCTTGCGCTCCGGCGGGCCGGTGATCTCGACCCGGCGGTCGGCGAGTTCGGGCGGGACCGGAGCGCAGGTCCAGTCGCCCTCGCGGATCTCGCGCGTGGCCTCGAGGAAGCCGGGCCGCTCGCCGCGATCCCACCCCGCGCGCCGTTCGAGGCGGCGCCGGCGCAGCTCCTCGACACGGGGCCGGAACGTGCGCACGAGGTCCGCCACGAAGGCGAGCGCCTCGCCACGAAGGATCTCCTCGAACCCCGGACAGGGGGGGCCGAGGATCGAGATCCCGTTTCCTGCGGTCGTTCCGGCCATCGCTTCGTCTCCCTGCGGCATCACGTTGCTATCTTTACAACGAACATGGGCGGGATCAATAACCGCATGCTGTATAACGAGTTGGGAAGCATGGATCTTGACAGACAGGGACTGTAAACTTGCAAAGTCTGTCAACCCTGCCGCATGGCGGCGACCATGGGAGGACCGACCCGATGTCCCGCTCTTCCGCCCGGGGTCGCGGTCTGCGTCTCGGCCGCAGGATCCGGGCCCTGCGCCGCCGCGAGGGGATGACCCAGGCCCGGCTCGCCGAGCATCTCGGCATCTCCGCCAGCTACCTCGCCCTGATCGAGCACGACCGCAGGCCGGTCAGCGCCGAACTGCTGGTCCGGCTGGCGCGCGTGTTCCGGCTCGACCTGGCCGGCCTCGCCGGCGAGGAGGACGAGCGGCTGGCTGCCGACCTGCTCGAGGTCTTCGGCGACCCGTCGTTCGACTCCCAGGAGATCACCCGGGACGACGTCCTGGACCTGGTCGCGACGCATCCCGCCGTCGCCCGTCTCGTGCTGCGGCTCTATCACGCGTACCGGGGCGCGCGGGAGACCAGCGACGCGCTGGCCCTGCAGCTCAGCGACGGCGCCGACCGCCCCGGCGTGCCCGGCGCCCGCCTCCCCTCGGAGGAGGTCACCGACCTGATCCAGCGCCACGACAACCACTTTCCGGCGCTCGAGGAGTGCGCCGAGCGCCTGTGGCGCGACGCGGGCCTCGAGCGCGAGGACCTGTTCTCCGGGCTCGCCCGGCATCTCGACCGGAGCTTCGGAGTCCGCGTCCGGATCGAGAAGGTCGCGCGGATGGGGCGCGCCGTGCGCCGCTTCGACCCCGTCCGTCGCGAGCTGATGCTCTCGGAGGTCCTGCGCCGCGGCAGCCGGAATCTCCAGCTCGCGCACCAGATCTGCCTGCTTTCCCTGCGCCCGGAGCTGGACCGTATCGCCTCGGATCCGCGGCTGACCTCCGAGGCCTCGCGCACACTGTGCCGGATCGCACTGGCCAACTACTTCGCCGCGGCGGTCGTGATGCCCTACGACGACTTTCTTGCCGAGTGCCGCGAGACGCGGTGGGACATCGAGCTGCTCGGGCACCGGTTCCGGGCCGGCTTCGAGCAGGTCTGCCATCGGCTGACGACCCTCAAGCGGCCGGGCCGCGAGGGCATCCCGTTCTTCTTCGTGCGGGTCGACATCGCGGGCAACATCTCCAAGCGGTTCGGTGCCGGGGGAATCCGCTTCCCGCGCTTTTCCGGGCTCTGCCCGCGCTGGAACGTCCACGCGGCGTTCCTGACGCCCGAGCGGGTCAACGTCCAGCTCGCGACGATGCCGGACGGGACGTCGTACCTGATGATCGCGCGTACGCTGCCGAGACGGCACGGGGGCGGCTACCGGGCGCCGCTCGCGGTCCACGCCGTCGGCGTCGGCTGCGACGTCCGCTGGGCGCGCGACCTGGTCTACGCCGACGGCCTGGATCTGGCCGATCCCGCCGCCGCGGTCCCCGTCGGTGTCACCTGCCGGCTCTGCGAGCGGATGGACTGCGCGCAGCGGGCGTTCGCGCCACTGCGCAGCGAGCTGCAGATCGATCCCGACGTGCGCGGGCTGTCGTTCTTCGCGCCGGTCGATCCCCCGGGCCGCGGGGAGCCGCCCGCGTCTTGACGGTGGTTCGGGCGCGGCCTAGCATCCGGACTCTCCAGCGCGGCGTGGCGGTGTAGCTCAGTGGTAGAGCATGCGGCTCATAACCGCAGTGTCCCCGGTTCAAATCCGGGCACCGCTACCAGTCCGTGCGCAGCGCCCGCGAGGCCATGATGAGTACCAGCCGCGTGCCCGATTCCGACGCCGTGATCCGGGCCGCCGGCCCGCGGATCCTGCGTGAACTGACCCGACCGTGGGCCCCCGGGCGCGGATCGCTGGTCGTCGTCGCCGTCTCCGGAGGCGGCGATTCGACGGCGCTGCTGCGCCTGCTCGCCGGCCTGGCGCCCGGCCGCGGCTGGCGCCTGGTGGCAGCCACGCTCGACCACGGCCTCCGCGGCGCGTCGTCCGCGGACGACGTCCGCTTCGTGACGGCGCTGGCCGCCGATCTCGGCGTTCCGCTCGAAGTCTCGCGCCTCGATGCCGTCCCCGGAAGCGAGGACGCCGCGCGGCGCGCCCGGCTCGCCTTCCTCGCCGACGTCGCCCGCCGGCACGGCGCCGGCGCGGTGGCGCTGGCCCACACGATGGACGACCAGGCCGAGACGGTGCTCCAGCGGCTGGCCCGCGGGGCGGGCACCGCCGGGCTCGCGGCGATGCGGCGCTGGCGACCGCCGTGGTGGCGCCCGCTGCTCGGGGTCCGCCGGCGGGACCTGCGCACGCTGCTCGAGCGCCTCGGACAGGCATGGCGCGAGGACGAGACCAACGTCGCGCCCGACCGGCTCCGCTCGCGGCTGCGCGGACGCGTGCTCCCCGCACTCGAGCGGGCCGCCGGGCCGGGAACCGTCGCCGCCCTGGCCCGGCACGCGCGGCTCGCCGCCGAGGACGACCTGCTGCTCGAGCAGCTCGCCGCCGAACGGCTCGGGGACGTGATCGTCGCCACCGCCCCGGGACGGTTCTCGTGCTCGCGCGCGGCGCTGCGCGGTCTTCCCGGCCCTCTGGCGCGACGCATCGTGCGCCGGCTCGTCGCCGCGCTCGGACGGGGGACGACCCGCCTCGAGGCCGACCACGTCGACGCGGTCCTCGGCCTGCTCGCGCCGGACGCCAGGGGCATGCGGATCGAGCTCCCGCGGGGCGTGACGGCGCGGCGCGAGCGCGGCCTGCTCGTGCTCGAGACCCCGGTGGAGACCGTTCGATGAGGCGGCTGGCCGACGAGATCCTGATCCCGGCGGAGACGATCGCCTCCCGCGTGGTCGAACTCGCGCGCGAGATCGAGCGCGAGACGCCGCCGGACGGCGAGATCGCCGCGCTGATCGTCCTCAAGGGCGCGTTCGTGTTCGGCGCGGACCTGCTGCGGGCCATCCGCCGGCCGACCCGCGTCGGCTTCCTCGAGATCCACCGCCAGTCGGACGACGGTGGCGAGGTCGAGTTCGTGTTCACCCATCCGTTCCCGATCGAGGGCCGCGACGTGCTGGTGATCGAGGACATTCTCGACACCGGCGTGACGATGAACGCGCTGCTCGACCGGCTGCGCGCCCGGCGCCCCGCGCGGCTGCGGACCGCGGTGCTGCTCGACAAGCGCTCGCGCCGCCAGGTGGAGTGCCCGGTCGAGCACGTCGGCTTCGAGATCCCGGACCGCTGGGTCGTCGGCTACGGGCTCGACGACGACGAGCTCTACCGGAATCTTCCCGGCATCGGGTGGGTCGTCGAGAACCCCTGACGGGCGCCGGATCGCCGTGACCGGCCGGGCCCCGGATGGCACCCCGGGGACCCGGCCCGTAGAATCGCCTCGGGAGCAACCGATCGTCGGGCGCCGATGCACCCGGAGGAGCCCCGGTGAACCAGCACGTCAGAACGATCCTCGTCTGGGGCGTGATCTTCATCGCCGTCGTGGCGATCATCAAGCTGATCTCCGGGCGCGCCGAGATCGCCCAGGCGATGACCCAGACGGAGTTCATCTCCCAGGTCGAGAACGACCAGATCCGCAGCGTGACGATCACCGGGGACGGGTTCGGCTACGAGATCAAGGGCCGCGACCGCAACGACCAGCAGTTCACGGTCTACGTGGTCAAGGACGAGAACCTGCTCGCCCGGCTCCAGGAGCACGGCGTCGAGATCCGGGCCGAGAAGCCGCAGGACAGCAGCCTGTGGCTCACGCTGGTCGGCTGGGCACCGCTCCTGCTGCTCGTCGGCGTGTGGATCTTCTTCATGCGGCAGATGCAGACCGGCGGCAACAAGGCGCTGTCGTTCGGAAAGTCGCGCGCCAAGCTGCTCACGCCGCAGAGCAAGAAGGTCACCTTCAAGGACGTCGCGGGCTGCGAAGAGGCGAAGACGGAACTGCAGGAGATCATCGAGTTCCTCCGGGAGCCGCAGAAGTTCCAGCGCCTGGGCGGCAAGATCCCCAAGGGCGTCCTGCTGATGGGCCCGCCGGGAACCGGCAAGACGCTGCTGGCGCGCGCGATCGCCGGCGAGGCCAACGTGCCGTTCTTCTCGATCTCCGGCTCCGACTTCGTCGAGATGTTCGTCGGCGTCGGCGCGTCCCGGGTCCGCGACCTGTTCGAACAGGGCAAGAAGAATGCGCCGTGCATCATCTTCATCGACGAGATCGACGCGGTCGGTCGTCATCGCGGCGCGGGACTCGGCGGCGGTCACGACGAGCGCGAACAGACGCTGAACCAGCTGCTGGTCGAGATGGACGGCTTCGAGTCGAACGACGGCGTGATCCTGATCGCGGCGACGAACCGGCCCGATGTCCTCGACCCGGCGCTGCTCCGTCCCGGCCGTTTCGACCGTCGCGTGACCGTCGGCCGCCCGGACGTGCGCGGGCGGGAGCAGATCCTCGAGGTCCACTGCCGCAACAAGCCGATCGGCGACGTCGACCTGTCGCTGATCGCCCGCGGCACGCCCGGCTTCTCCGGCGCCGACCTGGCGAACCTCGTCAACGAGGCGGCGCTCTATGCGGCACGGATGGGCAAGTCGGTCATCGAGCAGAAGGATTTCGAGATCGCCAAGGACAAGGTCCTGATGGGCGTCGAGCGCAAGAGCCTGATCATCTCCGAGGAGGAGAAGCGCAACACGGCCTACCACGAGGCGGGCCACGCGCTGGTCGCGTTCCTCGAGCCGAAGGCCGATCCCCTGCACAAGGTGACGATCATCCCCCGCGGCATGGCGCTCGGACTGACGCAGCAGCTCCCGGAGGACGATCGGCACACCTACTCGCGCGAGTACCTCGAGGCGACCCTGACCGTGCTGATGGGCGGCCGGGCGGCCGAGGAGCTGTTCATGAACCACCTGACCACCGGTGCCGGCAACGACATCGAGCGTGCCACCGACATGGCGCGCAAGATGGTCTGCGAGTGGGGCATGAGCGAGGAACTCGGACCGGTCACGTTCGGCAAGGTCGAGGAACAGATCTTTCTCGGCCGCGAGATCGCGCAGCATCGCGACTACTCCGAACGGACGGCGATCCGCATCGACGACGAGGTCCGCCGCATCGTGACCAGCGCCTACGAGCGGGCCCGGGCGATCCTCGAGGAGAACCGCGAGGCGCTCGTCCGCGTGGCGGAGGCGCTGCTCGAGCGCGAGGTGCTCGACGCGGAGGAGATCCGCCACCTTGTCGAGGACGGCGAGCTGCCGCGTCCGGAGCACACCGCACCCGTCGCCGAGGAGACTCCCTCCACCGAGGAGTCCGCGGCGCAGGCCGCGCGCGAGCGCACCGGCGACGGCAAGGAGCCGCGCATCGGCGGTCCCGCGATCGAGCACCCGGGCTGATCGGCGGCCGATGCCCGCCCGTCGCGCCCGGATCTGGACGCTCCGCACCCCGCGCGACGCGGCGGCGTTCCTCGCGCCCGCCGGGGTGCCGGCGTCCCGCGAGCCGCTGCCGCTTCCATGCGTCGGCGTCCGCTTCGCCCCGTCGGCGTCCTCCCCGCCGCTGTCCGTCGCCGCACCCCCGGGCGTCCTCGTGCTCGCCGGCGCCCGCGAGACCGCGCTGCTCGGCTCCGCGCCGCGCCTGCGCGAGACCGCCCACCGCTGGGGATGCGCGGAGGGCAGCGACCTGGTCCAGGCCCTCGACCGATTCGAGACCGCGGAGCGCACGCTGCGCTGGGCCGACGGGGGCACGTGGTCGCTCGGCAGCCGCACGCGGATCATGGGGATCGTCAACGTCACGCCCGACTCGTTCTCCGACGGCGGACGGTTCGTCGATCCGGCCGACGCGGCGGACCGGGCGGAGCAGCTGGTCGCCGAGGGGGCCGAGATCGTCGACGTGGGAGGCGAGTCGACCCGCCCCGGTGCCCGGCCCGTCACCGTCGACGAGGAGCTGGCCCGGGTGCTTCCCGCGATCGAGGCGATCCGCGCACGGCTGCCCGACGCGCGCCTGTCGATCGACACCCGTCATGCCGAGGTCGCGCGCCGGGCGCTCGCCGCAGGGGCCGACCTGGTCAACGACGTGTCGGCCCTGCGCGATCCGGAGATGGCCGGCGTGGTCGCCGCGGCGGGCTGCCCGGTCGTGCTGATGCACATGCGGGGTGAGCCCGGCACCATGCAGCGGGACACGCGCTACGTCGACCTGCTCGGCGAGATCCTCGATTTTCTGGGCGAGCGCGTCGATGCGGCCCGCGCGGCGGGAATCGCCGGTGATAGAATCCTCGTCGATCCGGGGCTCGGGTTCGGCAAGTCCCCGGAAGCGAACGAACAGCTGTTGCGGCAGAGCGGTGCATTTCACAGTCTCGGGTGTCCGGTGCTGATCGGCGCGTCGCGCAAGAGCTTCATCGGACGCCGGACCGGCATCGAGCCTCCGGAGGCGCGGCTGGCAGGCAGCCTCGCCGCCGCCGTGATCGCCGCCACCGAGGGGGTCGAGCTGGTGCGGGTCCACGACGTGGCCCCGACGCGGGCCGCGCTCGCGGTGGCCGACGCGGTGCGCGAGGCGGGAGCGCCGCGGCGGTGACGCGGCAGGGAACGGCGCGAGGGACTTGATGCAGGACTTCCTCGAACTGCTCCACGTGCGCGAGCTGGCCAATCCCCTGGCGATCTTCGACATCCTCCTGCTGTGGTTCGCGATCTACCAGCTGCTCGTCCTGATCCGGCGCACCCGCGCCGTGCAGATGATCTACGGCCTGCTCGCGGTGTTCATCCTGTGGTTCATCACGAGTCCGGGAAGCCTGCTCGAGCTGCCGGCGACCAACTTCGTCCTGACCCAGCTGTTCATCTACGGCGGCTTCGCCGTGATCGTGATCTTCCAGGGACCGATCCGGCAGGCGCTGGCCTATTTCGGCCGCTATCCGTTCGCGCGCCTGCGCCAGCAGGATGCGTCGGGCGAGATCATCGAGGAGATCGCCCTCGCCTGCAGCGCGATGGCCTCGCGGCGGATCGGGGCGCTGATCGTCATCGAGCGGGTCCAGGGCCTGCGCAACTTCATCGAGACGGGGATCGAGATCGACGGGCGCGTGAGCTACGACCTGCTGATCAACATCTTCTCGCCCAAGACGCCGCTGCATGACGGTGCGGTGCTGATCTCCGAAGGACGCCTCGCCGCCGCAAGCTGCTTCCTGCCGCTGTCGACCAATCCGTACATCTCGCGCGAGTTCGGGACCCGCCACCGGGCCGCGATCGGCATCACCGAGGAGTCCGACGCGATCGCCGTCGTCGTCAGCGAGGAGCGCGGCGTGATCTCGGCCGCGATCGACGGAGCGTTCCAGCAGGACCTCGACGCGCGCGCCCTGCGCGCGTTTCTCGAGCGCCATCTGGGCGCGGAGCGGGCGTCCCGCGACGCGCGAAGGGGCCGGGCGGCCCGCACGGCGGAGGCCTCGTGATGCTCGAGATCCTCCGGCGCAATGTCGGCCTCAAGCTGTTCGCGCTGCTGATCGCCTTCCTGATCTGGGCCAACGTCGCGGGACGCGGCCAGCAGATCCGCAACCTGGTGATTCCGCTCGACGTGACACCGCCGGTCGACATGCTGGTCATCGCGTTCGAGCCCCAGGAGGTGCGCGTCCGCCTGCGCGGCTTCGAGTCGCAGATGGAACGCCTCGTGCCGGAACGGCTGTACGCGCGCATCGATCTCGGACAGATCGACACGCCCGGCGAGCATCGGCTGGCCGTCACACCGCAGGACGTGTTCAACGTGCCGCGCGGCGTCGTCGTGGAGGAGATCCTCACCGACGAGGTCGTCGTCAAGCTCGAGCGGAGACTCGAGAAGACCGTCCGTGTCCAGGCGGAGACGAGCGGTGAGCCGGCCGAGGGCTTCGAGGTGGCCGGCGTGACGGTCGAGCCGCTGGTCGTCACCCTGCGGGGGCCCGAGAGCGTCGTGGCGTCGCTCGAGACGGTACGCACGCGTCCGGTCGACATCGCCGGCCGCAGCGAGGACGTCGTCGCGACCGTCAAGGTCGTCCCGCCGGCGCGGGCCCGTCTCGTCGAGTTCCCCCAGGGGGACGAGGTCAAGGTCAGCGTGCGGATCGTCGAGCGGCCGACCGAGGCCTCGTGGGAGGAGGACGTCGTCGTGCCGCCCGAGGTCCAGGTCGACCTGCGCCCGGCCCGCGTGGCGGTGACCGTCAAGGCGCCCCCGAGCCGGCTGGCCGAGATCCGTGACGCGCTGGTCGTCCGTCTTCCCGCCGACGCGGTATCTTCCCGCCCGAAGAACGTGCCGGTCCAGGTCGATCTCGAGGCGCTGGACCCCGAGCTGCGCGAGCGCGTCGAGATCGTCGCGGTGGAACCGGCCAAGGTCCGCGTCGCCCCCCGGCGCTGAGCGGCCGGCTTCGCGGCGGCGGTCACCAGGGAGTCCTCGGGTGCGCAGACTGTTCGGAACCGACGGAATCCGCGGCGAGGCGGGCGTCCCCCCCCTCGACGGCCCGACGATGTACCGCCTCGGCCGGGCGCTGGCGCGCTGGCTGGCCGACGCGGACGGCGGGCAGCCCCCCACGGTCTGCCTCGGCCGCGACACACGCGAGTCCGGGGCGTTCATCGCCGCCTGTCTGGCCACCGGGCTCGAGGACGGCGGGGCACGGGCCGTCTCCGCCGGCGTGCTGCCCACTCCGGGGCTGGCCCTGGTCACCCGCACCGGCCCCTACCGCGCCGGGCTGATGGTCTCCGCGTCCCACAACCCGTACCACGACAACGGCGTCAAGGTGCTCGACGCCGACGGCGCGAAGCTCCCGGACGCCGCGGAACTGGAGATCGAGCGGCTGATCGACGAGCAGCCGGCACCGGACGAGAACCGGCTCGGCCACCGCCCGATCGACGACGATCCGCAGCCCGAGGCGGCGTACCTCGAGTTCCTCGAGCGATGCCTCGACGGAACGCGCCTCGACGGGCTGCGCGTCGTGCTCGACACGGCCCACGGCGCCGCCTACCGGCTCGCCCCGGCGGCCCTGCGCCGCGCCGGCGCCGAGGTGATCGTCCTCGCCGACGCGCCGGACGGCCGCAACATCAACGCCGGCGTCGGCTCGATGCACCCCGACGTGGTCGCGCGTGCGGTCGTCGAGCACGGCGCGGACCTCGGATTCGCGTTCGACGGCGATGCGGACCGCTGCATCGGCGCCTCGCGGGCCGGTGCCGTCCTCGACGGCGACTTCACGCTGTTCTACGCCGGCCGCGCGCTCGCCCGCGAAGGCCGGCTGCCGGGCCGCACGGTGGTCGGCACCGTGATGAGCAACCTCGGTCTCGAGAAGGCCCTCGGACGGCACGGCCTGCAGCTGCACCGCACGCCCGTCGGGGACCGCTACGTGCTCCAGGCCCTGCGCGAGGGCGGCTTCAGCCTCGGCGGCGAGCAGTCCGGGCA
Source organism: Acidobacteriota bacterium (assembly GCA_003695625.1). Taxonomy (GTDB): domain Bacteria; phylum Acidobacteriota; class Polarisedimenticolia; order J045; family J045; genus J065. The sequence continues at coordinate 21,659 of RFIB01000052.1, read as the reverse complement.
CGTGATCTTCCTCGACCTCGCGCCGACGGGAGACGGCATCCTGACCGCGCTGATGATCTGCCGGCTGCTCGCGTCCGGGGAGGACGATCCCGAGATCGCGCGGCGCGAGCTGCCCCGCTTCCCGCAGGTGCTGCGCAATGTCCGCGTGCGGGCCAAGCCGCGCATCGAGGAGCACCCGGTGCTGGCTGACGCGGTGCGGCGAGCCGAGCGGGAGATGCGAGGCGACGGGCGCGTCGTCGTGCGGTACTCCGGCACCGAGCCCAAGGCCCGCGTGATGGTCGAGGGCGCCGACGAGCGGCTCGTCCAGCGCCTCGCGGCCGATCTCGCCGCCGTGTTCGAGCGCGAGCTGGGGAACTGACCCGAGGGGCGCTGCGCAGTCGCGCGATCTTGTGTAACGTGGACCGCTTGCGCGGCCGGTGCCCGCCGCGAGGGGACCGTGTCGCCAGCCGGAGGCATCCCATGAGCCGGAGCTTTGGCCGGATCGCGATCGTCAACCGCGGCGAGCCGGCGATGCGGCTGATTCATGCCGCGCGGGAGTTCGCCCGCGAGCAGGGCGAGCGCCTGGTCACGATCGCGCTGTTCACGGAGCCGGATCGCGACGCGATGTTCGTCCGCGAGGCGGACGAAGCGGTCGCGCTCGGCGAGGCGACGTTCGTCGACCCCCGCGACGGCCAGCGCAAGAGCACGTATCTCGACTACGACCGCCTGCGCGAGGCGCTCGCGACCTCGGGCGCGGACGCGGCGTGGGTCGGCTGGGGATTCGTCGCCGAGCACCCCGAGTTCGCCGAGCTGTGCGAGGAACTGGGGATCGTGTTCATCGGCCCGCCGGCCCGCGTGATGCGCGAACTCGGCGACAAGATCACCGCCAAGCGGATCGCCGAGAAGGCCCGCGTGCCGGTCGCGCCGTGGAGCAAGGGGCCGGTCGAGTCCGTCGACGACGCGCTCGCCCACGCACGGCGGATCGGCTTCCCGCTGCTGATCAAGGCCTCGGCGGGCGGCGGGGGACGCGGGATCCGCCGCGTGACCGACGAGGACCAGCTGCGCGAGGTGTTCGAGCGCGCGCGCCAGGAGGCGCTGGCCAGCTTCGGGGACGGTACGGTCTTTCTCGAGGCGCTTGTCGCCAACGCGCGTCACGTCGAGGTGCAGATCATCGCCGACGAGCACGAGACCGTGTGGCCGGTCGGCGTCCGCGACTGCTCGGTCCAGCGACGCAACCAGAAGCTGATCGAGGAATCCGGTTCGACGGCGCTCAACAGCTATCGCGAGCACAAGCTGCGGGACGCGGCAGCGCGGCTGTGCAAGGCGGCGGGGTACGTCGGGGCGGGGACGGTCGAGTTTCTCTACGATCCGAAGCGACGGCAGCTCGCCTTCATGGAGGTGAACACCCGCCTGCAGGTCGAGCACCCGGTCACCGAGCAGACGACCGGGCTCGACCTCGTCAAGCTCCAGCTCCACGTGGCGCGCGGCGGGAAGCTCGGCAGCAGGCCGCCGCGGCCGCTGGGCTACGCGATCGAGGCGCGGCTCAACGCGGAGGATCCGGACAACGGGTTCGCCCCCGCCCCCGGCCGGGTCGCGCTGCTGCGCGTGCCGACCGGCCCCGGCCTGCGGGTCGACACGGGCATTGCGGAGGGCGACCGCATCGCCCCCGAGTTCGACTCGATGGTGGCCAAGATCATCGCCAGCGGCCGCAACCGGGACGAGGCGATCGCGCGGCTGACGCGCGCCCTCGCCGAGACGACCGTCGTCGTCCAGGGCGGAACGACGAACAAGGCGTTCCTGCTCGAGCTGCTCGAGCGGGAGGACTTCCGGGAAGGGCGCGTCGACATCGGCTGGCTCGACCGGCTGATGGCGTCCGGCGATCGCCCCCCGCGGCCGCATGGCGCCGCAGCGCTGATCGAGGCCGCCCTCGAGGTCTACCGCGAGGAGCAGGAGGTCGAGCGGCAGGCGTTCCTCTATTCGGCCTACCGGGGGCGGCCGCACGTCGCGCCGCGCGTCGGGCGCAAGGCCGAGCTGCGCGCCGGCGGGCAGGCCTACGAGGTGACGGTCCACAACCTGGGCGGCAACGCGTACCGCGTCGAGGTGGACGGAGCGCGGATTCCTGTCTCCCTCGAGCCGATCAGCGACTTCGAGCGGCGGATGACGCTCGGCGGGACGACGCACCGCGTGGTTTCCGTCGCCGACGGCGTCGTGCATCTCGTCGAGATCGACGGCGTGCCCCATCGCGTCTCGCGGGACGACGGCGGCCTGGTGCGCGCGCCGGCGCCGGCGATCGTCGTCAGCCTGCGCGTCAGGCCCGGGGATCGCGTCGAGACGGGCCAGACGATCGCCGTGCTCGAGGCGATGAAGACCGAGATGCCGATTGCCGCGCCGCTGGCGGGCCAGGTCGCGGACGTGCTGGTCTCGGCCAACGAGCAGGTCGACGCCGGCACGCCCCTGCTCCGCCTCGAGCCGGAGGCGGAGGACGCCGGCCAGGAGACCGCGGAGCGGCTCTCGTTCGAGGAGTTCGCACCGCCGGCTGCCGCCGAGCCGACGCCGCTCGACCGGGCGCTCCGTTCCCTGCGCGAGCTTCATCGTCTGGCACTCGGGTTCGACGTCGATCCGCAGCGGACGCGCAGCGTCGTCGCCGAGCTCGAGTCGGTCCGCGAGCAGGTCGACCCCGCCGACGAGCGGCTGCGCCTCGCCGAGCTGCAGCTGCTCGACGCCTTCGCCGACATCACCTACCTGTCGGGGCGGCAGCCGGAGCCGCCGGACGAGAGCGGCGTCCCGGGACCGAGCCCGCAGCAGGCGCTGTTCATGTACGCGCGTGCGCTCGACGCCGCGGGCGAAGGCCTGCCGACACGATTCGTCTCCGCGCTGGAGCGGGCGCTGTCCCACTACGGCGTCACGTCGCTCGAGCGCTCCCGGGAACTCGAGGAAGCGCTGATCTGGATCTTCAAGGCACACGCCAACGTCGAGTCCCAGATCATCGGCGTCACGTCCGTCCTCGAGCGGTTCCTGCGCCACGACGAGGTGATGCGCCGCTTCGCCGACGACACGCTGCGCTCCCTGCTGGGCCGGCTCGTCGTCGTCGCTCGCGGGCGGTTCCCGGCGCTCGAGGACCTCGCCCGCGAAGTGCGCTACGACCTGTTCGACAAGCCGCTGCTCGAGGAGGCGCGCCGGCGTGTCCACGAGCAGGTCCTGGCCGAACTGGAGGCGATCGCCGCCGATCCGGACGCGCCGGACCGGGCGGAGCGGCTGGGGCGCGTCGTGTCCTGCCCGCAGCCGCTGCTCAACCTGCTCACCGAACGGTTCGCGCGGGCCGATCTCTCGCTGCGGCACCTGATTCTCGAGTCGCTCACGAGGCGCTACTACCGGACGCGGAATCTCGAGAACCTGCGCGTCGTGACGGTCGAGGGGCATCCGATCGCGGTGGCCGAGTTCGTCGACGGCGACGTGCGCCATCACGTGTTCACGACCTACCAGGTCTCGGACCGCGTCGCCAGCTCGATCGAGCTGATGACTCCGCTGCTGCGCGAGGTTCCGTCGGCCGATGCGATCGATCTCGACTTCTTCGTCCGCTGCCGCCGCGAGGACACGTCGCCCGACGAGCTGCGCGACTGGGCTGCGCAGACCGTGGACAGCCTCGAGCTGCCGCGGCGGGTCGAGCGGATCGTGCTTTCGGTGACCGGGTTCCGCACCGACGTCGGCCCCGGACAGACGCATTTCACGTTCCGCCCCGACGGCCACGGATTCCGCGAGGACCCGCTGCTGCGCGGCGTCCATCCGATGATGGCCGAGCGCCTCGATCTCGACCGGCTGTCGAACTTCATCCTGGAGCGCCTGCCGTCGGTCGAGGACATCTACCTGTTCCACGCGGTCGCCCGGGACAACCCGCAGGACGAACGGCTGTTCGCGCTGGCGGAGGTCCGCGACCTGACACCGCGGCGGGACCGCGAGGGACGCGTCGTTGCGCTTCCGCTGCTCGAGCGCCTCCTCCGCGAGGCGTTGGCCGGCATCCGCCGGTTCCAGTCGACGCGCAGCGCGGAGAGCCGCCTGTACATGAATCGCGTCGTCCTGTTCACCCGCGAGGCGATGCCCGCGGACGAGGACGACCTGGCGCGGCTCGCCAAGAGAATGATGCCCGTCACCGCCGGGCTCGGGATCGAGAAGATCGTCATCCGGGCGCTGATCCCGCAGGGCGGCCCCGACCGGCTCGCCCAGGTCGACATCCACATCTCGGATCCGGGCGGACGCGGCGTCAAGATCGACCGGCGCCCGCCGTCACGGCTTCCGATCCGCTCGCTGAGCCGGTATCGCCAGAAGGTGGTGCGGATGCAGCGGCGCGGCCTGCACTATCCGTACGAGATCGTGCGGATGATGACCCCGCGCGCCGAGGACACGGCCGCCGGGTTCCCGCCGGGCGAGTTCGTCGAGCACGACCTCGGACCGGACGGGCACCTCGCGCCGGTGGACAGGCCGTGGGGAGAGAACACGGCCAACGTCGTCGTCGGGGTGATCACCAACGTGACCGAGCGTCATCCGGAAGGCATGCGGCGGGTGATCATCCTGGGCGATCCGAGCCGCGGACTCGGCTCGCTGGCCGAGCCGGAGTGCCGCCGGATCATCGGTGCGCTCGATCTCGCCGAGCGGCTCGGGGTCCCTGTCGAGTGGTTCGCCGTGTCGGCCGGCGCGCGGATCTCGATGGAGAGCGGCACCGAGAACATGGACTGGATCGCGCTCGTGCTCCGTCGTCTCGTGCTGTTCACGCAGGCCGGCGGCGAGGTGAACGTGATCGTCCACGGCATCAACGTCGGCGCCCAGCCGTACTGGAACGCCGAGGCGACGATGCTGATGCACACGCGCGGCATCCTCGTCATGACGCCGGAAGGCGCGATGGTGCTGACCGGGAAGAAGGCGCTGGACTACTCCGGCGGCGTGTCGGCGGAGGACAATCACGGCATCGGCGGCTACGACCGCGTGATGGGGCCCAACGGACAGGCCCAGTACTGGGCGCAGGACATCGGCGAGGCGTGCCGGCTGCTGCTTCGCCATTACGACCACACGTACGTCGTGCCCGGCGAACGGTTCCCGCGGCGCGCGGTCACCGTCGATCCGGTCGACCGTGACGTCTGCCAGCACCCCTACGAGGGCACGTTCGGGGACTTCCGGACGATCGGCGAGATTCTCTCGCCGGAGACCAATCCGGGCCGCAAGCGTCCGTTCGAGATCCGCAGCGTGATGCGGGCCGTGATCGACCAGGACCACGCCCCCCTCGAGCGCTGGACCGCGATGCAGGACGCGGAGATCGCCGTCGTCTGGGACGCCCACCTCGGCGGGTGGCCGGTCGAGCTGATCGGCTTCGAGTCGCGTCCGCTTCCGCGTGCGGGCCTCGTCCCCGCCGACGGTCCGGAGCAGTGGACCGCCGGAACGCTCTTTCCCCGCTCGTCGAAGAAGGTCGCGCGGGCGATCAACGCCGCGAGCGGAAACCGTCCCGTCGTCGTGCTCGCCAACCTCTCCGGGTTCGACGGCTCGCCCGAGTCGATGCGCAACTGGCAGCTCGAGTTCGGCGCGGAGATCGGCCGGGCGATCGTCAACTTCGAGGGTCCGATCGTGTTCTGCGTGATCTCGCGCTACCACGGCGGGGCCTTCGTCGTGTTCTCGCGCGCGCTCAACGAGGGACTGGAGTCCTCGGCGCTCGAGCACACGTACGCCTCGGTGATCGGCGGCGCGCCTGCGGCCGCGGTCGTGTTCGCCGGCGAGGTCCGCAAGAGGGCGAGTCAGGACCCGCGGGTCCAGGCGCTCGAGCGACAGCTGCGGTCGGCGACGGGTGCGCGAAGGGCGCGGCTGCAGGCCCGCTACGACGAGCTGTTCAAGCTGGTGCATGCCGAGAAGCTCGGCGAGGTCGCGGCGGAGTTCGACAGGATTCACAGCATCGAACGCGCGCAGGCGGTCGGCTCGATCGAGCGGATCATCCCGCCTCAGCGTCTTCGACCGTATCTGGTCGAGGCGGTCGAGCGCGGCATCGAGCGCGAGCAGGCCCGTCCCCGCGGACCGCGACCGTTCCCGGACTGGACGCGCCTCGAGATGTTCCGCGCGCCGGAGAAGACCGATGCGGCGTCGGCCGGCGGGCCGCCGGCCGACCCGCCGTCCGGGTCGCGGCCCGGGGCGTCGCGCAGGCGCAGTCGCAGAACGAGTCAGAAGGCCCGCGACTGAGCGTGCCGTCGAGGAGGACCGGTCGTCATGTCGGCCAGCCTTTCGGTGAACATCGACCACGTCGCCACCGTGCGCCAGGCGCGGCGGGCGGCCGAACCGGACCCCGTCGCCGCCGCGGTGCTCTGCGACCTTGCCGGTGCCGACGGCATCACGTGCCACCTGCGCGGCGATCGCCGGCATATCCAGGACGAGGACCTGCATCGCCTGCGGCGCGTCGTCACGACACGCCTCAACGTCGAGATGGCGGCGACGGAGGAGATGCTGTCGATCGCGCGTCGCGTGCGGCCCGATCTCGTGACGCTCGTCCCTGAGCGTCCCGGCGAGGTCACGACCGAAGGGGGCATCGACGCGGCACGCCATCGCCGCACCCTCGCCAGGCATGTTGCCGCCCTGCGCCGCTCGCGCATTGCGAGCAGCCTGTTCATCGACCCGGTCCCGGCCCAGGTCGACGCGGCCGCCGACATCGGCGTGGCGATGATCGAGCTGAACACGAACGCCTACAGCATCGCGACGACGGCGTCCGAGCAGGCGGAGGCCTACGACGCCCTCGTCGCAGCCGCGACCCGGGCGTCCGAGGCGGGCCTCGCCGTGGCGGCCGGTCACGGGCTGACCGTCCGCAACGTGACCCCGATCGCGGAGATCCCCGAGGTCGTCGAGCTGAACATCGGCCACAGCATCATCGCCCGGGCGGTGCTGATCGGCCTCGAGAACGCGGTACGGGAGATCAGGGACGCGATCGCGCGCGCGGAACCGATCGGGGATCATCTGTCCTGAATTCCCGGAGACTTCGGCGATGGACCGCGGCAGGGAGGACGTGACGGGTGAGCGGTGCGGGTGGACGTGAACAGTGGGGCTCGCGGATCGGGGTGATCCTCGCCGCCGCGGGCAGCGCGGTCGGCATCGGCAATCTGCTGCGCTTTCCCGGGCAGGCCGCCAATCACGGCGGCGGCGCGTTCATGATCCCCTACGTGCTCTCGCTGCTGCTGCTCGGGCTGCCGGCGATGTGGATCGCATGGACCGTCGGACGGATCGGGGGCCGCGCGGGCCATGGCACCACGCCGGGGATGTTCGACGTGATGACGGGACGCCCGTGGGGCAAGTACGTCGGCGTGATCGGCGTCGCGCTGCCGCTGGTCTTCGTGATCTACTACACGTATATCGAGGCCTGGTGTCTGGCGTACTCGTGGTTCTCGCTGACCGGCCGCTACGAGGACCGCGCGGTCGATCTCGGCGTGTTCTTCGAGGAGTTTCTCGGCAACGCGCCGACCCAGAACTACTTCGTCGGCCTGGGGACCGCGGCGCTGTTCCTCGTCATCGCGCTGGCGCTCAACGTCTGGGTGCTCTGGCGCGGCGTGAGTCGCGGGATCGAGCTGCTCGCCAAGGTCGCGATCCCGATCCTGGTCCTGTTCTGCATCGTGCTCGGCACGTGGACCCTCGGCCAGGGAGCCGGGGCGTTCGCCGGGCTCGAGTTCCTGTGGCGGCCGGACTTCGCCGCGCTGTCCGATCCGCAGGTGTGGATGGCGGCCGCGGGCCAGATCTTCTTCACGCTGACCATCGGCTACGGCGCGCTCGAGTGCTTCGGCTCGTACGTGCGCGAGAACGACGACGTCGTCCTGACCGGCCTGACGGCGGCGTCGATCAACGAGCTGGTCGAGGTCGTGTTCGGCAGCATGATCGCGATTCCGGCGGCGGCGCTCTACTTCGGCCCGGACCGCATCGCCGAGATCGCAGCCGGCGGGACGTTCCGGATCGGGATGGTCTCGATGCCGGAGATCTTCCGCGGCATGGGCGGTGTGCACCTGTTCGGCAGCATGTGGTTCCTGCTGCTGTTCTTCGCCGCGTTCACGTCCTCGGTCGCCGTGGCGCAACCGGTGATGGCGTTCTTCCAGGACGAGATGCGCATGACGCGGGCCGTCTCGGCCGCGGTGCTCGGTGTCGTATGGGCGCTGGCCAGCGTGCCGATCGTCCTGTACTACCGCTACGGCGCTCTCGACGAGATGGACTTCTGGGCGGGGACGATCGGCCTCGTGCTGTTCACGACGATCGAGGTCGTGATCTTCTCGTGGATCTTCGGCATCGATCGCGGCTGGAAGGAGATGCACCGCGGCGCCGAGATCCGTGTCCCGGGCGTCTACCGCTGGGTGATGCGCGTCGTCACGCCCCTCGTCCTGTTCGCGATCTTCGGCGCCTGGTTCTTCGACGCGATCATCCACGACCGGCTGATTCCCGCACCGCGGATCCATGCCGGATTCGACAACGTGAAGGGCTTCGCGGGCCGCTTCCGGCTCGAACGCCCCCCCGAAGGCAGCGATGCGGCACGGGAACTCGAGCGGATCGAGGCCGGGCTGCGCGCGGCCGTCGAGCGCCGGCACCGGGACATCCCGATCTGGTTCGAGATCGTGATCCATCCGTCCTCCCCGATCGGCGTCGACCGGATCGGCACGCAACCCGACGTGCTCGACGAGATCGGCCTCGAGCGACTCAATCGCTACGTGCGCCTGCTCGGACCGCGCTACGACCCCGCGACCGGCGAGACGCTGCGCCCTCACGAGGTCACGCTCGCCGTCGAAGTGCGCTACCGGGCGTGGGCGATCTGGATCACGCGCGCGATCATGGCGCTGATCACGGCGGCGTTCCTGTTCATGATCTGGGCGACCTGGAAGGGCCGGAGGCGACGCCCGGCGGAGGCGGCACGATGAGCGCGGGGGCGCTGGCGTTCATGGCGATCACCTGGGCGGGGGTTCTCGGACTCGTCGGCTTCTGCTTCGCGCGCATCCTTCGCGGCTCGCCGGGGCGGCGCGACGGGGACCGCACCCGGCGATGAGCGGGGCACGCGGGAAGCCCGACCGGCGGGAGGACCGACTTGTCGAGGCGCTCGCCGGGATCGCTCCGCCGGGTCGGCGGTCCGAGGTCGCCCCGCTGATCGAGGCGGCGCTCGAAGCCGAACGACGCCGCTGGCTGGCCCGAGCCGAGGAACTGTGGCTCCGGCGGTTCGGCTGGTCGCTGGTGCGGCCGCTGCTGGCCACGGCGGCCGGCCTGGCGCTGATCCTGCTTGCCTGGGACCGGCGGCAGGCCGCCGCGGTGCTCGCCCCGCTCGTCGCGGGCGCCGCCCTGTTCTACGTCGTGCTGCAGGTCTACGTGCACGTCTGGACGCGGCGGGCGCAAACGCGCGAGGCGGCGGCCGCGGCACACCGCGACCGCGCCACGGCCCGGCTGCGCGAGGCCGCGCGATGATCGGGCCGCGCCGGATCCCCGCGCTCGCCGCCCGCCGCGCCCTCGCGGTGCCCGCGGTGCTCGTGGCGTTCGTCGCGGGCACTCCGGCACGGCCGATTCCGCCGCGCCCGCTCGACGACCTGGCGGGCGCCGTGCTCGAGCGGATCGATGCGGCGCGCCGGCACCGGGGCGTCGAGGCGCTGCGGTCGGACGACACGCTGCGCGCGGCCGCGCGGGAGCGCGCGCTCGAGCTCGCACGGCTCGCCCACCGCGAACGGCTCCGCCACCCGGCCCGCCCCGGACGCTGGCTTGCGCTCGCCGGACTTCCCCGTGCCGGCCGCGACGTGGAGAAGGTCCTGCTGCTGCGCGACGTCGACGACCCGGTCGCGGAGTCGCTCCGCCTGCTGCGCGCCCTCGAGGACACCTGGGCGCTGGCGCTCTCGCCGCGGACGCGGGCCGGCGCGGTCGGCGCGGCGCGCGCCCCGGACGGCTGGATCGTCGTCGTCGTCGCGCTCGCCGCGGCGCCGGCGGACGCGTTCACCCCGCGCGCCGGCGGCCTCTTCGACGACCGGGAACTGGCCGCGCTCGCGGACGGGATCGCCGCCGCCGTCGATGCCGCGCGCCGGCAGCGTGGTGTGCCCGCCCTGCAACGCGACCCCCGGCTCGACGCCGTGGCCGGCGGGCATGCCCGCGACCTGGCGCGGCGCGGCGTGCTCGACCATCGGGGTGCGGACGGCGCGACGCTCGGCGACCGCCTGCAGCGCGCGGGAATCGGCTACCGCGTCGCGTCCGAGAATCTGGCGCTGATCGAAGGGACGCTCGACCCGGTCGAGGAGGCGGTCTCCGGATGGCTCGCCAGCCCCGGCCATCGCCGCAACCTGCTCGACGAGACCGTCGAACGCACGGGGATCGGCACGGCGCAGGACGACGAAGGCCGGCTGTACGTCGTCCAGGTGTTCGTGGCGTCCCCGCCCGGCGGCGCGCCGCGGGAGAGCTGACCGCGATGGATCCGATCGTCGCCCGCTATCGCCTCGACGTGGCCCCCGCGGAGGCGCAGGCCCGCGCCGAGGCGCTCGCGCTCGAGCAGAGCGTCGAGCTGCCCGACGCGGCGGTCCGCGATCCGCGGATTCGCGAGCGGGTCATCCCGCGGATCCTGTCGATCGAACCGCTGCCCGACGGCGCGTTCGCGGTCGAGCTGGCGTTCGACGCGGCGCTCTCGGCCCTCGACGCCGCGGGGCTGCTGAATCTGCTGTTCGGCAACGCGTCGCTGCTCGGGGACGTGCGGCTCGTCGACGTCGGGATTCCCGAGGAGCTTCGCATCGGATTCGGCGGTCCGCGCCATGGCGTCGCCGGCCTGCGCGCGCTGTGCGACGTGCCGGACGGCCCGCTGACCGCCAGCGCCCTCAAGCCGCTCGGGCTGGGCCCCGACGAGCTGGCGGCGCTGGCCGAGCAGCTCGCGCTCGGCGGCATCGATCTGGTCAAGGACGACCACGGACTCGGCGATCATCCGTTCTGTCCGTTCGCGGAGCGGGTCGCCGCGGTCTGCGCGGCGCTGGACAGGGTCGCGCAGCGGACCGGCCGGCGGACCCGCTACGCTCCGCACGTCGTCGGCGACGGGGCCGCGATCGAGCACCAGCTCGACCAGGCGCGGCAGGCCGGCGCGGACGCCGTGCTGTGCTGCCCGATGCTGATCGGTCCGGCAGCGTTCCACCGCATCGCCCGCCGCCTGTGGGACGGACCGGTGCTCGCGCATCCGGCACTCGCCGGATCGTCGGCCATCGCGCCGGAGCTGCTCGTCGGCAGACTGTTCCGGCTGTTCGGGGCCGACGCGACGATCTACCCTCACGTGGCCGGGCGGTTCGCGTGGAGCGACGACCAGGTCACGCGTCTGCTCGACGGTGCGCGGGGCGCGTGGCCGCCGCTGCGCCCCGCCCTGCCGGTGCCGGCCGGCGGCATGACGCTCGAGCGCGTGCCGGAACTCGCCCGGGATCTCGGCCCCGACGTCATGCTGCTGATCGGCGGCAGCCTGCACGTCGGACCGGAGGAGCTCGTCGAGCGCACGCGCGCGTTCGTCGAGGCGGCGCGATCCGCCGGCGAGGGAGGAACCGGACCATGAGCCGCCATCGCCGCAGTCTGGGCGACTACCGGTGGGACGGCGTCGAGCTGCGCGACTACAAGCCGGCGGGAACGCACTTCCGCGGGATCACCCGCCAGGTCCTGTTCGATGGCCCCGGGGGCCTCGGTGCCCAGCTGCGCTATTTCGAGATCGCTCCGGGAGGCCACTCGACCCTCGAGCGGCACCGGCATCCGCACGCGGTGATGGTGCTGCGCGGGCGCGGCCGGGCGCTCGCCGGAGACCGGATCGTCGATCTCGCGCCGTTCGACCTGCTCGAGATCGGGCCGGACGAGTGGCACCAGTTCCGTGCCGACGACGAGCCGCTCGGATTCCTGTGCCTCGTCGACTGCGAGCGGGACCGCCCGGTGCGCCCCGGCCCGGCGGACCTCGAGCGCCTGCGGCGCGACCCGCGCATCGCGGCCTTCATCCGCGTCTGAGGCCGGGCCCGGATCCGGACGCAAGCGGCGTCCGGAAACAGGACAGCGTCCGGTCCGTCCCGTCGCGGACCGGGTCCGCCGACGTTTCCCGCGGTCCGCCACCGTCCGGACCACCGGCTGGAACGGAGCTTGCGTAGGGACGTCGTGCCGGATGCGACCGGCGACCCCGGAGGCCCCGCAGCGATGTCCGCCACCCGCCGCACCTGCATGCTCGCCGCCGCCTGCCTGGCGCTGGTCGTGCCGTGCGGGGTCGCGGTCGGCGCACCGCCGACGCGGCCGGACGCGCGGCCGCTGCAGCTCGCCGCAGCGTCGCGTGCCGTGCCGCGGACGGCCGTGCCCCGACTGCTGCGAGGTCCCGGAGCCGTCGACCGCTATCGCGCGCTTCCCCGCAGCGAGCGCGCGTCGGCCGCGGCGCTCGACGTGGCCGGATCGTGGCGCGCGCTCCGTGCGGCCCGCCGTCCCGCGGGTGCTCAGTCGGCGCGTTCCGACAGGATCCGGCTCGCCGCGAGCCTGAAGAACCGGCGGATCGCGTCCCAGCGCGACTGATCCTCCGGCGAGCGGGCCGCCACGAGTTCCGTCGCCTCCGGAAGGTCGAACTCGATCATCAGCAGCTCACCCTTGCGCTGCACGCGCGCCTTGCCGCCGACCTGCTCGACCAGGCGCCGGATCGCCTCGTTCGACGCGAGGATCGTCGAGCGGAACACCGTCACGCCGCGCTCGCGCGCCGCCTCCATCAGCCGCACGAGCAGCGCCCGGCCGAGGCCGCGACCCTGCCATTCGTCGATCACGGTGACGGCCGGCTCGGCGACCTGCGGATCGTCCGCGTCGCGGACGAAGCGTGCCGAGGCGAGTCCGTGGGCGGTCGCGTCGTCGGGACCGTCGAGCGCGACGAGGCAGACGTGATCCCACCCGTCGACCTCGGTCAGGAACCGGAGCGTCTTCTCGTCGAGGGTGACGCGGTCGCTCAGGAACCGCTGGTAGCGCGACGTCTCCGACAGGCGCGAGAACGCCTCGAGCAGCCGCTGCTTGTCGTCGGGGCGGATCGGTCGCAGCCAGACCTCGCTGCCGTCCTCCAGCTCGACCTTCTCGCGGTAATCGGCGCCGTAGCGGAGCTTCGTCGCCGGCCCCGGCGGATCGTCCATCGTCGCCTCCGTCGGGCTATGCTCGGGCAGGTCCGACTATAGCGCGAGCCCCGGGCCGGACCAATCCGGCAGGGCGTGACGAAGGGGTGACCGATGTCCGAGATGCCACGGGAGATCCTGGAGCGGATCGCCCAGGGCTTCGTTCCCGCGAAGATCCTGTTCGCCGCCGTCGAACTCGGCCTGTTCGACGCGCTGCCCGCCGACGGACTCGCCCCGGAGGAGCTGGCGACGCGGCTCCGGCTCCCCGAGCGCGGCGTCGGCATCCTGGTCTGGGCGCTCGCGTCGCTCGGCCTGCTCGAGATCGTCGACGGCTCGCGGGTGCGGGTCGCGGAGCGGTTCGCGCCGCTGCTGGCCGATCGCGAGTACGTCGCCCTGCTGCGCCATCGCGGACGGCTGTTCCGCGCGTGGGCGGTGCTCGAGCAGACGATCCGGCAGGGACGCCCCGCGCACGACGAGCCGGACGCGCTCGACGACCCGGAGGCGAACGAGGCGTTCATCCTCGCGATGGCCGCGGTGAGCCGCGAGCGCGCGCCGCAGGTGCTCGCCCGGCTCGAGCTCGACGGTGCGAGCCACCTCGCGGACCTCGGCGGCGGCCCGGGTCTGTACGTCGAACTCGCGCTGCGCGAGCATCCGCGGCTCCGGGCGACGCTGATCGACCTTCCGCTGACGCTCGAGGTGGCTCGGCGGCGGCTCGCCGGCCGTCCGGAACTCGAGCGGCTCGCCTTCCTGCGCTGGGACTTCTACCGCGAGCCGGAGCCCGAACGCCCCGCCGGGCCGTTCGATCGCATGCTGATCTCGCAGGTGCTTCACGCGGAGTCGCCCGAGAACAACCGCGCGCTGTTCGCGCGGCTCGCGCCGCTGCTCGCCCCGGGGGCGCTCGTCGTCATCCACGAGAACGCACGCGAGCCCGAGCGCTGGCGCCCGCCGGCCGCCGCGCTGTTCGCCGTCAACATGCTCGCGATGACCGCGGGAGGCGACACCTACACGGTCGACGAGATCGCCGAACAGGCCGCGGCCGGGGGGCTGGCGCTCCTCGACAGCGAGCGGCTCGACGAGCGCTCGGTCGTCGTCCGCCTGCGGGCGCGGTGATCCGGAATCCCGGCTTGGTGGCGCGCGACGCCGGCACTATCGTTCCCCGGAGCGGCGCCGGACCGGCGGTGCCGCGGAGACGATCATGATCCGCGCCCTGCTGTTCTCGCTGCTGCCGAGCCGCGTCAAGGTCGCGTGGCTGCGCTTCCGCGGGGTCGACGTCGGCCCCGGGGCGAGGATCGGCTTCGGGATGATCCTCGCCGGGCGGATCGTCCGGATCGGGGACCACGCCCGGCTCGGACCGTTCTCGGCGATCATCGCCGACACGATCGAGATCGGCCGTCATGTCCGCTTCCACCCGTTCACGCTGATGCGGGCCGGCCGGGTCACCCTCGCCGACTACGCCAAGATCGGGTCGCTGACGATCGTCAGCGGCCGCGAGCCGTTCTTCCCGCGCTCCGAGCTGCGCGTCGGCGTCAACTCGTACATCTGCCCGCTGTGCTGGATCGACTGCGGCCAGAAGGTGATCATCGGCGACGACGTCAGCATCGGCGGAGCGACGCACATCTTCACCCATGGCTCGTTCCTGCCCTACCTCGAGGGGTTTCCGTTCCAGACCGGCGACGTGATCATCGGCGACCGCGTGTACGTCCCGTGGCGGGTGTTCATCATGCCGGGAACGCGGATCGGCAACGACGTGATCATCGGCGCCAAGGCGCTGCTGCGCGGCGAGTATCCGGAGAACTCGATGGCGGTCGGCATCCCCGCCCGCGTGATCAAGCAGCCCTACCGGACGCCGCCCGACGACGCCGAGCGCGAACGGCGCCTGTTCGAGATCTTCGACAAGTTCCTCGAGGTCGCCGACCAGCTCGGCCAGCAGGTCGAGGTGCTCGCGCGGGCCCCGGGCCGGTTCCACGTGCGCTGGCAGGCCGGTCGGCCGGAGCAGGCGGACCTGTTCTACAGCGCCGACCCGGACGAGCCGGCCCCGGACGACGGGCCGTGCGTGCGGGTGTTTCTCGACGAGCACAGCCTTCCGGAGCGCGGCTCGTTCTTCAACGCCCGCCTGCGGCGGTTCCGCATCGAGCCGCGCGAGCGTGCGCTCGGAGCGATGGTGCGACGGCTGTTCAGCTACTTCGGCGTCCGGGGGATGCCGATGTGACACCCGGACGCCGACGCCCCGTCGCCGGCGGCGCGCGCCGCCCCGGTCCCGGGCTGCCGGAACCGCCGGCGGTGCCGGAGCTGGCCGTCGAGCTGCCCGCCGGCGTGCGCCTCGCCGTCGGCCTGAGCCACGACGTGGACCATCTCGGGCTGCGCGAGCACCTCGTCGACCGGTTCCTGCTCTCGACGGCGTTCAACGCGCTGCGCCAGAACCTCGCCGGGAGATTCCGCCCGTGGCGCGCGGCGGACCAGCTCGCCGGTCTGGCGCTGGCGGCGCTGGGGCGCGATCGCTGGGACACGATCGACGAACTGCGCGAGTTCGAGCAGGCCGCCGGAATCCGCAGCACGTGGTTCTTCGCGGCCCGTCCCGGACTCGGCATCCGCTACGCGCTCGCGGACGCGGCCGCGACGATCCGCAGGCTGGCCGACGCGGGATTCGAGATCGGCCTGCACGGGCAGAGTGCGGACGACCCTGCCGCGCTCGCCGCGGAGTTCGCGGACCTGCGCCGGATCGTCCCGCGACCGGTCGACGGACTGCGCATGCACTACCTGCGGTTGTCCGCGGCGGTGGTCGACGGCATGGCGCAGGGCGGTGCGCGCTACGACTCGACGGTGATGGACCGCGACCATCGCGACCCGGACACCCATCCGCTCGCCGCGCCATGCGGGCTTCGCACGGATCTTGTCGAGCTGCCGCTGCACGTGATGGACTCGACGCTGTTCTCGGTGACCGGGTTCGGGCTGTCCGAGGACGACGCGCTCGACTGGACGCTGCGCCTCGCCCGGCGTGCCGAGTCGCTCGGCCGCGTGCTGGTGATCAACCTGCACCCGAACTACTACTCGCGGCAGACGCCGGAGATCCGCCGCTGGTACCGGCGGCTGGTCGGCGCGCTGACCGCCCGCTCCGACGTGCTGGTCACCGGCCTCGGGGAGCTTTGTCGCCTGCTGCGCGATCCGCGCTGACCTGCGCGGCGGCGCCCGCGCGATGCCGCTCGACCAGCGCCTCGAGCCACGCACCGATCCGCCGCATGTTTGCCTCGAAGTCGAGCCGGTCGCGCACCAGCGGCCGCGCGGACTCGACGCCTTCGACGACCAGGCGGCGGTCGGCCGCCAGCTCGCCGAGGATCGCGGCGAGCCGCCGCGCGTCGCCGACCGGGAAGAACCGCGCCGTCCGCCCCTCCTCGAGGAACGCACGGTTGGCGGGGATGTCGGAGACGACCGGGAACAGCCCGACGGCAAGGGCCTCGAACAGCGCCGCCGAGGCGCCGTCGGTGCTCGACGTGCTGACGTACACGTCGGCCCAGCTCATCGCCTGCGGCACGTCGTCCGGCGCGACGCGGCCGAGCAGGCGCACCCGGTCGGTCACCCCGCCGCGACGCAGGATCGTCTCGATCCGCTCGCGCTCGGGTCCCCAGCCGGCCAGCCTCGCCTCGATCGGAACGCCCCGTCCGGCGAGCTCGACGAGCGCCTCGGCCAGCGTCTCCACGCGGTAGAGCGGCTTGAACAGCCGGATCGAGAACACGCGCAGCGGCCGCGCGTCGTCCGCGGACGGCGGGCGGTAGCGGAACCGGCCGAGATCGACGCCGCGCGGCTGGACGAGGATCCTGTCGCGCGCGACGCCGAGCTGCTCGAGACGCTCGGCGACGTGGGGCGCCCAGCAGAGCATCCCGTCGCAGCGGGCAAGCGCCAGGCCGACCGCGGCACGGTTGACGGCCCGCCGCGCGAGTCCGTCGAACGGATCGACCAGCACGTCGCCGCCGGCCGCCGCGCCGACGAGCGGGCGGCCGCCGGACAGCGCCGCCACGAGCCCGTAGCTCGACATGTAGTACGCCAGGACGAGATCCGGCCGGACCTGCGCGACCAGACGCCGACCGCGCCGTATCGCCGCGAGCAGCGTGCGCGGCGACGTGGCCCCTTCGCCCGGCGCGTCGGCGAGCGGCACGGCGAGTGCCCGGACCTCGTCGGGAATGGCGTGCATCGACGCGAGCGTCACGTCGTGCCCCTGCGCGACGAACCGCCGGGCCCAGCGCGTGACGTGCCACGACGAGGCCGGTCCGAAGAAGACGATCCGCATCGGCGGGCGAGTCTCTCCCTGCCGGGCCGCGGGCCGGATCATCCGTCCCGGGGCAGGCACGCTGCGAAGGTAGAGTGCCGCCGACCCGACCGCAACGGGAGGCGGCCCCGGCGCCGATCCGGGTAACATGGCGCGGCCCACCCTGCGCCGCGCGCGCTCCCGGAGCTGCCGTGAAGACGATCATCGAGCCGTTCAAGATCAAGGTCGTCGAGCCGATCCGGATGACCACCCGCAGCGAGCGGGAACGGATCCTCGCCGAGGCCGGCTACAACCTGTTCCTCGTCCACTCGGACGACGTGCTGATCGACCTGCTCACCGACTCGGGAACCGCCGCGATGAGCCACGAGCAGTGGGCGGGGATCATGCGCGGCGACGAGGCGTACGCCTGCTCGCGGAGCTGGTACCGGTTCCTCGAGACGGTCCGCTCGATCTTCGGCTTCCGGCACGTGATCCCGACGCACCAGGGCCGCGCCGCGGAGCGGATCCTGTTCTCCGTGCTGTGCAAGCCCGGCGACGTCGTTCCGAACAACACCCACTTCGACACGACCCGCGCCAACATCGAGTACCGCGGGGCCGAGGCGCGCGACCTGCTCAGGCCGGAGGCGCTCGAGACCGGCCGCCCACTGCCGTTCAAGGGCGACATGGACACCGAGGCGCTCGAGCGCCTGATCGACGAGGTAGGGACCGAGCGGATCCCGCTCGTCATGCTCACCGTGACCAACAACTCCGGCGGCGGCCAGCCGGTCTCGATGGCGAACATTCGTGCGGTGAGCGAGATCGCCCACCGCCACGGGATTCCGTTCTATCTCGACGCGTGCCGTTTCGCGGAGAACGCCTATTTCATCCAGCAGAGGGAGCCGGGCTACGCAGATCGCTCGGTGCGCGAGATCGCCCGCGAGATGTTCTCCCTTGCCGACGGCTGCACGATGTCGGCAAAGAAGGACGGGCTGGTCAACATCGGCGGCTTCCTGTGCACCAACGACGACCGGCTCGCCGAGCAGGAGCGCGATCTGCTGATCCTGACGGAGGGCTTCCCGACGTACGGCGGCCTGGCCGGTCGCGATCTCGAGGCGATCGCGATCGGGCTCGAGGAGGTGCTGCACGAGGACTATCTGACCTACCGCATCGCCTCGACGTCGTACCTCGGGCGGCGGATCGCCGACGCGGGCGTCCCGATCGTCCAGCCGCCGGGCGGACATGCGATCTACATCGACGCCAAGGCGATGCTGCCCCAGATTCCGCCGCTCGAGTTTCCCGGGCAGGCGCTGTCCGTCGAGCTGTATCACGAAGCCGGGATCCGCTCGGTCGAGATCGGCTCGGTGATGTTCGCCCGCCGCGACCCCGACACCGGCGTCGAGCAGCCGGCACCGATGGAGCTGGTCCGCCTCGCGATTCCGCGGCGGGTCTACACGCAGAGCCACATCGACTACGTCGTCGAGGCGATCCTGGAGGTCCACCGGAAGCGGGAGAAGCTGCGCGGGTACCGGATCGTGCACCAGGCACCGTTCCTGCGGCACTTTACGGCGCGCTTCGAGCCGGTGTAGGGTGCGCCGCGCGTCGGCCGGGCACCGTGCCGGAGTCACCCGGGGCGGTCGGCTCCGGCCCGAGGAGACTCCCGTGGTCCGTGCACTCCTGCTCGTCCTGTCCACCGTCGCGCTGGTCGTGTCGTCCGGCTGCACCGGCGGCGCGCCGCAGGGCGACGCGTCCCTGTCGGGTACCGAGCTGGCCCGGCGGATCCTGATCGTCGACACGCACATCGACGTCCCCTATCGCCTGCGCGAGCACCCCGCAGACGTATCGCGCAGGACCGAGGACGGACACTTCGATGCGGTGCGCGCCCGCGAAGGCGGCCTCGACGCGGCGTTCATGTCGATCTACGTCCCGGCCCGCTACCAGGACGAGGGTGGCGCGCGGCAGGTGGCTGACGAGCTGATCGATCTCGTCGAGGGCGTGATCGCCGCGGCGCCGGACACGTTCGCGCCGGCGCGATCGCCGGCGGACGTGCGCGAGGCGGCGCGGCGCGGGCTGATCGCACTCCCGCTGGGCATCGAGAACGGCGCCGCGATCGAGGACGACCTCGACCTGCTCGACCATTTCCATACCCGCGGCGTGCGGTACATCACCCTGACCCACTCCCGGGCGAACCTGATCGGCGACTCGTCGTACGACGAGGAGCGTCGCTGGCACGGACTGAGCCCGTTCGGCCGCCGGGTCGTCGAGCGGATGAACCGGCTCGGCATCATGGTCGACATCTCGCACGTCACCGACGAGACGGCGCGCGACGTGCTCGAGGTCACGCGCGCCCCGGTGATCGCCTCCCATTCGTCGTGCCGGGCCCTGACGCCCGGCTTCGAGCGCAACATCAGCGACGACCTGATCCGGGCCGTCGCCGCCGGCGGCGGCGTGATCCAGATCAACTTCGGCTCGGCCTTCCTGAAGCCGGAGGCGCAGCAGGCGAGCCGTCGCGCCTGGCAGGAGATCGGCCGCTACCTCGAGGAGCATCATCTCGAGCGCGGCAGCGACGAGGCGCGGGAATTCATCGAGCGCTACCGCCGCGAGCACCCGGTGCCGGAGACGACCGTCGCGGACGTCGTGGCGCACATCGACCACGTCGTCGAGCTGGTCGGCGTCGACCACGTCGGGTTCGGCTCCGACTTCGACGGCGTCGGGGCGCTCCCGCGCGGACTGGAGGACGTCTCGCGCTACCCTGCCCTGCTCCAGGCGCTGCTCGACCGCGGCTACACCGAGGACGAGGTGCGCCGGATCGCCGGCGAGAACCTGCTGCGCGTGTGGAGCGAGGTCGAGCGCGTCGCCGCGGAGCTGTCCGCCGACAGCAGGTGAGGAAAAGAAAGGCGGCGGGGCGATCGGTGCCCCGCCGCGCGTCGGACTCGCCTTCGCAGGCCGTCTACAGCCGCCCGGCGTTGTAGGTCAGGCCCTCCGGGCGGAAGGTCACGTCGATCCAGCCCTGAACCCCCTTGTGGGCCATCCACACGCGCGCCTTGTTGCCGTGCTCGGCGATCCAGCCGTTGAGCCAGGCGATCTGATGGCGCGCGTTGGGAGTCACCGGGACGACGAGCTGGAGCCGCTCCGTCAGGAGGAGGTTGTACTCCCCGTAGATCGGCATCCAGGTCGTGTCGCCGGCAGGATCGGTCAGCGTGACCCAGAAGTTGTTCGGCCGGAGCGGCATCAGGTAGGCGGTGCCCCCCCGCCACGTGGTTGTGTCGAGGTTGGCGAACAGCCGCGCCTTCGCCTGGGGATCTCCGGCAAAGATGTTGTCGCCGCACTCCCCGATGCGGCTCTCGTAGTCGACCAGCAGCGACAGGCTCCGGGCCCCGGAGCAGTCGCCGAAGAACTCGTAGTCGAACGGCTCGTCGTTCTGGCGCGGATTCCACGCGCGGACGATCTCGCAGCCGTCGTACTTCCAGTCGCAGTACGTCTGATCGAGGAACAGCACCGACCCCGTCGGGTCGAAGTTGTTGAACGTGTACAGGGTCTGGTCGCCGTACTGGTTCTGCAGAACCATCGAGAACAGCTCGTCGGAGCCGTCGGCATAGATCGTCGCCACCTGGGCGGAGGGCACGATGTATGCCTTGTGCGCCGTGCGGACCAGCCCGTCGAAGTCACCGCGGGAATCCACGACGAACGGGTAGTCGGTCACCGCGCAGCCCACCGACACGACGAGCGCCAGCAGGGCGACCGCGTAAACCAGGTTTCTCATGGCCTGTCTCCTTTCCCTCTGACCAGCGAGTCCGACGACACGGCCCCCCTTCAGGGCGGACCGCGCCGCGGGGGATGTACGCTGCCCCGGAGTGTCCGGCAAGGGTCTGTTCAGGCTGCGCTGGGCGGTAAGTGTTCCCGGACGTTCGTGGGCGTTCGCGCCGAGGGCCCCCGGGCGCCGGGGCCGGTCAGGCCCGGTACAGGCGGCGCGCGATCAGGACGTGGAGCGTCCCGACGACCAGCAGCAGCAGGAGCAGGCTCGCCGCGACCTCGAGGCCGAGCAGGATGCTGTCCGGGATCAGGTCGTAGAACGTCGTCCCCGGCGGGGCCCCGGCGCGCTCGGCCTGGCGCACGGCCATCCGCATCGCCATGCGGACCCTGTCGCCGGGCCACAGGCCCGCGACGAGCAGGACCGCCCCGCCCCATCCCGCGACCAGGAACGCCCACGGAGCCCAGCGGTGCCGCCGCCAGAGCAGCACGCCGACCGCGATGCCGACGAGCCCGCCGGCGATCTCGAGGCCGAGGATCAGCGGATGGGTCCAGACCCGGAGGCGGTCGAAGAACGGCACCAGGGCGGGGGC
>RFIB01000317.1 GCA_003695625.1 Acidobacteriota bacterium | reverse complement strand
GGCGCCAATGCTACGAGCGCGCCCTGCGCTGGCCCGAGATCTGCAACTGGACCCGACACGACCTCAAGTACGCCTTCTGAGCTGCGCGCAGCGCGGGCGACCGCACCGCACCGGGCCTCCGGACTACGAACCCCCCGGACGGCAACCCGGGACGACGGCGGCTGCCTGCCTCGCCGGACCGACCGCTCGTCCGTCGGCGCCGGACCGACCGGAGATCGACCACATTCTTCGGACCACGGTGGGATCCGCGGTACCATGTCCGGCTTCGCGACGGCCCCGCACGCGAAAGGAGCGGACATGGCAGCACCGTTTCCCGGAACCGGCGTCCCCCTCGAGGAGCACCTCGCCCGGCGGCGACGCGTGCTCGACGCGCTCGGCGACGACGCGATGATCCTCGCCTCGGGACGGCCGCGGATCTACTCGCGCGACACCGAGTACCGGTTCCGGCCGGCAAGCGACTTCTTCTACCTGACCGGGTTTCCCGAACCCGAGGCGGTGCTCGTGCTCCGGCCGGCGGCGGCCGCGCCGGTGACGCTGTTCGTGCGGCCGCGCGATCCGAAGGCCGAGGTGTGGACCGGCCGGCGGGCCGGCCCCGAGGGCGCGGTCGCCGACTACGGCGTCGACGCCGCGTTTCCTGTCGCCGAGCTGGACGAGCGCCTGGCCGACCTGATCGACGGTGCGCGCCGGCTGCACTACGAGCCGTGGCTCGACGCCGAACTGGACGCCCGCGTGCGCGCCGCGCTGGGCCAGCTGCGCGGCAAGGAGCGCTTCGGCCGCGTGGCACCCGAGGCGCTGGTCGACCCGGGCGCGCTGCTGCACGAGATGCGGCTGGTCAAGTCGGAGGCCGAACTCGCCGTGCTCCGTCGGGCGTGCGAGATCACCGGCACGGGCCACGCGGCGGCGATGCGCGCCTGCCGGCCCGGCCTGCACGAGTACCAGCTCCAGAACGTGCTCGAGTCCCACTTTCTCGACCACGGCGCGCCGGCACCCGGGTTCGCGACGATCGTCGGCGGCGGGGACAACGCCTGCATCCTGCACTACGTCGAGAACACCGACGAGCTGCGCGCCGGCGAGATGGTGCTCGTCGACGGCGGCGCCGAGTACGGCGGCTACAACGGCGACGTGACCCGCACCTACCCCGTCGACGGCCGGTTCACGCCGGCGCAGCGCTCGCTGTACGACATCGTGCTCGCCGCGCTGGAGACCGGGATCGAGGCGACGCGTCCCGGCGCGACGATCGACGGAATCCACGAGCGCACGCTGCGCGTGCTCACCGAAGGGCTGGTCGATCTCGGCCTGGTCGAGGGCCCGGTCGACGAGGCGCTCTCCGACAGACGCTTCGAGCGCTACTTCATGCACCGGACGTCCCACTGGCTCGGCATGGACGTGCACGACGTCGGGCGCTATCGCCGCGACGGCGCCTCGCGCCCGCTGGTGCCCGGCATGGTGATCACGGTCGAGCCGGGGCTGTACATCCCGGCGGACGACGAGTCGGCACCGTCCGACCTGCGCGGCACGGGCGTCCGGCTCGAGGACGACGTGCTGGTCACCGCGGACGGCCACGAGAACCTGACGCGCGCCCACGTGCCGGTGGCGCCGCAGGAGGTCGAGGGTCTCGTCGGGCGGGACGCGCGGCGTTGAACGGACGCACCCCGGTCGACGAGCTGCTCGAACGGCTCGCGCAGCGGGTGAACCATCCGTGGGCCCGGGCCCGCTGGGGAGCCCTCGGCGCGCTGCTGCTGCTCGTCGCGGTGCCGATGGCCTGGCTGCTGGTCGGCACCGTGCTGACCGCCCTGTTCCAGGCGGCGGGCGCGTCGCTCGACAGCCTCGGCTACCGCTACGCGATCGTCGGCGCGACCCAGCTCGTGCTGCTCGCCGCCGCGTTCGGCGGCGCCGCCGCGGCCGGGGCGTCGCCCGCGGATCTCGGTCTGCGGGCCCCGGTGGCCGGTCCGGCACTTCGCGGCGCGCTGCTCGGCGGGTTCGGCCTGCTGCTCGCCCTCGGCTGGGATCTGCTGCTGCGGGTCGCGTGGCCCGAAGCGGCGGCGCGGGCCGAGGAGGAACTCGCACGCCAGATGGCAGGGCTCGCCGGACCGTGGCCGCTGCTGCTCGCCTTCGCCGTGATCGTCGCCCCGCTCGGCGAGGAGCTGTTCTTCCGCGGCTTCCTGTTCGCGGGACTGCGCCGCGTGCTGTCGTTCACGCCCGCCGCGCTGGTCTCCGCGGCGGCGTTCGCCGCGGTCCACCTGATGCCGTGGTCGTCGCCGCCGCTGATCGCGGTCGGCGTGCTGGCCGCATGGAGCTACGAGCGGGAGCGCACGCTGGCGGGCCCGATCGCGCTGCACGCCGCGTTCAACGGCCTGTCGCTGGTCTACTCGCTCGTCCTGTCGCCGGACGGATGAACGGACGCGAGCAGCGGATCGAGTTCGCCGCGGGCATCGAGCGCCGCGAGGTCGTCGAAGCCGCCGACGTGGCGCTCGCCGACGAACACCTGCGGCACCGTCGTGCGGCCGCCCGCGCGGCGCACCATCTCGCCGGCGCGCTCGGCCTCGCGCTCGATGTCGATCACCTCGGGACGGACGCCCTTGGCGGCCAGCAGTTCGAGGGCCCGGCGGCACCACGGGCACCAGCTCCTGACGTAGACCGTGACCCCGGCCATCGCGCGCCTCCTTCCGGGGAGCGCTGCCACGTGCGGCGGCGCTCCGGGACCATGGATGAAGCCACGCGCGGAGAGGTTGCGCCAGCCGGCTGCCGCCCCGCGCGGAGCGGGACCGCACGATGGTGACCGCCGCGCAGCGGCTGGACGGGGCCGCGACGCGCCGTCGCGCGCCGGCGGGCACGCGGCGGCGGGCGCTCGTCTCGGCGGCGCTGGCGCTCGCGATGCTCCACCTGCCGCTGGCGCTCGGCTACGGCTTCCTGCTGCGCCGCTCGTTCGGTCGCCTGCTCGAGGCGGGGGTGCTGCCGGCGGCCGAGTTTCTCGCGCCGTTTCCGCTGCACTGGCCGCGGATGTTCGCGCTCGCGCTGTTCTCGGTCGACGTGGCGCTGTGGGTCGCGCTGGTCTCCCTGCTGCCGCTCGACGACCCCGCGGCAAGCGTGTTCGGGCGCGCGCGGCTGCGGCTGCGGCGCCGCTGGCTGGTGGCCCACGCCCCGGTCGTCCCGCTCGTCGCCACGCTGGTCGGCGCCCACCTGCATGCGCGGGCGCTCGCGTCGACCGGCGCGGGCGCGCTGTTCTTCGACGTGCGGCGCGTCGCCTCGGGCCTCCGGCTCGCGGGCGCCTGGGTCGAGATCGAGTCGCTGCTGCTGATCTCGATGACGGCGATCTTCCTCGTGCACATCGTGCTGCTCGCGGGGATCGCGCGGTTCTGGCCGTGGCTGCGCAACGCGCTCGCGACCCTCGCCGCGGCATGGCTGCTGGCCACGGCGTCGACGTTCGTGCTGATCCCGCTCGGAGCCGGTCCCCTGCCCCGCCTGGCGCGCGGGGCGCTCGCCGAGATCGACGTCGCCTGTCCCGGCTTCGACGGCAGCGACCTCGACACGCGGATCGCCGAGGCGTTCAGCGCGTTCCACCGCACGGCGGCCGACGCCCCGGCGCTGCGCGAGTACCCGCCGTGGCGCGTGCCGCGGACGATCACGCTGCCGCCGGCGCTGGCGCGGCTGCCGGCCGCGGGCCTGCCGGTCGTCGTCGACGGCGCGCCGGCGGTCGGCGGTCTTG
>RFIB01000010.1 GCA_003695625.1 Acidobacteriota bacterium | reverse complement strand
CGCGAGGCGAGGATCACGCGGGGGACGAGGCCGAAGTCGCCACGCTTGAGCGAACGGCACAGCGCGAATCCGTCCCGTCCGGGCAGCATCGGTTCGATCAGCACGACGGCCGGGGGCCTGGACATCAGGATGTTGTCCAGCTCCGGGCCGCTCGAGGCGACGATCACGTCGAACCCCTGCCCGGCGAGCCAGTCCCGCGTCGCGGTCACGCGGCGCGGTTCGAAATCGACGACCAGGATGCGCTTCTGGCCCATGGCGAATCTCCCGAGACTGACCCGGCAAACATAGGTTTCCCGCGAACGCCGGAGCAAGGCGCGGGGAGAGCGGCGTCCCGGAGGATTCAGCCGGACGCGATCGCGTCCCAGCCGTCGGACCCGGATCCTGCCGGACGGTCGCGCGGCGGCGGCGGCGCCGGCTCCTCGAGGAATCCCCGGATCACGCGGCCGAAGCGCTCGATCTCGATCAGGAACGCGTCGTGCCCGTACACCGAATCGAGCCGGATGAAGCGGCAGTCGCGGCCCCACTGGCGCAGGATGCGCGCCACCTCCTCCGTCTGGTGGATCGGGAACAGCAGGTCGGTCGTCACGCCTACCAGCAGCGACCGCGCGTGGATCCTCGCGAC
Source organism: Acidobacteriota bacterium (assembly GCA_003695625.1). Classification (GTDB taxonomy): domain Bacteria; phylum Acidobacteriota; class Polarisedimenticolia; order J045; family J045; genus J065. The sequence goes on along the minus strand of RFIB01000010.1, from coordinate 2,483 downwards.
CCCGTCCTCGTAGCTCGGCGCGTCGTCGCCGAGGTCGAAAAGGTCCATCGCCTTCGAGAGATAGAGATAGGAGTTCGCGTCGAACCTCTCGACGAACCGGTCTCCCTGGTGGACGACGTAGGACTCGACCTGGTAGTCGACATCGAACGTCGGCGGCCCGTCGATCGTGCGTTCGCGCGCGAACCGCCGGTCCCACTCGGGACCCGAGCGGTACGTGATCGTGCCGATCTGCCGGGCGACATGCAGTCCGTCGCGGGGCGGCTCGGCGTCGTAGTAGTGCCCCCCGCGCCAGCGCGGATCGCGCATCACCGCCTGGCGCTGGACGAAGCGCAGCGAGATCGACAGCGGGTAGGAGCGGCCCGGCGCCGAGATCGAGACGACGCGGCGCGTCCGCGCCGGCATCGCGGCCGCGAACGCCATCGCCTGCATGCCTCCCATCGATGCGCCGAGCACCGTGTCGAGACAGCGGATGCCGAGATGGTCGAGCAGCCGGGCCTGGGCGGCGACCATGTCCCAGATCGTGATGATCGGGAAGTCCGTCGCCCAGCGGCGCCCGGACGCGTCGCGCGGCGAGGCCGGTCCCGTCGAGCCGAAGCACCCGCCGAGGACGTTGCTGCAGATCACGAAGTGCCGGTCGGTGTCGATGAACCCGCCGGGCCCGATCATCTCCTCCCACCAGCCCGGCGTCGTGTCGCGTTCGTGGCTCCGCGCGTGCGACGATGCCGACAGTCCGGTGCAGAGCAGTACCGCGTTGCCTGCCTCGGCATCGAGCGTGCCCCACGTCTCGTAGGCGAGCGTGAATCCGGGGAGCCGGCCTCCCCAGCGCAGCGTGAACGGCTCGCGATGGTGATAGAACCGCGCCCCCGGCGGGGCGGCCCGGGGCTGCTCGTTCTGCCCGCTCACCGCCGCCGTCCTCCAGCGCGCCGGTGCGTCAGAACCTCAGCACGGCGCCGAACGACGGCACGAGCTGGAAGTCTCCCGCGCGGAGCACCGTGTTCGGCACGTCGGGGCTGATGCTCCGGATCGTCGCCTGCACCCGCAGGCCCCAGTGGTCGCCGATCCGCCACCGCGCGGCGGCGCCCAGCTCGTACCACAGGTCGAGATCGGTCTGGTCCTGGCGACCCGAGACGAAGATGTCCTCGAACGCGTACGATCCGTCCGGGGTGCCGTCCATGTCGTTGTCGGGCTTGTCGGGCAGCGGGATCGCGCGTCCCGGATTGTCGAACGACAGATCACCGAGGCCGGCCGACGCGACGAGCATGAGCTGGAAGTCCTCGTCTCCCGCGAACACGTACGAGGCGGTCAGGCCCCACAGATCGAGGTCCGCCTGGCCGCCGCCGCCGAGCTGCGAGCGGATCGGGACCGTCACGGTGCCCCCGGTCGCCGGGTCGAATGCGGGCACCGACTCGACGAACTGGAAGCGCAGCGGGCGGATGTCCCCCTGGGTCGAGAGCCGCTCGTAGAGCACGCCGAGCTGGAACTTCGGCGAGACGTTGTACCGGATTCTCAGGAACGAGGACGGATCCTGCGCGATCTCGAAGTCGTCGCCGACGAGCGGATAGGCGAACCCGGCCTCCACCTCGATCCGCTGGTTCTGCTGCGCCGCCGCAGGCAGCAGCAGGGCCGCCGCGACGATCCACGCCGCCGTCGCGCGGACGGCGATCGCTCGAATCATGACCTGACCTCCCATGCGGTCCGCCGCCGGCCCCCGACGGGCGGCTCGCGGCGCGCGGAGCGGGATTCTTTCAAAGCTCCCTCCCGGCGGCAACCGGCATGCCGGGCGTCGCTACTCGCCGGCGGGGGAAGGGCTCGACGTGCCGTCGAGCGCATGGATCCTCGTCAGCTCGGTGGTGAGCACCTCGAACGCCTCCCGGGGCGAGTCGACGACGTGAAACAGGTCGAGATCCTCGGGCGAGATCACGCCCCAGTGGACGAGCCGGTCCCACGCGACGATCTCGCTCCAGAACTCGCGCCCGTAGAGGATCACGGGACGCGGCTTGGTCGCCTTGTGGGTCTGGATCAGCGTCAGCACCTCGAACAGCTCGTCCATCGTGCCGAATCCGCCGGGGAACGCGACGAGAGCCTTCGACAGGTACACGAACCAGAACTTGCGCATGAAGAAATAGTGGAACTCGAACGCCAGCTCGCGGGAGACGTACGGGTTGATCCCCTGCTCGAGCGGCAGGCTGATTCCGAGACCGACCGAAAGGCCGCGCGCCCGCGAGGCGCCGCGGTTGGCGGCTTCCATGATGCCGGGGCCACCGCCGGAGCAGACGATGAAGCGGTGCCGCGGATGGCCGAGGTTCTTCGACCACTCCGTCATCAGGAACGCCAGCTCTTCCGCCTCCGCGTAGTACCGCTCGAGCGCCGGCGGGCCGCCGTCGCCGTCGGGCTGTGCCCGGGCGGATCCGAAGAAGACGATCGTGTCGTCGATGTGGAACCGCTCGAAGCGGGCCTCCGGCTCGAGGTACTCGGCGAGGATG
>RFIB01000316.1 GCA_003695625.1 Acidobacteriota bacterium | reverse complement strand
TCGCCGAAGGTCGCCAGCACGACGAGCCGCCCGCGCGCCGGGCCGCCGCGCCGGGTCCACTCGGCGGCCGCCGCCGCCATCGCCGCGACCGACGCCTTGGCGTCGACCGCGCCGCGCCCGCGCAGCACGCCGCCTTCGACCAGCCCCGCGAACGGATCGATCGTCCAGCCTTCGCCGGCCGGGACGGTGTCGAGATGCGAGGCGAGCAGCAGCGTCGGCCCGGGAAGCCCGCCGGCGACCTCGAGCCGCACGCCGGTCTCGTCGCGCGTCGCGTGCACGCCGGACTTACGCGCCCACGTCTCGAGCCGGCGCGCGACGGTCTCCTCCTCGCCGGAGACCGACGGCGTGGAAACCAGCTCCACGGCGAGGTCCGCTGCAGGGCCGGGCGTGCTCACAGCTCGTGCTCCCGGTAGTCCTCCATCTCGCGCCGGCCGACGATCATCGTCCCCGCGCCCGAGCCGGTGAACAGCTCGATCAGCAGCGAGTCCGGCGCGCAGCCGTCGATGATGTGCGTGCGCTTGACCCCGCTGCGCACCGCGCGCAGGCAGGCCTCGACCTTGGGACGCATGCCGGCGGTGATCGCCCCCTCGGCGAGGAGCTGCTCGAGGTCGTCGGGCGCGGCGAACGCGACGAGCGACGACGGGTCGGACGCGTCGCGCAGCAGGCCGGGACTCGCGGTCAGGAAGATCAGCTTCTTCGCCTGCAGCGCCGTGGCCAGCGCCTCGGCCAGCGTGTCGGCGTTGACGTTGAGCGCGCGGCCCTGCTCGTCGGCGGCCAGCGAGGCGACGACCGGGACATAGTGGTCCTCGACGAGCCGGCCGATCAGCGACGGATCGACGGACACGACGTCGCCGACCTCGCCGAAGTCGACCTCCCGCTCGCGGCCCGCGTCGTCGGTCATCCGCACCGGCGGGCGGCGGTGCGCGGTGACCAGCCCGCCGTCGATCCCGGACAGCCCGACGCCGCGCACCTGGTGGCGCCGCAGCGCGCACAGCAGGTCGACGTTCAGGGTGCCGGCGAAGACCATCTTGGCCACCTCGAGCACCTCGGGGTCGGTCACCCGGCGGCCGGCGACGATCTCCGGCTCGATGCCCAGCCTGCGCGACAGCGCGCTGGCCTGCGGCCCGCCGCCGTGGACCAGCACCAGCCGGATCGACAGCGACTCGAGCAGCGCGACCTGCACGGCGAGGTTCTCGACGGCGTCGGCGTTGCCGAGCACCTCGCCGCCGATCTTGATCACGAACGTCTGGCGGCGGTAGAGCCGCGTGTAGTCCAGCGCCCCCTTGAGTGCGCGCACCAGGTCGGTCACGGCCCGTCTCCTCCCAGCATCGCGAGCAGCACCGCCCGCTGGACGTGCAGGCGGTTCTCCGCCTGGTCGAGCACGGCGGACCACGGCCCGTCGAGCACCGCATCGTCGACGACGACGTTGCGCCGCACCGGCAGGCAGTGCAGGAACGCCCCGCGCCCGCCGGCGGTGCGCTCCATCCGTTCCGCGGTGATCCGCCAGTCGCGCAGGCCGGCGCGCGCGGCGGCCTCCTCCTCGGGCCTGCCGAACAGGTCGAGCCGGCCCCAGCTCTTGGCGTAGACCGCGTGCGCTCCGGCGACGGCTTCGTCCAGGTCGTCCGTGACCTGCACGCTCCCGCCGGCGCGCGCGGCGACGCTCCCGATGGCCGCCATGTCGTCGGGGTCGAGATCCCAGCCCGGCGGCCGGGCGATGACGACCTCCATCCCGAGCCGCGCGGCGGCGATCGACGCGCTGACCGGCACCGCCGTCGGCAGCGGCTTCGGATGCCACGCCCACGCCAGCACGAACCGCCGGCCCGCCGGCTCGCCGAGCCGCTCGCGCAGCGTCAGCGCGTCGGCGAGTCCCTGGCACGGATGGCGCCGCGCCGACTCCATGTTGACCAGCGGCACGCCGGCGCGTTCGGCGAACTGGCGGATCACGCGGTCCTCGCGCGCCTCGGCCCACGACTCGCCCGCGGCAAACGCGCGCACGCCGAGGGCGTCGACGTAGCGGCCGAGCACGCCCGCGGCCTCGAACACGTGCTCGGCGGCGTCGCCGTCCATCGTCACCCCGACGCGCGTCTCGAAGCCCCACACCCCGCGCCCCGGCTCGATCGTGATCGCGTGACCGCCGTGGCGCAGCATGGCGACCTCGAACGACGCGCGGGTGCGCAGCGAGGGGTTCATGAACACCAGCCCGAGCACGCGCCCGGCCAGCTCGTCGCCGGCACCCGGCCGCTGCTTGAGTTCCGCTGCGCGGTCGAGCAGTGCGCGCACGGTCCCGTCCGGCAGGTCGTCGGTGGCGAGCAGTCGTTCGATCGTCATCGCGTGTCTCCCCCGGCGGCGAGCACCGCGTCGAGCGCCGCGAAGAACGCGGCGAGGTGCTCCTCGCCGACGGTCAGCGGCGGGAGCAGGCGCAGCACGGCAGGGTCGGCGGACGTGCCGGCGAGAAAGCCGCGCTCGAGCAGCGCCGCCTGCACCGCCTTCGCCGGCCGCTCGAGCACGAGGCCGAGCAGCAGGCCGAGCCCCTGCACGCGGCGGATTCCGGGCCGCCGGGCGGCCTCGCGGCGCACGAACGCTTCGAGCGCACGCGCCCGCGCGGGCAGGTCCTCGTCGACCAGCACGTCGAGGTTCGCCGCGGCGGCGGCGCACGGCAGCGGGCCGCCGCCGAACGTCGTCCCCAGGTCGCCGGGCCCGAGCCCCTCGGCCAGCCGCTCGCCGACCAGCAGCGCGCCGAGCGGCAGCCCGGCGGCGATCCCCTTGGCGAGCGTGATCGCGTCGGGCGTGACGCCGAGCGCCTGGGCCGTCGTGAACGCGCCGGTCCGCCCGCAGCCGGACTGCACCTCGTCGAGGATCAGCACCGCGCCGGCCGCGTCGCACGCCGCGCGCGCGCGGCGCAGGAACTCCGCGGATGCCGCCCGCGCGCCGGCGAGCCCCTGGACCGGCTCGACGATCACCGCCGCGACGTCGTCGTCGACGGCCCGCTCGAGCGCGTCCGCGTCGTTCCACGGCACCAGCCGCGTCCGGCCCGCGAGCTGGCGTCCCGCGTCGCTCGTCTCCGCCAGCGCGCGGTAGCGCGGCAGCCCCGAGACGGCGAGCGTCGCCAGCGTGCGGCCGTGGAACGCGCCCTCGCAGGCGACGATCGCGCTGCGCCCCGTCGCGCGGCGCGCCAGCGCGAGCGCCTGCTCGTTGGCCTCGGCGCCGGAGTTGACCAGGAACACGCCGCGCACGCCGGGCGGCGCGAGCGGGACGAGCCGCTCGACCAGGCGCTCGCGCGCCGGCAGCTCGACCGCGTTGGAATAGAACAGCAGCTCGTCGAGCTGCGCGCGCAGCGCGGCGACGACCCGCGGGTGGCGGTGCCCGGTCAGCGCGACGGCGTGGCCGCCGTAGAGGTCGATCACGCGGCGCCCGTCCGCGTCGAACAGCAGGCAGCCCTCGCCGCGCACCGGCCGGAACGGCAGCCGCGGATAGACCGGCAGCTCGCCGCTCAGCACGGGTAGATCCCCGCGAAGCCGAGCCCCGCGGCCTCGTCGAGACCGAGCGCGAGGTTCATCGCCTGCACCGCCTGGCCGGCGGCTCCCTTGACCAGGTTGTCGATCGCCGCGAACACGACGACGCGCGCGCCGCCGTCGCGGGCGACGGCGTGGACATGCGCGAAGTTCGTGCCGACGACCGCCGCCAGCTCGGGCGGCGCATCGAGCACGCGCACGAACGGCCGGCCGGCCCACGCCTCGCGCAGCAGCGCCAGCGGATCGGGACAGGCGCGCGCCGGCGTGACGGTCGCGGTGACGTGGATCCCGCGCACCAGCGGCGCGGAGTGCGTCAGCAGCACGGCGCCGAGGGCGTCGCGGCCCGCGGCGACGCGCAGCTGCTCGACGATCTCCGCCTCGTGGCGATGGCCCGCGGCGGCGTACGCGAACAGGTTGTGGGCGCGCAGCGGGTGGTGCGTCGTGCGCCGCGGCGTGGTCCCCGAGCCGGTCGACCCGGTCAGCGCGACGGCCACCGGCGGCTCGGCGAGCAGCCCCGCCGCGGCCAGCGGGTGCAGCGCGAGCAGCGTCGCGGTGGCAAAGCACCCCGGTGCAGCGATACGGCGCGCGCCGGCGAGCCGTCCGCCGTGCACGTCGGCGAGCCCGTAGGTGAACGACTCGACCAGCGGCCACGCGCCGTGCTCGCCGTAGAACCGCTCGTAGAGCGCGCGATCGTGGACGCGGAAGTCCGCGGCGAGGTCGATCACCAGCGGCGGGTCGGCGGCAAGCACACCTTCGGCGACCTGCTGCGATTCGCCGTGGGCC
>RFIB01000315.1 GCA_003695625.1 Acidobacteriota bacterium | reverse complement strand
GCCGCCCGCTCCGAGTCCGCCCCAGACGATCATCTCGCCGTCCGCCCAGACGGCGGAATGGAAGCGGCGCGCCGCGGGCGCCCCTGCAGTCGTGGTCGGCGACCACGAATCGGTCAGAGGATCGTAGCGACCACCGGTGTTCGTGGTGCCGCCGGCATCCCCTCCCCAGACGACCATGCGGGAGCCGGTCCAGACCGCCGTATGGCTTGTCCGCGGCGCCGGCGCGCCGAGCGTGCTGGTCGGCCGCCAGGTGTCGGTCACCGGGTCGTAGCGGCCGCCGGTGTCGTAGATCCGGGTCCCCGTCTGGCCGCCCCAGACGATCATCTCGCTGCCGGTCCACACGGCGGTCGCGCCGCGCTCGCGCTGCACGGGCTGGCCAATCTCGCTCATCGGTGCCCACGTGTCGGTGACCGGATCGTAGCGATCGCCGGTCGCGGACAACCCGTCCGGGACGGCGTCTCCGGACCAGACGAGCAGTTCGGCGCCCGTCCACACGCTGGCCGCGTTGCGGCGCGCCTCGCCCGGATCCGTGTTGTTGACAGGCAGCCAGGTGTCGAGAGCAGGATCGTAGCGGCCCCCGGTCTTTTCCTGATTGCCCCACACGAACATCTCGGTGCCGGTCCAGACGGCATCCTCGGCCGGCGGCGGCTCTCCGACGGCGGACATCGGGAGCCAGGAATCCGCCACCGGGTCGTAGCGGCCGCCGGGCGTCGCCGCGGCGCCGGAGGCGTTCCGTCCGCCCCAGACCAGCATCTCGTTGCCGGTCCAGACGGCCACGTGGTTCGCGCGCGCGGACGGGGCACCGGCGCTCGAGACGGGCGACCACGAGTCGGTTTCCGGATCGTAGCGGGCTCCGTCCCCGAACCTCGTGCTCTGCGCCGCACAGACCGCATTGTCGCAACCGCCCCAGATGATCATCTCGTCGCCGCTCCAGACGGCGGTGTGGTTGGCGCGCGCCGCGGGTGCCCCTGCAGTCGTGACCGGCAGCCAGCGATCCTCCGCCGGATCGTAGCGACCCCCGGTGTTCGTGACGAGGTTCGGCGTGCCACCCCATACGATCATCTCGCTGCCGCTCCAGACCGCCGTGTGATCCGTCCGCGGCGAGGGGGCGCCAGTCGTGGTCATCGGCCGCCACGTGTCGCTTTCCGGGTCGTAGCGTCCGCCGTCGCCAAGCTCGATCTCGCACGCGTTGTTGCCGAACGCCCCGGTGCGGCACCCGCCCCAGACGACGAGTTCCCGTCCGGTCCATACGCCGGCGAAGCGCCGCCGGGGCGGCGGGGCTCCGGTCGCGGTGATCGGCCGCCACGAGTTGGTGACCGGATCGTAGCGGCCCCCGTCGGCCAGCTCGCAGAAGTTCCCGATCTGGCCGCAGCCGCCCCAGACGACGAGTTCCTTGCCGGTCCAGACGGCGACGTGCTCGAGGCGCGGAGCCGGTGCACCGACCTCGGCGATCGTGAACCAGGCATCCGTGGCCGGGTCGTAGATCGCTCCGGTGTCCCGCTTCGAGCCGCCCCAGACGATCACCTCGCTCCCGGTCCAGACGGTGGACAGCCCGTCGACGCCCTCGGGGACGGCCGCGGTCGGCGTCCACTCGCCCTCGGGCGCGCCGGCACTCTCGGCAGCCGCGGGGAGCGCCGGCAGCTCGTACGTGTAGGCGGGAAGAGCCTCGATCTGCGCCGGTATGTCCTGCGTGTCGATCCATTCGTCGAGCGTCACCTTGCTCCAGCGGACGGTCGCGACAAGCGCTTCGTCGCCGTCGATGCGCAGGACGGCATGAACGGAGTAGCCGGTCTCGTCCTCGAGCAGCTCCGACATCCGGCCCTCGCCGAGTCCCAGACGGTCGGCGGTTGCGCGGGGCCAGCGCTGCTCGCGATAGGAGCCGCCCAGCAGCCGCATCTGGTCGACGTCGGCGAACCGCCGGAGCTCGGCCTCGATTCGTGCGCGCTGCGGTCCGTGGATCTCCCGGTCGCCGGAGAAGAACGATCGCGCCCTTCGCTCGGCGAGCAGCGGACGGGCGAGGCATTCGGCAACGCGTGCCGGATCGTCGCCGAGCGCCGCGATCACCTCCCGCAACATGCCGGGGCGGCGCGAGTTGCGAACGAGACGGCGGATCTCCGCCTGGAGATCTGCGGGCGTGATCGGACTGTGCCAGCGCCGGTCGAGCAGGACGGACCGTTGCAGCGTCCGGCGCACGCGCTCGGCGCTTGCAGACTGCGGGACCGCCCGCTCGAACGGCGGTCTCGGCGCTGCGTTGGCCGCGGGCCAGAGCCGGTGGCGGTGGTAGACGCGCGCGATCGCACGCTCGCAGGCGACGCGTTCGGCGAAGGCGAGGACGGGGCTTGCCGGCGGAGGCGCTTCGGAACGCGCGCAGGTCACGCCGGCCGCGAAGGCGATGAGGATGGACACGATGGCAGACACGGAGTGAGACAGGACACGACGCATGAGACCCTCGCTCCCCCTGGTCCCCCGCGGGGCCCGCCCGATCCCATGGACCGGCTCCCGCATCGACGCCCTCCGCAGTCCGACGGACGTGGGACGCGTGCGCCTGATACATGAACGTTGGCCGGTCACGCGCCGCGCGGGATGCTGCGACGCGGCATCCCGGGGCGGATCAGCCGATCCCGAGCCGCTCCACGAAGTGCAGCTCGCCGTCGAGCACGCCGGCCTCCTCGCCCGCCCGGGCGGAGGCCGGGTCCGTGACGAACGCGCGGGCCCGCTCGACGTCGTCGACCTCGAACAGGAAGAACACCTGGTCCGGCTG
>RFIB01000314.1 GCA_003695625.1 Acidobacteriota bacterium | reverse complement strand
GGGCCGGTCTTCTCCGGGGCGTCCGGCGTCTGCCCGGCGCGGGCGGGGGACGGGGCCGGGATCCAGGACATCGCGACCATCAGCAGCGGCACGATCGTCTGCCGCAGTCGTCCGGTGTTCAGCATGGCGAGAGTCTACCCCCCGGCCTCCCCGCGACGCGAATCTTGCTTGCGGCGACCGGGCGCGGCGGCAGAATCGGCGCCGGAGGAGACGCGATGGCAACCGAAGACGGGCTCGACACCGCGCTCGCCCGGCGGCTCCGCGGGCTCGGCCACCGGCTGCGGCCCGTGGTCCAGGTCGGGCGGGACGGCCTGTCCGCGCCGGTCGTCGACTCGGCCCGCCAGGCGCTTGCCGCCCGCGAGCTGATCAAGGTCCGCTTCGGCCGCGGCTTCGAGGGCGAGCCGGCCGCGGCCGCGCGACAGCTCGCCACGACGCTCGAGGCGCACCTCGTCCAGCGGATCGGACGCGTGGCGCTCTACTGGAAGCCCGCGCCCCGCGACGACGAGCGGACGTCCCGCTGACTCAGAAATTCAGACGCACGGCGAGCTGCCAGCGTCGCCCGAACCGGCGCGTCGCGGCCGGTGTCCCCGAGAAGCCGCCCTCGACCGGACTCGACGGCGTGAACAGCGACGTGACGAGCTGCGTGTCGTCGTTGAGCGCGTTGAACACGTCGATCTGGACCGTCGCCCGCACCCGGCCCAGCTCGAACTGCTTCTGCGCGTTGAGGTCGAGCGTCCACAGATGGGCGTTGCGGCGGTCGTTGCGCTGGCCGGTAGGGAACACGGTGCGCAGCGCCGCATAGCGCGTCGGGATCCGCGGGCCGGCGCCTCCGGTCAGGTCGCTCGGGAAGTCGATCACCGGCCGCTGGAAGAACACCGAGAACGGGAGACCCGATTCGTACGTCAGGCGGCCGCCGAGGCGGAATCCCCCGAAGCGCGGCACGAAGACCCGGCCCGCGAGCTTGACGACGTGCCGCTGGTCGGTGGCCAGCGGACCGCGCTCGTCGGCGATGTTGGTCCGGTCGTCGCCGAGAACCTGGTCGAAATCCTCCGCCTGACCGAACGACTCGCTCCACGTATACGACGCCGTGAATTCCCAGTTGCGGTAGAACCGACGCGTCAGCTCGAGGATGTACGCGCGGTAGCGGCTGCTGTTGAAGTTTCCGACCAGATAGATCGAGTTGAACGCGGGCGTGATCACTTCGAGATCGGCGAGTCCGTCGGGGATCTCGATCGGCACGTTGCGGATCACCGGGCCGATCTGCACCGGCACCAGCGCGAGAAAACCGGAGCAGTCGGCGAACGGTCCGACGGCGAAGCAGCCGAACGGGAAGTCCGCGAGATCGGCGTCCGTCACCTCCTCGAGCAGCACCGGGTCGTGGTTCAGGTCGATATCCTGGAGCTGGTCGCGGTAGCGCCGCTCGACCCAGCGCACGGCGACGGTCGTCTCGGGGGCGATCTCGTGCTCGACGCCGAGCGTCCATTCGTCGCTGTGCTGGGCCCTGAGATCACGGTCGACCGTGCGGATCGAGAACGCATCGAGCACGTTGTTGCTCGCACCGAACGGCAGTCCTCTGCGGTCGATGTACTGGAGCTGCAGCGTCTGGTCCGGTCCGTTCTCGACGACGAGCGGCAGCAGGAACGTCTGGCCGTAATAGCGCCCCCAGCTCCCGAACACCTTGCTGCGGCCGCGGCCCCACGGGTCCCATGCGAACGAGAAGCGCGGTGCCACGTTGGTGTCCCCGGTGTGGAACACGCCGGGCTGACGGGTCCTGATCCCCCCGGTGAACGCCAGCGCCGTGGTCAGACGCTCGCACAGCTGCGGGTGGATCGCCGCCGAGCACGCCGGGTAGAGCCGCGGATCGTCGAGCGGATGCACGGTGAGCTGCGCGAAGCCGACCCCGACACACGAATTCGGATTGCGTCCCTCGGCGAGACACTCGGCGACGGCCTGCTCGTAGGCGGCTCGCTCCGCGGCCGGATCGAACGGCTCCCATCCGGTCGAGCGCAGCCGCTCGCTGCTCAGCCGCAGACCGACGGTCACCGCCAGCCGGCTGCCGAACGACATCGAGTCGCTGACGTAGAGCGCGCCGTAGCGGCCCGAGGCGGTATCGTCCGCGAACTCCGGATACACGCGCTGGATCGAGATCTGCGCCGCCGGAAGCCGCGCGTTCGGGTCGTTGATGTCGCCGATCGTGCGGATCGAGGAGAACGTGATCACCGGGTCGCGCTCGACACGGCGCCGGTAGCGGGCGTGCTCGAACGAGGCGCCGAACTTGACCCGGTGCGTCGCACCGAACAGCGAGCCGACGAACAGCTCGCCGTTCCAGCGCAGCGTGCGACGCTTGCGGTCGTCGCGGAAATCCTGGAAGTACGGACCGGACCGCCGGCCGCTGTCGGCCTCGATGCACGAGAACTGCCCCAGCGCCTGATCGTTGACGCACGTGTTGCGCACGTCCGCCTCGAACGGCCGGCGCGAGGTCTCGACGTCGGACCACGCGGCGGTCGCCTCCCAGTAGAAGCGGGGCGATGTCGGGCGCGACCATGTCAAGCTGACTGTCGGCCCGCCCCGCTCGAACACGTAGCCGCTTTCCGGCGGCGTCAGGCTGTCGACGCCCTCCGGACGGATCGTCAGCGGGTCGGTGGCGAACTGCAGGCTGATCCGGTCATGCGGGCCGAGCTGCCACGTCAGCTTGTCCAGCCCGCGCAGCGCCTCGACCTCCTGCACGAAGCTGCGCCCGGCGACGACGTCGATCGGGGTCTGCTTGTCGACCAGCTCGTGGGCGATCAGGAACCATGCCCGGTCGCGCACCAGCGGTCCCGACAGGTACAGCGACGGCTGGAACGTGCGGAACTCGAGCGAGCCCGCCCCTCCGGCACCGTCGCCGTCGAACAGGCTGTCCTGGTAGAACAGGCTGAACGAGCCCTCGAACTCGTTGCTTCCCGACTTGGTCACGATCCGCCCGAAGCCGCCGACCGCGCCGCCGAACGACGCGTCGGCGCCGGCATCGACGATCTCGATCTCCTCGATCGCATCCGGGTTGACGTAGGACAGGAACTTGCCCGTCAGCGGATCGACGTTGCTCACGCCGTCGACGGTCAGCCGGAAGTCGCGCTCGCGCGAGCCGTGGACGTTCGGATTGCCGTCGTCGTTGGTGTCCTGTACGCCGGGGGCGATGTCGAGCACCTTCTGGTATTCGCGGCCGTAGATCGGCAGGTCGGCGAACAGGTCGCTCGACACCCGGGTGTCGCGCACGGCCCCGCGCTCGAGGTCGACGCGGGTCCGGCCCGCGCGGGAGGTGACCTGCTCGCCGATCCCGGGGGCGAGACCGACGGCGACCTCGGCGCGGCCCGTCTCCGGCACGGAGATCTGCTCGAGCCGCACCGCCGCGTAGCCGGGCATGCTCGCGATCACCCGGTAGTCGCCCCCGGCCGCGAGATTCTCGAACACCGCGCGCCCGCGCTCGTCGGTGATCGTGCTGGCGAGCGGGTCTCCCGCACCGCGCATCAGCGAGACCGTCGCGCCGGGCAGCACGTCGCGTGCGGTCCGGCCCTCGACCTCGTAGACCGTGACGACCAGCTCGCCTGCCGACGCGCTGCCGGCAAGTGCCAGCAGGGCCAGGGCCACGGTGCCGATGCGGGCCGGCGCGCTCACCGCACCACGAACGCGCGGCGCGCGAGGATCTCGTCCGCGCCGACGACGACGAACTCGTAGGCGCCCGGCTCGATGCTGAACTCGTCCACCTCGGCCCCCAGCGGTGCGCAGAACGGCCGGCCCGCGCGCGCCTGCCCGAGGAGC
>RFIB01000051.1 GCA_003695625.1 Acidobacteriota bacterium | reverse complement strand
CGACACCGCGGTGCCGCGGGGGCGGCTGCCCGAGATGCTCGCGCGCTACCGCGAGCGTCTGGAGCGCGAGCAGTTCGAGCACGTCGAGTTCGGCCACGTCGGCAACGATCACGTGCACGTGAACATCGTGCCGCGGGATGCCGGGGAACAGCAGCGCGCGCTCGCGCTCTATGGCGAGCTGCTGAAGATCGCCGTGGCGCTGGGCGGCAGCATCTCGGGCGAGCACGGCCTGGGCAAGACCAAGGCCCGGTATCTCGTGCTCCAGTACCCGCGCCGGGTCATCCGGCGCATGTGGCAGATCAAGCGCGCGCTCGATCCCGGCGACATTCTCGGCCGCGGCACGCTGCTTCCCGACGATCCGGAGACGGAGCCGTGAGCGCCGCGTTTCCCGCGGCCCGTGACGAGAAGGCCAGCGACACGTTCGCCGCGCGTGGACGGCTGCTGCTGACCGGACATCCCGACGGCCGCGTCACGCTCACGCCCGACGCGATGCTGGTCTGGACGTCGACCGGAGCGCTGCTCCACGCCGGACCGGCCACCGCGGAGTTCGCCGAGGCGCGGCTCGTCGCGGGCTCGCCGCGCGCGATGCTGCTGGCCGGCTTCTGGGATCCCCACGTCCACCTGCCGCAGCTCGAGCTGGCCGGCCGCTACCGCGAGCCCCTGCTGACCTGGCTCGAGCGGCGCGTCTTTCCCGAGGAGGCGCGCCATCGCGACCCCGCGGTCGCCCGCGGCGCAGCGGAGTCGTTCTTCGAGGCGTTGCTCGCCGCGGGCACCCTCGGGGCCGGAATCTTCGCCGCGCCGTCCGAGACGTCCGCGGTCTGCGCGCTGGAGGAGGCCTGGCGCCGGGGCGTGCCGTGCCGCTGCGGTCCGTCGCTGATGGACACCGGGGCGCCCGCGGACCTGCTCGCGCCCGTCGAACGCTGGGAGGAGATCCAGCAGCGGCTGTTCCGGCGCTTCGCGCGCGACGCCGCCGTGGTGCCGCGCTTCGTGCTCGCCGCGAGTCCCGCGTTGCTGACCCGGTGCGGCGAGCTGGCCCGCTCTCACCGGGCGTTCGTCCTCGGACACATCGCCGAGACGAAGGACGAGGTCGCCGCCGTGCTCGCGTCGACGGGGGAGCCGAGCTACACGGAGGTCTACGAGCGTGCCGGACTGCTCGGGCCGCGCACCGTGCTCGCGCACGGAATCCACCTCGACGACACGGAGCTCGGCCTGCTCGCCTTCTCGCGTACGGTGATCGCGCACTGTCCGGCGTCGAACCGCGCCCTCGGCAGCGGGCGCATGCCGCTCGAGCGCCTGCGCGCGCGGGGCGTCCGCTGGTGTCTGGCGAGCGACGTCGGCGCTGCGCCCGAGCTGAGCCTGCTTCACGTGATCGACACGTTCCTCGAAGTGCATCGCGGGCAGGTGCGGGTCGACGAGCAGGAGGCGTACTGGCGCGCGACGTTCGCGGGAGCGGACGCGCTCGGCTACGGCGCCGAGCGCGGGGCCCTCGTCCCGGGCCGGCAGGCGGACTTTCTCGTCGTCGCCGAGGCCCCGCCGCGCGTGCGGACGCCGCGGGGCGCGATCCGCGCCCTGCTGCGCCGCGGCCGGGAGGATGGATGGAACGGCCTGTTCGAGGCGGCGTACGTCAGCGGGCACCGGGTGCGCTGAGGCGACGCTCTAGCTCCGGAACGGCTCCGGGTCTCCGGCTCCTTCGCGCAGCAGGACCGGTTCGTCGCCGTCCGAGAGGTCGACGAGCGTCGTCGGGACGACGCCCCCCCAGCCGTGATCGAGGAACAGGTCGACGTGCGGGCCGAGCCTGCGCTCGATCTCGTCGGGGTCGGCAAGCGGGTACTCGTCGTCGGGAAGCCGCGCCGTCGTCGCCAGCAGCGCGCCTCCCGCCTCGCGGGCCACCTGCCGCGAGATCGGCTCGTCGGGCACGCGCAGCCCGATCGTCTTGCGCTTCGTCTGGAGCACCTTCGGCACCTGGCGCGAGGCCGGCAGCACGAACGTGTACGGCCCCGGCAGGAAATGGCGCAGGATCCGGTAGGCACGATTCGAGACCAGCGCGTACGTCGCGATCTCGGCCAGGTCCGGCACCAGCAGGCTGAACAGCTTGCGCTCCGGATGGAACCGCTTGAGGCGGGCGATCCGCTCGAGGGCGGCCTTCGAGCGCGGCTCGGCGACCAGCGCGTACGAGCTGTCGGTGGGCACGATCGCCACGCCGCCCTCGCGCAGCACCTCGCCGGCGCGCCGGATGAAACGCTGCTGCGGCGTCTCGGGATGCAGCGTCAGCCGGACGCCCATCGCGGTCAGCCTCCGAATCCGCCGGCGTCGACCGGCACCGCCTGGAACCTGCCCCGCTCGTCCCGCGCCGGCCGCGCGAACGGCGTCGTCGCGTCGTGCGTGAAGAACAGCGCGCCGCGACGGGCGTGGAGGTCGTCGAGCAGCTCGCGCTTCTCGTCGATCACCCGTTCGGCGAACCGGTCGTAGCCCATCGTGATCGGCAGGTGCGTCCACGGGCGCCCGGGGATCAGGTCCGCCGCGAACACGAGCGGTCCGCGTCCGGTGTCGATCTCCGAGACCAGCATCCCCGGCGTGTGCCCGTCGCTGACGAAGAAACGGTAGCCGGGGCCGAGGCTCTCCGCGCGCTCGCCGTCGACGATCTCGAGGCGGCCGCTGCGCTCGAGCAGCTCCGGCAGCTCGGGGATGAACGAGGCGCGATCCCGCGGGTGCGGCGCACGGGCCCGCTCCCACGCCCGGCGACCGACGACGAAGCGCGCCCGGGGAAACAGCAGCTCCGGCTGCGCGCCGTCACGGTACGGTGTCAGCAGTCCGCCGGCGTGATCGAAGTGCAGGTGGCTGAGCACGGCGACCTGCACGTCCTCGTGCGACAGGCCGTGCGCGGCGAGGCTGTCGAGCAGCACGTGCCGGTCCTCGACCACGCCGTAGCGGTCGCGCAGCTTGGGCTCGAAGAACGCGCCGACGCCGGTCT
This sequence comes from Acidobacteriota bacterium, assembly GCA_003695625.1. GTDB lineage: Bacteria > Acidobacteriota > Polarisedimenticolia > J045 > J045 > J065. The sequence continues at coordinate 16,511 of RFIB01000051.1, read as the reverse complement.
CGAACAGGACGAGCCGGTCGCCCTCGTCGACGAGCAGTCCGCGGCACGCCAGCGGGATGCGGTGACGATCGTCCGGCGCGATCCAGCGCTCCCAGAGTGCGCGCGGGCAGTTGCCGAACATCGCGCCGCCGTCGAGACGCTGCGTGTTTCCCTCGAGCGCGATCAGACGTCGCGGCATCTGCGGTCCTCCGTGGCACGCGGACGATGTCGCCCGGCCGGACCGCCGCATTCTGGGCCGAGTTGCGGGACGTGTCACTCGACGGACCGTGCGCCGGGCCGGCGCACACGGGGCGGGGCGGGCGATCGCCCGTGCGCCGCCCGCCCCGCGTCGTGCCGGTCACCCGGCGCACCGGCGTCACTCGTCGCCACCGTCGGTCCTGCCGAGGGCGACGACCTGGGCGCTGGCGTCCGTGTCCGCGTCGGGTGCCGCTTCGGCGACCGCGTCGGGAGCCGCGCCGGCCGGGACGAGCGCCTCGAGGCGGGCGAGCGTGGCGAGATCGCGTTCCTCGCCGCGCAGCTCCGCCGCCGTCCGGGCCGCATCGCGCGCGCCCGGCAGGTCACCTGCCTGCTCGCGCGCCAGCGCGAGGTTGTGCCACGCGACCGCCAGACCGGGGTCCGCCGCGACCGCCTGCTCGAAAAGCCCGGACGCCTTGCGCGCCTCGCCGACGATCAGGTGCACGTAGCCGAGATTGTTCGCGGGCCACGGATTGGCCGGATCGGCCTCCATCGCGCGGCGGAAGGCGTCCGCGGCCGCGTCGAGATCGCCGCGCGCCAGATGCACGCGCCCGAGCACGTTGAGCACGTCGGCCGCGTCGGGCGCGATCGCCAGGGCGCGCTCGACGGCGTCCTGCGCGCCCTTGACGTCGCCGCGATCGAGGCGCACGCGGGCCAGGTTGAGCGGAGCGCCGACGAAGCCGTCCATCGACCAGGCGAGGTCGACCAGGACAGCTTCCGCCTGGTCGAGCCGGCCGGTCTTCCAGTAGGCCAGTCCGAGCAGGTAGCGGTCGTAGTCATCGGCCTCGCCGCGCTCCACCGCGGCCTCGAGCAGCATTGCGGCCCGCGCGCGGTCACCCTCGGCCCAGGCCCGGCGCCCGGCCGCGACGAGGTCGTCCGGCAGCGGCTCGGGGGTGGTCTCGGTGGGCTCCGTCGCGTCGTCCACGGTGCGCTCCGCGTCGACAGTGGGGCTCGCCGTCACGGAGACCTGCTCGACGAGCGGAGCCGTCGCGGCCGGGACGGTCTCGCCGCCGGGAGCGTCGACCGGGGCCGGCACGTGGCGTGCGGCGGTCTCGGCCGGCGCCCGCGCGGGCTCCTCGACCGTGCAGGCGGCGATGCCGAGCAGGGCGAGCTGGATCGCGATCAGGCGGGGAAGGGTGGTGCGGATCATCGTGCCTCCTTTCGCGGGCGATTCAGGGGGGCCCGCGCCGGGGAGTGGTCGCACGATCCGTGCCCCCGGTACCGCGACGGGCGTGCACGTCGGAAGTTGCTGAAGACAGGGGGGATGTGCCTGTCCGCACGGGATGCGTGACGGGGTGGGGGTGTGGCCACACGGCAACACCCTGTTCCTCCCCCCCTACGTGTCGCGAAGATTGCGCCTGGCTGCGCGGTGCCGGTCGCGACCGCGGTTCGGGCCCCGGGGCCGCGCCGCAGGTTCAATGTGCGCAGCGGGTTGCCGATGCGGGACGGACGCGGGGCGCTGTGGATCGGCCCCGCGCGGTGGCCGGGCGCAATCTTCGCTACACGTTGCGGGGGATACCCAGGGCCTTGATCTTGCGGTGCAGCGCGCTCCGGTCGAACCCCAGCTCCCGCGCCGCCGCGCTGACGTTCCCGCCGTGCCGGGCCAGCGCCGCCGCGATGAACGCCCGCTCGAACGCCGCCACCGCGTCGGCGAGCCGGCCGCTCGTCGGCACCGCGCCCCCGGCAGGCCCCGGACCCGCCGGACCGCCGGCCAGGCGCCGCGCCACCGCCCGCCCGTCGATCACCGCGCCCGGCGGCTCGATGATCACGATCCGCTCGGCGAGATTCCGGAGCTGGCGCACGTTGCCCGGCCACGGCTCGCGCTCGAGCCGCGCGGCCGCCTCCCGGGTCACTTCCGGTGCGGGCCGCCCGATCTCGGCGGCGGCACGGGCGAGGAAGTGCCCGAACAGCGGTCCGACGTCCCCGGCGCGCTCGCGCAGCGGGGGGACGCGCAGGGTCACCACCTCGAGCCGGTAGTACAGGTCCTCGCGGAACCGTCCCGCCGCCACCTCGCGACCGAGGTCGCGGTTCGTCGCGGCGACGATCCGGACATCGACCGCCGTCCCTTCCTCGGCGCCGACCCGCTCGATCTCGCCGTCCTCGAGCGCGCGCAGCAGCTTCGGCTGCACGCCGAGCGGCACCTCGCCGATCTCGTCGAGAAACAGCGTCCCGCCGGACGCGCGCTCGAACCGCCCGCGCCGGTGCTGCGTCGCTCCGGTGAATGCCCCCTTGACGTGCCCGAACAGCTCGGCCTCGAACAGCTCGTCCGGGACGGCCGCGCAGTTGACGCGGACCAGCGGTCCGTCGCGGCGCGCCGACAGACCGTGGATTGCGCGCGCGACGAGCTCCTTGCCGCTGCCGCTCTCGCCGAGGATCAGCACGCGCGCCGGCGTCGCGGCGACGCTGCGGACCGTCCGCTTGAGTTCCTCGATCGCGGGACTCGTGCCGACGATCGCGTCCAGCGGATCCGTCGGGGACTCCGCGTCGACCTGCTCGGCGCGTCGTCGCGCCTCGGCCAGCGCGCGCCCGAGCCGATGCAGCAGCACGTCGGCCGTCACCGGCTTCTCCAGAAAGTCGACCGCGCCGCGCCGGAGCGCCTCGACCGCGTTGTCCAGGCTGGCGTGCGCCGTCAGCACGAGCGCAGGGGGCGCGCCCTGCTCCTCGGCCAGCGCGTCGAGCACCTCGAGGCCGCCGAGACGCGGCATCGTCAGGTCGAGCAGCACCGCGTCGATCCCGCCCCGCCGCAGGCGCGAGACCGCCTCGACGCCGTCGCGGGCCTCGACCGTGTCGAAACCCTCCGACCGCAGCGTCCGGGCCAGCGCGCTCCGGACGCCCGGCTCGTCGTCGACGATCAGGACCCGGCTCACCCGATTTTCTCCCTGGTTAATCCGCTGTTCATTTGCGACACGCTTGCCGCGGCGTTCATTCCTGCTGCCAAATAGAAAGGCAGGAGGGGGCGGCGGCGGCTGCACGGAGCGAGTGTCGCATGGCCGGAGAAGCGAGTCATCAGACGGTAGCGGGTTCGGCGCGGGGCGCGCGCTGGGCGGCGCTCGCCGTGCTCTGCGGGCTCGTCGCGGCCGCGGTCATCGCCGACCAGCCCTGGACGCCTGCCGTCGTCGCCGGCGCCGGCACGCTGGCCGGACTGCTGATCGGCATGTGGGGGTTCGAGCGGATGATCGCCCGCTGAGGTCCGCCGCCGCCGAGGGCGACAGGGCAGGCGGCCGATCCGACCCCCGGGAAGGAGAAGGGAGGAGCGTCGCGCAGGTCCATCGGGGCTGCTCCGGCAGGTGCCGGAGCAGGACCGGCGCGGCGAGCCTCCCGCATTTCCCGCCCGCACGGGCCCGCGACGGGGCGACTCGCTCAGCGCGGGGTCTCGACGCCTTCCATCAGCGAGAGCTTGTAGCCGAACCCGCGCACCGTGACGAGCCGCTGCGGCCGTGACGGATCGTCCTCGAGCTTGTGGCGGATCCGGTAGACGATCACGTCGAGGCTGTTCGTGTTGAACTTCTCCTGGTAGCCCCAGACCGACTCGAACAGCGTCTCGCGCGAGATCGCCTTGTTCGGGTAGCGCGCCAGGAACGCGAGCACGTCGAACTCGCGCCCGGTCAGCCCCACCGGCTCGCCCTGGCGGCGCGCATCGCGGTCGTCGAAGTCGATCTCGATCCCGCCGCCGATATCGAGCCGGCCGCCGCGGGCCCCCGCGTCTCCCCACTCGCGGGTGCGCCGGAGCTGGGCGCGGATGCGGGCGACCAGCTCGTCCGGATCGAACGGCTTGGTGACGTAGTCGTCCGCGCCGACCTCGAGCCCGCGCACTTTCTCGTCCGGCCCGGACCGCGCCGTGATCATGATCAGCGGCATCAGCCACCGGGCCCGGATCTGCCGGCAGAGCGCGATCCCATCCTCGTCGGGCAGGCCCAGATCGAGCAGCACGAGATCGACGGGGCTGCTCTCGAGCCGGGCCCGCGCCTCGTCCGCCGACGCTGCCGTGACGACCTCGAAGCCGCGATCGCGCAGCAGCCGGTCGAGCATCCTCTGCGTGACCGGGTCGTCGTCGACCACCAGGATGCGAGCCTTCAAGGAAGCGGTGTCCGCCACCGGTCGACCTCCTCGCTTCCCCCGAGGCTGCATTGTAGCGCCTGATTCAGACTTTGTTCGCTCTGGCTACGATTTCGCGGCGGGAAGCCCGACCACGAACGCCGTTCCGCCCTCCGGCGGCGACTCGGCGACGATCGTCCCGCCGTGCTCCTCGACGATCCGGCGGCAGATCGCCAGCCCCAGGCCGCTGCCGCCGCCGCCGCTGACGTACGGCTCGAACACCCGCCCGGCGAGCTCCGGCGGGATCCCCGGACCGTCGTCGGCGATGCGCAGGGTCGCCCACCCGGCGGACGCGCCGAGCGTGACCCGGATCGTTCCGCCGCGCTCCCCGAGCGCGCTGACAGCGTTGCGCGCCAGGTTGGCCAGCGCCTGGGCCAGCAGGTCGGGGTCGGCGAGCACCGGGGGCAGCGCGTCCCCGCCGTCCAGCTCGAGCCGGACCCGGCCGTCCTCGGGGATCTGCCCCGCGATCGCCCGGCGTGCCAGCGCGGCGAGGTCGACCGGCCGCGGATCGGGTGCCGGCAGCCGGGCGTAGTCGGCGAACTCGCGCACCAGCCGCTCGAGCCGGGCGACCTCCTCCCGGATCGCGTCGGTCTCCTCGGCGAGCACGGCATCGAGCGCGTCGGGACCCCGCGACGCGGCGCGCCGGAGGTTGTCGACAGCCAGCCGGATCGGCGTCAGCGGATTGCGGACCTCGTGGGCCACGCGCCGCGCCACCTCGCGCCATGCGGCGCGCCGCTCGGCGTCCCGGCGCCGCAGCCGCTCCTGGTGGACCGTGGCGATCATGCGGTCGATCGCCCGCGCCAGGCGCCCCGCCTCGCCACCGGCACGCGGCATCGGCGTCGGCTCGAGCCCCCGCTCGGTGATGCCGTCGACGGCCCGCGCCAGGCGCCGCAGCGGCGCGGAGGTGCCGGCGGCGAGCAGGCCGGCCAGCCCGAGCGCGACGAGCGCTCCGGCGGCGAGCCCGCCCCACAGCGCGGTGCGCAGGCGGTCGGCGAACGATGCCTCACCGGCCGGCGACGCGAGCTCGGCCTCCACCTCGGCGACGGTGCCCCGGCGACCGCGCACCGGCACGACGATCCGCCCCGGTGCCACGGTCCCGGGAGCGCGTCCCGGCGACCGGATCGAGACCGACACCTGCGCGACGTCGCCGGCGTGCCGGCGGCGGATCGCTCCGGCCAGCTCTCCGGGCGCGATCTGGCGGCAGCCGACCAGCGCGAGGCGCGTGCCGCCGCCCGCCGCCGGTGTCCGGCGCAGGCTCGCCGCGCATCGCACGAGCGTGCCGCCCCGCTCGTCCCACCAGGTGTCGCCCTCGCCGACACCCCCGGGGGGCAGGCTCCGCGGCGCGAGCGCGCCACCCGCGAGGCGCCCGTCGGTCCCCAGGCCCACGACCAGCCAGCCGTCGAGTCCCGCGTCCCGGGCCGCGGCGGCGGTCCTGTCCGCGGCCGCGCGGAGCCCGGCGGCGGCGACGGCCTGGGAGACGGTGTCCGCCCAGCGTGCGACGACCGGACCGAGGTCCGGCTCGCGCTCGAGCGCCTCGCCGATCCGCCGCGCGATCTCCGCCGCGCGCGCCGCGCGCTCGGCGTGCGCGGCGCGATCGACCGCGCGGTTCAGCACGAGCCACGCCGTCCCCAGGCTCGCCGCGGCGACGGCGAGCAGCGCCAGCAGGAACCGCGCGAACTGCGACATCGCCGACAGTCTGCCATCCGCCGCGGTGGCCCGGCCGGGACGATCCGGGTAGATTCGCGCACCGTCCCCAACAGCCGAGGAGCCGCCGGTGAGCCGCGTCACGCCCGAGGAGACCGACACTCAGCGCCGGCGGCGTGCGCGCCGGATCGTCGAGACCCTGGCCCGGCTCTATCCCGAGGCCGAGTGCGAGCTCGAGCACCGCGATCCGTTCCAGCTGCTCGTGGCGACGATCCTCTCCGCCCAGACGACCGACCGCGCGGTCAACCGCGTGACCCCCGCGCTGTTCGCGCGCTGGCCCGATGCCGAGGCGCTCGCCGCCGCCGACCCGGCGGAGGTCGAGCCGCTGATCGCGTCGATCGGCCTGTACCGCAACAAGGCGCGCGCCATCGTCGGCGCGGCGCGCCGCCTGGTCGACAGGCACGGCGGGCGCGTCCCGCGCGACCGCAAGGCGCTCGAGGAGCTTCCCGGCGTCGGGCGCAAGACCGCCAGCGTCGTGCTGAGCAGCGCGTTCGGCGAGCCGGCCCTCGCCGTCGACACGCACGTCCAGCGTCTCGCGCGGCGGCTCGGGCTGTCGCAGGGCCGCGATCCGCGCCGCATCGAGGACGACCTGACCGCGATGCTGCCGCCCGAGTGCTGGGGATTCGCCAGCCACGCGCTGATCTGGCACGGCCGGCGCGTGTGCGACGCGCGCGCCCCGCGCTGCGGCGAGTGCGCGCTCGCCGCGCTGTGTCCGTCGGCCGGCTCGGCCGCTCCCCGCACGCGCCCCGCGCGCTCCGCGCGTGCCCGGAGCGCCCGCGGATGAAGCGCCGCCGGGTGATGCTCGTCGCCGGCGCGCGGCCGAACTTCATGAAGATCGCGCCGGTGCATCGCGCGCTCGCCGCGCGGTCCTCGATCGAGACCGTGCTGGTCCACACCGGACAGCACTACGACGAGGCGATGAGCCGGCTGTTCTTCGATCAGCTCGGGATTCCGGAGCCCGAGATCAACCTCGAGGTCGGCTCGGCGAGTCACGCGCTGCAGACGGCGGAGATCATGCGCCGCTTCGAGCCGGTCGTTCTCGACCGGCGGCCGGATCTGGTCGTGGTCGTCGGCGACGTCAACAGCACCGCCGCGTGCGCGCTGGTCGCCAAGAAGATCCCCGGCGTCGGCCTGGCCCACGTCGAGGCCGGTCTGCGCTCGTTCGACCGTTCGATGCCCGAGGAGATCAACCGGCTCGTCACCGACGCGCTGAGCGACCTGCTGTTCACGTCCGAGCCGAGCGGCGCACGCAACCTGCGCCGCGAGGGCGTCGACCCGCGGCACGTCCACTTCGTCGGCAACGTGATGATCGACACGCTCGAGGCGCACCTGCCGCGCGCGCGGCAGACCGGCGCGGTCGAGGCGTTCGGCCTCGCCGCCGGCGGGTACGTGCTGGTCACGATGCATCGTCCGGCCAACGTCGACGACGCGGCGGTGTTCGACCCGCTGATGGACGCGCTGGCACGGCTGGCCGCCGACCGGCCGGTCGTGTTTCCCGTCCATCCCCGCACGCGTCCCGCGCTCGACCGGTGGCGCGGCGCCCGGCAGGAGCTTCCCGCGGGCCTGCGCCTCGTCGATCCGCTCGGCTACCTCGAGTTCCTCGACCTGATGGCGCACGCGCAGCTCGTGCTGACCGACTCGGGCGGCGTCCAGGAGGAGACGACCGCGCTCGGCGTGCCCTGCCTGACGCTGCGTCCGAACACGGAACGGCCGGTGACCGTCGACGAGGGCACCAACGAGCTCGTCGGCCAGGACGCCGACCGCCTGCTGCGCCGCGCGCGCGCGATCCTCGCCGGCGAGGTCCCGCGCGGGCGCCGGCCGGCGCTGTGGGACGGCCGCGCCGCGGAGCGGATCGCGGACGTGATCGAGGGCTGGGACGGCACACCGAGGGAGCGATGACCGCCCGCGGACGCGGATCACGCCGCGTCGAGGTCGTCGGCTGCGTGGCGGTCAGCGCCGACGGCAAGATCGACTCGGCCCGGCGCGAGGGAGGGGGGTTTCAGAGCCGGCTCGACCGCGACAGGCTCGACGCGCTGCGCGCGCAGGCCGACGCCCTCGTCGTCGGCGCGCGCACGATCCGCGCCGAGGATCCGCCGTTCCGGGTGCGCGATCCGGCGCGGCGACACCGGCGTCGCGAACTCGGCCGCCCGGAGCAGCCGCTGGTCGTCGTCGTCTCGCGCAGCGGGAGGATTCCCGCCGACGCGCGCGTGCTGCGCGAGCCGGCCGGCGGGCGCCTGCTCGCGATGCCCCGCGACGCCCCGGCGCCGTCCCCGGAGCTCGAGACCGCGGTCCGGCAGGGCCTGCTCGAGATCGTCCGCTGCGGCGAGCGCGATGTCGCGCTCGACGAGCTGCTCGACGAGCTGGCGCGCCGCGACGTGCGCCGCGTGCTCGTCGAGGGGGGCGGCGAGACGCTCGCCGGCTTCGTCGAGCAGGACCTGCTCGACGAGCTGTGCGTCACCGTGTGTCCCGTGCTGCTCGGCGGTCGGGACGCGCCGACCGCCGTCGAGGGACGCGGCCTGCCGGTCGCCCGGCGGCGCCACCTCGAGCTGCTCGAGCTCGAGCGCGCCGGCGGCGAGCTGTTCCTGCGCTACCGCGTCGGCCGCGGCGGCTGACCGGCCGGTCATTTGCCCGGCGGCCGGCCTTTCGGCATGATCCGGTCCCCGGCGCGGCGGTGCCGCGCTGCCGGAGGAGACGGACCCGATGGCCTACGTGATCGCCGAGCCCTGCATCGGGACCAAGGACGCGTCCTGCGTCGCGGTCTGCCCGGTGGAGTGCATTCATCCGACTCCCGAGGAGCCGGAGTTCGAGACCGAGAAGATGCTCTACATCGACCCGGAGACCTGCATCGACTGCGGCGCCTGCGAGCCCGAGTGCCCGGTCGAGGCGATCTTCGAGGAGGAGTACCTTCCGGAGAAGTGGAAGGACTACATCCGCATCAACGCCGAGTGGTACCAGAAGAACAAGTAGCTCCGCATCGCGGGCGGCACGCGCCGCCCGACGAGGCGGGGCGATCCCGCATCCGCTCCGGCCGGGCCCGCGCGCCCGGCCGGTTGCGTTCCGATCGGGTACGATCGGCCCGATGAGGATCGATCGCGGGCCGGACGGACTGGCTCCCTGGGCCCAGCGCGCCGCGCGCTCCCGCGGGCGACGGCACGCGGAGCCGGAGCACGCCTACCGGCCGCCGTACGCGCGGGACCGCGACCGGATCATCCACTGCCGCGCGTTCCGGCGGCTCGAGTACAAGACGCAGGTGTTCGTCTTTCACGAGGGCGACCACTACCGCAACCGGCTGACGCACTCGATCGAGGTCGCCCAGATCGGGCGCACCGTCGCGCGCGCGCTCGGACTCGAGCCCGACCTCGTCGAGTCGCTCGCGCTGTCCCACGACCTCGGCCACACGCCGTTCGGCCACCTCGGCGAGGAGGTGCTCTCGCCGCTGCTCGCCGACGAGGGGGGCTTCGACCACAACCGGCAGACGCTGCGGATCGTCGAGCAGCTCGAGGAGCGCTATCCGGAGTTCACCGGCCTCAACCTGACGTGGGAGGTGCGCGAGGGGATCGTCAAGCATTCCGGCCCGCCCGATGCTTCCCGCTGGCCCGAGGCCGTCGAGTACCTGCCCGACGTGCCGCCGCCGATCGAGGCGCAGATCATCGACATCGTGGACGAGATCGCCTACAACCACCACGATCTCGAGGACGGCTTCGAGTCGCGGCTGCTCGACGCGGACGAGCTGGCCGACGCCGTCCCGCTGTTCGGCGAGCCGTACCGTGCCGCGGCGCGCGAGCACCCGTCCCACGACCCGTGGATGTGGATCAAGATCGCGCTGCGCCGCGTGATCGACCGGCTCGTGTCCGACCTCGTCGCGACCACCGGCACGCGGCTGCGCGAGCTCGGGATCCGCGACGTCGACGAGGTCCGCGCCCGGCCCGAGTGGCTCGCCGGGCTGTCGGCGCCGGTCGCCGAGGCCAACCGCCGGCTCAAGAGCTACCTCGGCGACAGGCTGTACGCGCACCCGCGCATCGCCGAGGTCAAGCAGTTCCTCGGCACCGTCCTCGTCGAGCTGTTCGAGGTCTACGTCGCGCGCCCCGACGAGATGCCGCCGCGGTTCCGCCGGCGGATCGCCGAGGCCGGCCCGCGGCGCGTCGCCTGCGACTATCTCGCCGGGATGACCGACCGCTACGCGCTGCTCGAGCACGAGCGGCTCTGCGGCGGCCCCGGCCCGTCCGGCATCCCGTTCGCCACCCGCTGAGGCTTCCCGGTGCCGCCCGGGCCGTGCCGTGGATTCTCCGCGGCCGGGACATAGATTCCCTGCGGAGGACCGTCCCGTGGCGGAAGACGACCTGATCACCCTGCCCGAGCTCGAGACCGGCGAGGATCTCGCTCCCGGCACGGCGATCGCCGGCTCGTGGCGCGTCGAGCGCAGCCTCGGCGAGCACGGCGGGGTCGCGTTCCACCTGCTGCGCGCCGAGGACGGCGCCGGCCTGGCGATCGCCGCGCGCGCGCCCGGCGAGGCGGGCGAGCCGGCCGTCGACGAGGAGCAGGCGGCGTTCTGGGGAACCGTCCGCCGCGTGCTGCGCGACGAGCGGCTGGGGCGGATCGTGCTCGACGAACTGCCGGACGGCGCGCTGCTCGCCGACCGCATCGCCGCCGGCCGCGAGGCGGCCGCCGGGCCGTGCGCGCGGCTCGAGGAGCGGGTGCGCGAGGCGCACCGGCTCGGGTGGGCGCACGGGGCGCTCGCACCCGAGCTGGTCGTCGTCGGGGACGAGGGGCTCGCCGTCGCGGGGTGGGGGATCGCCGCCGGCGATCCCGAGGATCTCAAGGCGCGCGACAGTTCGGCGCTGGCGGGGCTCGGCGCCGGCGCGCGCGAGCCGCGCGAGGCGCTGTCGACCGCGTCGCTGCGCGCGGCGATCGTGTCGGACCACCTGCCGACGCTGCGCGCGGCGCTCGAGCAATGGCAGCGCGACGGCGGATCGCCCGTCGAGCCGGACGCGCTGCGCGCCGCGGACGCCCTGGCGCGGCTCGAGCGGCGTGTCGCCGAGCAGCTCGGCAAGGCGCGTTCGATGCTCGAGCGGGGCGACACCCTCGGCGCCGTCGCCTGCTGCCGCGAGGCGATCCGGCTCGGCGCCGAGCAGGAGGCGGGACCGCTGCTCGAGGCGGCGCGCCGTGCCTCGCGCCGGCAGCTCTCGGTGCGCCGGCTTCCCTCGCGCCAGGTGCTCTCCGGCGTGGCGCTGGCCGCGGTGATCCTCGGACTGCTCGCGGTCGCGCTCGTGCTCGCGCTCCGCGAGGATCCGGCGCTCGCGGCGCTCCGCGAGCGGGTCGCCGCGGCCGAGCGTGAGCAGGGGCTGCGCGCGGCGGTCAGGCTGCTGATCGATGCGCGTGACGGCGGGCGCGCGGTCGAGGAGGTCGACGTGCTGCTCTCCCGCCGGCTGGCCGCACTCGCCGAGGCGGAGCGCACGCGGATGGTCGGCCTGCGCGCGGACGTCGTCGCCCGCGGCGGGCGTCCCCGGCGCGCCGACGAGATCGCCGAGCAGGCGCTCGACCAGCTCGAGCAGCTCGCCGGCGAGGGCGCCGGTGCCGCCGCGCTGTCGGTGCGCCTCGACAACATCCTCGGCGAGATCGACCGCGCCGCGGTGCTGTACCGCGCCTCGGTCGCGCTGAGCGTCGAGGAGGTCGAGCAGGGGGTCGAGGAGCTGATCGCGATCGACCCGGTCCTTGCGACGGAGACTCCGCGATGAATCGGCCGACGTGTCGCCGTGCGTTCGTCCGCGCGCCGGGGGCCGCCGCCGCGCTCGTGCTGTGCGTCGCCGCGCTCGTCGCGCCGGCCCGCGCCGGGTTCGGGCTCAGGGATCCGGCCGACCGCCAGAGCGCCGAGCCCCTGCGCCAGGTCGACCTGGCCACCGTGCTGTCGAGCCGCTCCGGCGTGCCCGCGGCCGTCGAGGACGCGTGGCGCAAGCTGCCCGACCGGTGCCGCCAGGCCGGCCGCGGAGGGCTGACCGACCCGTGCGAGGACGATCTGCGCTGCCGCTGGCTCGCCGCACGACGCGAGGTGCTCGCAGCGTTCTCGCGGGCCGACGCCGGGGCGCGCGTCGCGGCGGCCCGCGGGCTGCACCGGCTCGCCGACGCGCTGCGCGCCGGGGAGCGCTGCGAGATGAACGATCGCCAGCGCGCGGCGTGGGAGCGCGACCGCAGGCGCGCCGAGATCGACGACGGGCTGGTCCAGCTCGCGCTGCTCGCCGACGAGTCCGCCGCCGAGGACGCCGGCGCCGTGCTCGACCCCGACGACCAGGCGCTCGTCGACCGGCTCGTGGCGACGGCCCGCGAGAAGGGGCTGCGCGCCGTGGCCGAGCGTGATCTGGTCGCGGCGCGGGCCCGGCTCGCGACGGCCCGGGCGCGGCGCGACTGGCTCGCCGCGCAGCCCGGGATCGCCGCCATGCGCCGGCTGCTGCTCGCGGCGTGGAAGCCGGTCGGCAAGGTGCCGCGCGGCTGCGGCGAGGCCCTGTTCGCGCCGGGCCGGCTGTCCGACCAGTGGCGCGGCTGGCTGGTGCGCGAGGAGATCCCGCGGGCGCTGGACTGCCTGGCCACGCGTCTGCCCCGGGAACTCTCGCGCCGCGGCCTGGCCCCGGCGCGCCCCGCGGCGCTGGCCGAGGCGCGGCGCCTGGCCGACGAGGCGCGCCGCGACGCCGGCGGCCGGCGCTTCGGCACGGACCCCGGGATCGTGGACCGGATCGCCGCGCTGACCGGGGCGGCCGAGGCGGTCCCGGCCCGGGCGACCGCACGCCGGACGACCCCGCGGTCCGCGCCGCCGCGCCGCAAGGCCGCGTCCTCCGCAGCCTCCCGGCCCGCGGCGTCAGCGGCACCGTCCCGCCGGCCGGCCGCCGCGCGGCGCGAGACGACCCCGCCGCGTCCGGCGCCCCGGCCGTCCCGGGCCCGCGGGCGCGCCGACGCCGAGCTGGTCGATCTCGCCGAGCGCGTCGCCGCGCTGACCGGAGATGCGCGGCTGGTGCGCCGGGTCCGCGACGCCCGCACCACCGCCGAGAAGGACCGCGAACTCGACGCGCTGGTCGTCGCGCTGCACCGCCACGCCTGCGCCCCGCTCGAGCAGCTCGATCCGCGCGATCTGCGCGCGGCGCGCCAGGCGCTCGCCGGCCCGGCGATCGACGCCGCCGAGCGGGCCTGCCGCGCGGTCGAGGGGCGCGACGGGCTGCGGCGGCTGCTCGCCGTCGCGCCCCACCTCGCCCGGCTGCGCTGGGCCGCCACGGTGCGGCAGGCGGCGCGCGAGGCGGCGCTGGGGCGCACCCGCGGTGCGGCACGCCTGCTCGAGACGGTCGACGAGGACTACCGCGGCCTGGCCTGGATCGTCGTCAGGGCCTGGGTCGCACGCGTCGAGGGCGACCATGTGCTGGCCGCACGCCTGATGGCGCGGCTCGACGGCCCGACGCTCTCGCGGCTGCGCGCCGCCGGGGCGGAGCCGCTCGCCCGGCTCGTCGCCCACGCGTGGGCCACGCCCCGTCCGGCGGGCGGCAAGTAGGCGGCAGCAAGGCGCCGGACGCGACTACGCCTCGGCCTCGGCCGCCTCGGACTCCTGCCTCTTCTTGAGCGGGAAGATGGTGACCGACAGGTCGCGCCCGAGCATCTGACGCGAGCGGTCCTCGGGCTGTCCGACGTCGCGGATCGCCTCGATCACGCGGTCGAGCACGATCTCGCCGTTCTCCGGCCGGCGCATGTCCCGGCGGCGGAACATGACCGTCACGCGGACCTTGTGTCCCTCCTCGAGGAACTTGCGGACCTTGCTCGTCTTGGTCTCGAAGTCGTGGTCGTCGATCGCCGGCCGGTACTTGATCTGCTTGACCTCGACCTGGTGCTGCTTCTTGCGTGCGGCCTGGGCCTTCTTCTGCTGCTCGTAGCGGAACCGGCCGTAGTCCATGATCCGGCACACCGGCGGGCGGGCGTCGGGGGCGACCTCGACCAGGTCGAGCCCCTTCTCGCGAGCCGCCTCGCGGGCCTGCTCGACCGGAACCACGCCTACCTGCTGGCCGTTTTCGTCGATCAGCCGGACCGGGCTGATCCTGATCCGTTCGTTGATGCGAACCTGGGGCTCCTGCCGTTCCTGGGGCCCGAATCGTCCTCTCCGGATGGTGCGTCCTCCTTGCTTTCCGGCCGGGTGTCCTGGTTCATGCCCTGACGGGGCGGGGCGCCCGGCCGGCACCCCGCCCCGGGGGAATCCGTCACTCGTCTGATCGTACCATCAGTCGCCGAACTTGATCCCCTGGGCCAGCGGAAGCGCGGTGCCGAAGTTGATCGTCGCCGTCTGGCGCCGCATGTACGCCTTCCACGAGTCCGAGCCGGACTCGCGGCCGCCGCCGGTCTCCTTCTCGCCGCCGAACGCGCCGCCGATCTCGGCCCCGGAGGTGCCGGTGTTGACGTTGGCCAGCCCGCAGTCGCTGCCGCGCTCGGAGAGGAACCGCTCTGCGGCGCGGAAGTCGGTCGTGAAGATCGCCGACGACAGGCCCTGCGGCACGCCGTTGTTGACCGCGATCGCCTCGTCGAGGTCGGCGACCTCGATCAGGTACAGGATCGGCGCGAACGTCTCGCACGAGACGATCGGCATCGAGGCGCGCGCGCGGACCAGCGCCGGCTCGACGAAGTACCCGGGGCCGTCGAGCCGCCGGCCGCCGAACAGGATCTCGCCGCCGTCGCGGCGGATCTCGTCGAGCGCCTTCATCATCGTCTCGACCGCCGCCTCGTTGACCAGCGGCCCCATCAGCGTCGACTCGTCGAGGGGATCGCCGATCGGCACCTTGGCGTAGATCTCGAGCAGCCGCTCGGTCAGCGGGCCGATGATCCCGGGGGTGGCGAGCACGCGCCGGGTGCTCGTGCAGCGCTGGCCCGCGGTGCCGACCGCGCCGAAGGTGATCGCCCGGGCGGCCATCTCGAGGTCGGCGTCGTCGAGGACGATCACGGCGTTGTTCCCGCCGAGCTCGAGGATCGAGCGGCCGAAGCGGTCGGCGACCGCCGTCGCCACGTGCCGGCCCATCTCGCACGAGCCCGTGAACGAGACGAGCGGGATGCGCCGGTCGCGGATCAGCGCCTCGCCGACGACGCGCCCGGGCCCGATCGCGACGTTGAACACGCCCCACGCATCGTGCGCCTCCATCACGCGGTCGCAGATCCGCTGCACGGCCAGCGCGCACAGCGGCGTTTCCGACGACGGCTTCCAGACGAGCGTGTCGCCGCAGACGGCGGCGATCGCCGCGTTCCAGCTCCAGACGGCGACCGGGAAGTTGAACGCGGTGATCACGCCGACCGGGCCGAGCGGGTGCCAGCGCTCCTGGATCCGGTGGTCCGGACGCTCGCTCGGCATCGTCAGCCCGTAGAGCTGGCGCGAGAGCCCGACGGCGAAGTCGCAGATGTCGATCATCTCCTGGACCTCGCCGAGACCCTCGGGGAGGATCTTGCCCATCTCGAGCGAGACGAGCGCGCCGAGCGCCTGCTTCTTCTCGCGCAGCGCGTTGCCCAGGTCGCGGACCAGCTCGCCCCGCCGCGGCGCGGGCACGCTGCGCCACGTCTCGAACGTGCGCTGCGCGCGGGCGACGACGCGCTCGACACCGTCGGCGTCGAGACCGCGCACCGTGGCGATCGGCTCGCCCGTTGCCGGATTGATCGACACGCTCTCGGCGCCGCCGGCGGTCTCGCGGTGCGGCGCACCGCCGACACCGTCGAGCACGTCGGCGTCCAGTTCGAGCTCCTCGAGAATCGCCCTGACATCCATCGTCGTCGTCGCTCCTCGGAGATCCGCGTCCGGTCGGACCGTCCGACCGGCCGGGCGGGGGTCTATATACTGCCCCGGGATCCGGCGGAATGCCGGGAGGAACCTCGATGAGACGCACGCTTCGCGTCCCGTGGCTCGTCGCCGCCGTGCTCGCCGCGCTGCTCGCGGCGTGCACCGGCGGACCGGCGCCGGTGTTCGAGGGCCGGCGCGCGGTCGGGGGCGGGATCCTGCTGATCGAGCCCGCCGTCCGGATCGGCGGGGCGGGGGTGCGTCTGCTCGCCGACGAGGCGCGCGCCGAGCTGTTCCGTCAGCTGCGCCAGCAGCTCGCCGGCCGCGGACTCGACATCGCGCCGCTGCGGCCGGAGGGCGACGACGCCGCGATCGCCGACCGGCTAGTCCGCACGGTTGTTGCGGAGAAGCTGCGCGGGCGCCGGCTGCGTGCCGGGGCCTCGCTGCACGTCGACGGGCTGGGCGAACTGGCCGCCCGCTACGGCGCGACGGTCGTCGCCGCCGCCGTGCTCACGCGCAGCGGCATCGCGCCCGACGAGGGGGAGTTCCTGCCGATCCCGGAAGGCGAACTCGTGCCGCTGCCGGACGAGCGCTCGGAGTACGAGGTGCCCGACGCCTCGCCGCGCGGCCGGCCGGGGGTCGACCTCGACTTCGTGCTCGTCGACGCGGTGGCCGGCCAGGTGCGGCTTCACCGGCGTGT
>RFIB01000313.1 GCA_003695625.1 Acidobacteriota bacterium | reverse complement strand
CGGCGCGGCGCGGTGGCCGGCGGCCTGCTCGCGCGCGCCGCGCGGCGCGGCGCCGCGCGCCGGGCGGCCGGCTGCGTCGCGCGAGCAACCGCCCGGTCCGGCGCCGGTGTCTCTGCGGACGGGCGCGCGGGCCCGGCCTCCGGGGCGGCGGCCGGTGCCGGGACGGCCCGTGCGGGGCGCACGATGCCGGCAGGCGGACCCTCTGCGGGGGACGGCGCCAGGGCCGCCGCGGCGAGCAGCAGCGCACCGGTCGCCGCGCCGGCGAGCACGGCGACCGGCGTGCCGCGAGCCGCGCGTCCGTCCACCGCGCGGGTCCGCTCGCGCGGCGATTCGAGCGGGACGCGAGCCGGCGCCGGCAGGGCGGGCAGCCCCTCGCCGTCCCCCGCCGTGGCGATCGACTCGAGCTCGCGCGCGAACGCGAGCGCGTCGTGCGGTCGCTGCGCAGGATCTTCTGAAAGCGCCCGCCGGCACAGGGCGACCAGCGGCGCGGGAACGTCCGGCGGACTGTCGGCCGCCACGTCCGCCCCCGTGCCGGATGCCGGCGCCGGGCGCGTCCCGGTCAGGCATTCCCAGAGCACGACCCCCAGCGCGTAGATGTCCGCCGCAGGACCCCAGCTGCCCCCGTGCAGCCGCTCCGGGGCGGCGTATGCCGGCGTCGCGGCGTCCCGTGCACGCGGACCGGTCGCCTCGGAGCCGTCGCGGGCGAGGCCGAAGTCGGCGAGCAGCACGCGCCCGCCCTCGGCGAGCAGCAGATTCGCCGGCTTGACGTCGCCGTGGACGATCCCGCGGGCGTGGGCCGCACCGAGCGCACGCGCCGCCTGCGCGACGATCGAGACGGACTCGGCGATCGACAGTCGGCCGCGCGTCCGCAGCAGCGTCGCCACCGACGGACCGTCGACCAGCTCGGTGACGAGACACGCCCCGTCCTCGTCGACCGCGACGTCGAGCACGCGCACGATTCCCGGATGATCCAGCCGGGTCAGCAGCTCGCCTTCGCGGCGGAGCTGCTCGATCCGCTCCGCGGGGACGACGCCGTCGTCGCAGCGCAGGACCTTCAGCGCGACCTCGCGTCCGGTCGCGCGCTCCCGCGCGCGGAACACGACGCCGCTGGTCCCCTCCCCGCACTCCTCGAGAATCTCGTAGCGCCCGCCGAGCCCCACGCATGGCTCCGCCGGCAGGACCCGGCCCCCTCCGGCCGAATGTAGGTTCCGCGCGGACAGGAAGGCGAGGGGCTCAGGAGCGCGATTCGACGCCGGCCGGTTCGCCGGTGCCCGAGGCGGTCCGTCCCGTCGCGGGCTGCTCCGGGGCCCCCGCGGCGATCCAGTCCAGCGCCGCGTCGAGCAGCGGGTCGCCGTCGTCGTCTCCGCGGGCGACGCGCGTCTCGAGCCGGCGGTCGACCGCGAGGCCGTCGTCCGCCCACGAGGTGCCCTGCGCGGTGACGACCTGGCGCGTGGTCAGCAGCAGGAAGCCCCCGCGCGAGAGCGGAATCAGCTCCGGCAGCGCACCGAGCCCGAACGTGTCGCGCCCGCAGAGCCGGGCCGCATCGCGCTCGCGCAGCAGGGCCGCGAGCGCCTCGGCGCTGCCCGCCGTCGTGCCGTCGACCAGCACGAAGCGAGCGTCCGGGAGCTGGATCGACGGCAGGTCCGGCACGTCGATGCGCCGCTCCGGTCCGCTGCGCGGCACGAGCCGGAACCCGGGACCGGCGCTGCCCAGCGCCGCGGCGATCGCACCCGCCCGCTCCACGTCGAGGCCGACCGCCCCGCGCAGGTCGACAAGCACCGACGTGGCGGGCGCGCGGGCCATCTCGGCCCGCAGCGCGTCGGCCAGCGAGGCGCCCTCGACGCGGTCCGGCTCGGTGATCCGCAGCCGGATCAGCCCCTCGCGCGGACGGTCGATCAGGAACCCGCCGTCGGCCGGCGCCGCGAGCTCGAGGCTCAGCTCGCGCAGCCGGTAGCGACGCCCGTCGAGAACGACGAGATCGAGCCGGGCCCCGACCGGTCCGGTCACCGCGCGCCGGAGCTGGGGCCAGCTCTTGAGCCGCGTCGGCTCGCCGCCGATGCGCCATACCTGGTCGCCGCGGTGCAGCCCCGCCTCCGCGGCGGGGGACCCCGGATCGACGCGGACGATCACCGCCACGTTGCCCGACGGGAGCAGCTCGAACCCGGCCCGCCCGGGTCCCGCCGGCTCGAGCACGCCGACCTCCTCGCCCGGGGCAAGAAACGCGCTGGCGGCGTCGAGCGACGCGACCATCCCGCGGTAGGCCCCCTCGAGCAGGTCGTCCTCGGAGACCGGCTCGACGTAGTTCTCGCGGGTCAGGTTCCAGACCTCCTGGAACACGTTGAGGTAGCGGTAGGCGTCGCGCCCCGGCCAGCCGGCGGCGAGCACCAGCGACAGCGTGACGACGAGGGCGAGCGCGCCGACGAGCAGCGACGGACGGAATCGCATCCACATGATGGGGTCAAGAATAGGCCACGGCCCCGTCGCGGTCGACCGGCGACGCGTCGGCGGCATGCCCGGCGCCGCGGGCGGCGGCTACTTGACGACCAGCACCGGGCAGCGACAGCGGCGGATCACCTTCTCGGTGACCGATCCGATCAGCAGGTGCGCGGCCCCCGTCCGGCCGTGCGTCGCGATGACGACCAGGTCGGCGGGCAGTTCGTCGGCGACGCGGACGATCTCGTCGTGCGGAACACCGAACTCGATGCGGAACTCGACGGCGACGCCCTCCCGCTCCGTCTCGGGAAAGAACTCGGGCAGCGTCTGCTCCGCCCGGCGCTGGAGCGCCTCGGAGATCTCGTCGTACTGGAAGCCGGCGACGTCGGGCAGCAGCGCCGGCAGCGCGTCGACGACCACGTGGAGCACGACGAGCCGTGCACCGCACTCGCGTGCCAGGTCGCGGGCCGTCAGCAGGCCGTGCTTCGAATGGTCCGAGAAGTCCGTCGGCGCGAGGATGACCTTCCAGTCCATCAGCGGCGACGCTCCACGGTCACGCCCGGCAGCAGGCGCAGCAGGTCCATCGCGGACACGATCCCGCGCACGCGCAGGTTCTCGTCGACCACGATCAGGCGGTGGATCCGGTGCCGCAGCATCCGCTCGGCGGCCTCGCCGGCGGTGGCGGTCTCGCGGATGGCGTGGACGAGCGGCGTCATCACCTCGCCGACCGTGGCCGTGCGGATGTCGCTGACGCGCAGGTTACGCACGCCCTCCGGGTCGGGCATCTCGGGCGCCTCGTAGAACCCGCTGCCGTCGATGCCGTTGTTGAAGTGCCAGGCCAGCAGATCGGTCTGGCTGATCACGCCGACCAGGCGGCCGTCGGTGTCGACGACGGGCGTTCCGTGGATCTTCTTCTCGAGGAACAGCCGCTCGAGCTCGTGGATCTCGGTATCCGTCGTGACGACCGCGACGTCCCGTGTCATCAGCTCGGAGACCGGAGTGCGCATCGCAGGTCCTCCCGCCGCGCTCGCGGGATCCATCATAGCGAAGCCGCCAGCGGCTGGCGCCCCCCCTCCCGGCGTCGGGCGTCGCGCCGGTGCAGCTCCCGGTAGAGCGCCCACGAGAACACCCGTCGCATCGCCGCCATCCGCAGCTCGCGGAGCGCATAGCGGCGCCGGATGCGGCGCGAGACGAGCAGCCTCGACTCCCAGGGCAGCAGGACGAGCGAGACGTTGACGTTCGGCGCCACGTTGATCGGCAGGCCGTAGTGCATCGCCGCCTCGTACTGGGCGGCGAACACCGGGATCATGTCCTCGGTCCGCGGCGGCGGGACGTCCTCGTAGTCGGTGTTCTTCAGCGGCCGGAAGACGCACACCGTCGGGATCGCGCCGACCGAGGTGATCCACCAGATCGCCCGGATCGACGACTCCGGCGGCTCGAGCCCGGCGATGATCTCGCCGTTGCTGACCCACGGATCGAACGACAGTCCCTTCTGCCGGCCGAGACGCGCACAGTAGGCGACGGCGTCGAGGTAGCGCTGCAGGCCGTAGCGCTCCGCCTTGCCGGGGCACACCTCGCGGAAGCGGTCCGGATCGAAGATCTCGAAGCAGAACGAGACGCGGTTGACACCCATCTCCTTGAGCCGGTCATAGCGCGACAGGTCCGAGTGCGGCGGCGTCTGCACGCCGATCAGGCAGCCGGTGGCCTCCTTGACCGCGCGGATGTACGGCTCGAGGATGTCGAGGTACGTCTCGCCCTCGTAGTGACCGGTGTTGAAGTCGACGTACGTGATGTCCGACTCGTCGCGCGCGGCGCTCGCGACCTCGACGACCTCGCGCACGCTCTTCTCGTCGGCGTCGTCCGCGCCGAGATTCAGCCCCACCGAGCAGAACTTGCAGTTGGTGCGCTGCGGCTTGTCGAGCCAGTACTCGCACACCCGCGCCGGGTAGACGCCGAGGTAGGTGCCCTGCAGCGTCCCGATCGCGCTCATGCACTTGCCGGTCGACGTGGTGGCGTCGTACCACGACGGACGCGGCGCGAGCCGGACGGGTGCGATCGGCTCGCGGCCGCGGTCGATCCAGATCGAGCCGTCGTCGCGGCGCCGGACGACGTACGGCGACGAACGGACGAACGCCTCGGTGACCGGGACGTTGGTCCACAGGCCGCCCGGCAGCACCAGCTCGAGCCCGCTGCCCAGACCCGCCCGCGTGCGCAGGATCGGGCGGCCGCCCTCGTCGGTCACGCGCAGCGAGTCGTCGAGGTGGGCACCGCGACAGTAGAGATCGAGCTTGAGCAGCGCCGGGTTGTTGCGGACGTCGGTATCCATCGGGGTGCTCTCCGGCCGGCGGCAGCGTGCACGGAGGCGGGAACCGGCCCGCGTCGCCGGTTCGAACTATACGGCTTTTCCGGCGCGGCGCAGGGATGCGGCGAGGGCGGTCAGCAGGCCTGGTCGTCCTGGTCGTGCACGGTGACCAGGCCGGTGATCTCGAACGCCCGCTCGCCTCCCGGCGTGCGGACGGTCACCTCGTCGCCGACCTGGCGGCCGGCGAGCGCGCGCCCGATCGGCGAGGCGATCGACAGCCGCCCGTTGGCCGGATCGCCGTCCTCGGCGAGGACGATCTCCCAGGTGATCTCCTCGCCGGAGTCGAGGTCCTCGAGGGTCACCCGCGATCCGAGCCCGACCCGGTCGCGGGGGATCTGCGACATGTCGAGGCTCGAGAGCTGGGAGATCCGCTGGCGGAGCTGGCCGACGCGCGCCCGGACGTACGACTGCCGCTCGAGGGCGGCGTGATACTCGGCGTTCTCGCGCAGGTCTCCCATCGCCGTCGCGCGGCGGATCTCCTGGGGCAGCTCGTAGCGGAGTTCCCGCTCGAGCTGCTTGAGCTCCTGCTCGAGTCGTTCCCTGACGTGCTTCATGCTGGCGAACCTCTCCCGGCCGTCAGTCTAGCCGGTTGCCGGGCCTCGCGCCGCCGGACGTGCAGGAGGCCGGCCCGTCCGCGGCCGGCCTCCCGAAGGCAAGGGGTCTTGATGCGTCCGCGGAGAATCTCGGGCCCGGCCGGCCGGCCCGTCAAGCTCCGGTGTCGCCGGCCGGCGGCGCCGGGCGCGGCCGGTCGCGAGGCGGCGCCATCGTGTCGAACACGCCGAAGTCGAGGCTCTCGATCCGCTCGCGGTGCTCCTCGAGCCAGCGCCGGGTGTCCGGATCGATCGCCGCGAGCGTGCGCTCCGGATCGAGCAGCGCGAACGGCGCAGTGAACCTCAGCTGGTGGCGCACCGACGCCAGCCGGTCCTCCAGCGCGCGGCGCTCGTCGGGATCGGCGGGCGGCGCGTTCTCGAGATGCCGCGCGATGGCGACCTCGAGTTCCTGGAGGATGCGGGCCACGCGCCGCTCCGGCGGATCCGTCCCGCGCACCGCGCGCAGCCAGCGCCCGTAGACGAGGATCGTCAGCCGCTCCCAGTCGGCGAACGTCAGTCCGGCCTGCTCGAGCGCCCGGTCCAGATCCTTGCGCATCAGCGCGGCGCCGAGCACGGCCTTGCCGAACATCGCCCGCGAGCTGGCCTCGCGCAGCGCCATCTGGGTCAGGCCGGTCTCGTACTTGCGGAACCGCGGGGCGATCTGCTCGCGCACGGCGAGGTACCGCTCGAGAACGTCGGGCGGCTCGGGCCCCCACGCGCGGCGGAGCAGGATCTCGCGGCGTGCGGTGTCGTCGTCCGGCAGCGACGGCGATCCCGCCCCCGCGCAGCCCGTCAGGGCGAGCGCGGCGACGAGCGCCGTGACGAACGCGCGCCGCATGGCCCGGCTCACGATCCCGCGTGCGCCGCGCCGGCGGAGGCGGTCTCCTGCTCCGCGCCGGAGAAGATCTGCTCGAGGCGGCGGTCGATCGCCCCCAGGTCGCCGGTCCCGACGAACGTGTCGACGACCGTGCCGTCCCGGTCGATCAGCACGAGGAGCGGGATTCCCGACACCTGCCCCCACGACGCCGTGAACGCGTCGCCGTTGTCGTCGTAGACGATCGGGTAGGTCACGCCCTTCTTGCGGACCCACTCGGGCCCGATGCGCGTCGCGTTGCCGTCGGTCATCACGCCCACGACGATCAGCCCGCGGTCGCGGTACTTGTTGTAGAGCGACTGCAGGTGGGGCATCGCCTGGATGCACGGGATGCACCACGTCGCCCAGACGTCGACCAGCGCCACCTTGCCGTCGATCATCTCGCGCAGGTTGACCTCGCGCCCGTCGGCATCGGTCACGACGAGGTCGCCGACCTGCTCGCCGGGCTGCACGAGCGGACGCGCGCGCAGGCCGGCGCCGCCGGTGCATCCGGCCAGGATGGCCAGCACAACGAGAATCGGGAGAGCTGCGGATCCGCGGATCGTCATCGTCTCGAACGCTCCTGCCCGCCGCGACGCCGTGCCGCGCAGCGCCGGGATGATACCGGGGGACGCGCCGCGCGGCACGCGGCGGCCCCCTGCCCCGGAGTTGGCCGGCCGACGGCCCGAGGTCACCGCGGCCACGACTCGCCGCACGGCGCGCGGGCGGGAATAATCCGCCCAGGACGCCGCCGGGCGGCCGGGGGATCCCTCGATGAACGATCTGGCCAGCGACCATGCCCCCGAGGGGATCGCCGTCTTCGGCGCGTCGGACGCGGAGCCGGACTCGCCGCCGTGGACGGCAGCGCTGGAGATCGGCCGCCGGGTCGCCGAGGCGGGCGTCCCGGTCGTGTGCGGCGGCTACGGCGGCGTGATGGAGGCCGCCTGCCGCGGGGCGCGCCTCGCCGGCGGCGAGGCGATCGGGGTCACCTGCCGCGTGTTCGCCGCCCGCACGCCGAATCCGTGGCTGACGCTCGAGATCGAGGAGCCCGACCTCGCCGCGCGCACGCACCGGCTGATCTGCCTGTCCCGCGGGTTCAT
>RFIB01000312.1 GCA_003695625.1 Acidobacteriota bacterium | reverse complement strand
CGTCTGCCCCGCGATGAAGATCAACAACGCCGAGTCGGACGGGATCTCGATCTGGGTCGGCGGGAAGGTCTCGAATGCGCGACACGAGCCGATGTTCTCGAAGCTCGCGATTCCCTACCTGCCGAACAATCCGCCGCGGTGGCCGGAGGTCGTCGAGGCCGTCGTGCACCTGGTGGACGTCTACGCGCGTCATGCGCGCAAGCACGAGCGGATGGGCGAGTGGATCGAACGGATCGGCTGGCCGCGCTTCTTCCGGCTGACCGGGATTCCGTTCACGAAGTACCACATCGACGACTTCACCCATGCCGGCGAGACCTACAAGCGTTCGGTGCAGCTCAAGCCGTAACGCGGTCGTGGAGGACCCGATGAGTCAGCCCACCGTAGAAGAAGTCGCCGACGCGATGTACGAGCTCGTCAAGCAGACCCACGGCAAGAAGAACCTGAAGCCGATGGATCTGACGAAGGCGATGATCGAGAAGTTCGGCGAGGAGAACTGCGACAAGAAGCTGTGCAAGCAGGCGATCCGGAACCTGATCGATTCGGGTCGCTGCATCTACAGCTATGTCGGCGGGAGCTACGTGACGCTGCCGCCCGACGCCTGACAGCGCATCGTGCGGGCGGTCCGGTCGGGGACGGCCGGACCGCCCCCTGGAGGAACCATGAGCGCTCGCAAGGGACCCGAGCGGATGCAGAAGCTGATCGACGGACTGCGCCACTGGCAGGAGATCGAGCGCAAGGCGATCGACGAGTGCACGGCGATCATGGAGTCGACGGACAACCCGCTGATCCGCCAGGTGATGGAGATCATCCGCAACGATTCGGTGCAGCACCACCGCGTGCAGCAGTTCATCATCGACACGATGACCCGCACGCCGGTGTCGCTCACGCCGGAGCAGCTGGGGGAGATCTGGGACCGGATCGAGGCGCACGACCAACTCGAGCGCAAGACGATCGAGTACGCCAACGAGTTGCGGGACGAGTGCCCGACGATGATCCAGAAGATGCTGCTCGACTATCTGCTGTACGACGAGCAGAAGCACGACAAGCTGCTGCACGAGCTCGAGAAGTTCAAGAAGGGGCTGTACCCGTACGCGTGATCACCGTGGACTCCCACGCGCGGCGGCGACGGAGGCGCGTTCGATGGGGCTGCTGAAGAAAAGGAAGAAGAAGGCGGCGTTCACTCCGCGTTTCTCGGGGAGCGGGTCGGGCGGCGAGATCTCGCCCCTGCGTCCGGTCTACGCCGAGAAGCTGCCGCCGTGCATCGGTCACTGCCCGTCGGGCAACGACATCCGCGGCTGGCTGACCGTCCTTGCACAGCGCGACAAGACGAAGCTCTCCGACGACGAGGCATTCGAGCGGGCGTGGCGTCTCGAAGTGGAGACGACGCCGTTTCCGGCGGTGATGGGCCGCATCTGTCCGCATCCGTGCGAAGCCCAGTGCAACCGGGTCCACAAGGACGGGGCGGTCGCCATCAACTCGATCGAACGCGAGATCGGCGACTGGGCGATCGAGAAGGGGCTGGCGCTGCCGCGGTTGGATGGTGAGGCGGTCGACGGCAAGCGCGTAGCCGTCGTCGGCGCCGGTCCTGCCGGGCTGTCGTGCGCCTACCAGCTTGCCCGGCGCGGATACCAGGTGACGGTATTCGAGGCGTACGATCGTCCCGGAGGAATGCTGCGCTACGGCATTCCGGAGTACCGGCTCCCGCGCGCCGTGCTCGACGCGGAGATCCAGCGGATCGTCGACCTGGGCGTCGAGCTGCGCTGCGGCGTGCGTGTCGGCGAGGACGTGCGTCTCGACGCGCTGCAGCGCGACTACGATGCGGTCTTCCTCGGCATCGGCGCCCATCGCGGGCGGACGATGGGGATTCCCGGAGAGGACGGCCCGGGCGTGTTCACGGGCACGGACTTTCTGCGGCGTGTCAACGCGGGCGAGCAGCCGGAGATCGGGGAGCGGGTCGTCGTCGTCGGCGGCGGCGACACGGCGATCGACGCGGCGCGCGTCTCGCTGCGGCTGGCGACTGACGCGGCGAGCGTCTCGCGGCGCACCGGCTCGCACGTGACGATCCTGTATCGCCGGACCCGCGAGGAGATGCCGGCGATCGAGCGCGAGATCACCGAGGCGCTGGAGGAAGGAATCGAGATCGTGTTCCTCGCCGCCCCGGCGCGGATCGAGCGGGGGGCGGACGGCCGCATCGAGCGTCTCGTCGTGCAGCGGATGGAGCTCGGCGAACCGGACGAGTCCGGGCGGCGGCGCCCCGTGCCGGTCGAAGGGGACGTGTTCGAGATGCAGGCCGACACCGTCATCATGGCGGTCAGCCAGCAGCCCGACTGGTCGATGCTCGGACTGGAGGGGCAGACCGGCTCGTGGCTCGAGATCGACGACCAGGCGCGGACGGCGATCGACAAGGTCTGGTCGGGAGGCGACGTGCTCAGCCTCGGCCTCGCCACGCTGGCGATCGGTCAGGGGCGGCGCGCCGCGGAGTCGATCCACGCGACCCTCAGCGACACGAAGCCGGCGAACGGCGAGACGCGGCCCCCGATCGGCCCGGAGCGGATCAAGCTCGACTACTACGACCCGCAGCCGCCGGCGCATCGCCGGGTGCTCGGTCCCGAGGAGCGGCTCGCGCGGCCGCGTGACGAGTACGACCTCGGCATCGGACGGGATGCGGCTCTCGTCGAGGTCGGGCGCTGCTTTTCGTGCGGTCTGTGCTTCGGGTGCGAGCGGTGCTGGATGTACTGCCAGAGCAGCTGCTTCAAGAAGGTGCCGGATCCTGCGCCCGGCCGCTACTACACGGTGGACCTGTCGACCTGTGACGGGTGCAAGAAGTGCGGGGAGGAGTGTCCCTGCGGGTACATCGACCTCGTCTGAGAGGGAGCCGGCGCGATGCGGGTGACGACGCCGAGACTGGCCGTGGCGGGCCTTGCCGGAGACTCCGGCAAGACGCTGGTCACGCTCGGCCTCGTCGCCGCACTGCGCCGGCGCGGCCGGACCGTCGCCGGCTTCAAGAAGGGGCCGGACTACATCGATGCGGCGTGGATCGGACGCGCGGCCGGCCGTCCCGGTCGCAATCTCGACACGTTCCTGATGGATGACCGGGGGCTGGCGACGGTGCTGGCGGCGGCCGCCGACGCGCAGATCTGGCTTCTCGAGGGGAACCGCGGGCTGTTCGACGGACTCGATGCCCGGGGCACCCACTCGACGGCAGCCCTGGCGCGGCGGCTCGGCTTTCCGGTGCTGCTCGTCGTCGACGCAACCAAGGTGACGCGGACCGCCGCCGCCGCGGTTCTCGGCTGCGGCGTGCTCGACCCCGGGCTGCGCATCCACGGCGTGGTGCTCAATCGTGTCGGCGGGGCGCGGCACGAGCGGGTCCTGCGCGAGGCGTTCGCCGTCGCCGGCGCGCCGCCGGTCATCGGCGCGATTCCACGGGTCGCCGCGGACCTGCTGCCGGGCCGGCATCTCGGACTGGTCACCGAGGCCGAGCATCGCGATGCGGCGGCGGCGATCGATGCGGCCGCGGACCTGGTGGAAGGACACGTCGATCTCGACCTCGTCGAGCGGATCGCCGCGCGCGCCGCGCCGGTCGATCTGCCCGATCCGGCTTCTGACACTGCGCGACGCCGTGTCCGGATCGGCGTGCTGCGTGACGCCGCGTTCAGCTTCTACTACCCGGAGAATCTCGAACGGCTCGAGGCGCTCGGGGCGGACCTGGTGCCGATCTCGCCGCTGGCGGACGCCTCGCTGCCCCCGATCGACGCACTCTACGCGGGCGGCGGGTTTCCCGAGCAGCACGCCGGCCGGCTTGCCGCCAATCGTCCGCTGCTCGACGAGCTTCGCCGGCGTCTCGAGGGCGGACTGCCCGCGTGGGCCGAGTGCGGCGGTCTGATCCTGCTCGCGCGTGAGCTGCGGGTCGGGGCGCGGCGGCACCGGTTTGCCGGGTTTCTCGATCTCGAACTCGAATTCGGAGCGCGCCCTGCGGGACACGGGTACGTCGAGGCCCGCGTCGTCCGCGACAACCCGTTCCTCGCCCGCGGCCGCACCCTGCGCGGGCACGAATTCCACTACGCGCGGATCGTCGGCGGCGCCGATCGCGACGCGACCGTGCTCGAGCTCGCCCGCGGGCACGGGATCGACGGGCGGACCGACGGCCTCGTCCGCGGCGCGACGTGGGCCTCGTGGCTGCACGTGCACGCGCTGTCGGTTCCGGAGTGGGCGGAGTCGCTCGTTGCGCGAGCGGCCGCGTTCCGGGCGGACCGGCAGGTGCGATCCACATGCAGTCCAGGGATCAGGTGATGCGGATGCTCCGCGACGGTCGCGAAGACGAACTCGCCGCCGAGGCGGGCCGGGACGCCCGCCTCCTGCGGGCTGTCGTCGGCCGGCTCTGGGAGCGCGATCCCGCCGTGTCCGGCGCGGCGGCCCGCGTGTTCGCCGCCGCCGTCGCCGGCCGGCCGCGGCAGGCGGCGGACTGGATGCGGCGGTTCCTGTGGGCGCTCAACGACGAGTCGGGCACCAACGGCGCCCCCGTCCTGTCCGCGTGCGAGGAGCTGGCCCGGCGCGCGCCGGACGTCGTGGCGCCGTTCCTCGGCTGTCTTGCGCGCTGTGCCGCCGATCCGGATCTCCGACCGGCAACGCTGGCGGTGTTCCGCGCCGTTGCCGAGGGCGGTGCCGGTCCGGTCGATCGCCCGCAACCTGCGCGCGACGTGCGGATCGAGCCGGACGACGGGCGCGCGCGCGACGAGCTGCGCCGTCTGCGCGGTCCGGGGAGGACGGAACAATGATGTCGGAGACGACCCCCAGCGCACGTGTGCGTCACTGGCTGGCCGAGACGGAGCGGCACCCGGATTCGGCGGT
>RFIB01000311.1 GCA_003695625.1 Acidobacteriota bacterium | reverse complement strand
TGGAGAGCGGCGATCCCGCGGACGTGCGCGGCTTCCCCGGCCCGGATCCCCGCGACGACGCGGCGGTCTGTCTCGGGTGCCATGCCGCGAGTCACGGACTCGGTGCCTGGACCGCGGGCGAGCACGCCCGTGCCGGGCTCTCGTGCATCGACTGCCACGATCCGCACGCCGGCTGGGACAGGCAGCCCGCCGCGGCCCGCCTCGGGACGCGGCCGCGGTCCGCGATGCGCGAGCGCTGCTTCGGCTGCCATCCGGAGGTGCGCGCCGAGATCCGGCTGCCCTCGAGGCACCCGATGGACGACGGCCAGCTCGACTGTGCGTCGTGCCATGACGTCCACGGCACGTATCCCGGCCTGCTCCGCACGGCAGGGCGAGTCAAGGACCTGTGCGTCGAATGCCACCCGGCCCAGGAAGGCCCGTTCGTCTTCCAGCACGCGCCGGTCGAGGAGGACTGCACGATCTGCCACCGGCCCCATGGTGCGGTCGCCGACGGCCTGCTCGCCCAGACGCAGCCGTTCCTGTGCCTGCAGTGCCACGAGGCGCACTTCCACGCCGGACTCGCCAGCCCGACGGAGACGACTGTCACCTTCGGGACGGTCCCGCCCAACACCTGGGCCAACCCGTTCGGCGAGCTCGGCATGAAGCACGCCTTTCTCACCAGGTGCACCCAGTGCCACGTCGCCGTGCACGGCTCGGACAGCCCGTCCCAGGGCGTCTCGGGACGCGGCGGCAACCTGACGCGGTAGCGGGGAAGAACGACGATGAAACGACGCAACACGATTCTCCTCGTCGCGGCCCTGCTGGCGTTCGCTCCGTGCGTGGCGACCGGGCTCGCCGACGAGACGACCGGCGAGATCGCCGTCGGCGCGACGGTGGTCAAGACCGACGACAGCCTGAACCGCGCCTCCGAGTTCCGGCACGACGACTCGAGCGAGGTGTTCGCCGGCTGGTGGGACATCTCGTTCGGGGACGGCGGCTTCCTCGAACTCGACCTCTACGAGGAGAGCTCCTGGACGCAGAACCATCGCCTGCGCTGGCGCATGACCCCGTCGTTGCGCCTCGATGCGGCGTTCCAGCGGCTCGTGCACCAGCTTCCGCACGACCCGCTGACCAACCTCAACGCGACGGACGAGGCCGGCAAGGTCGTCCGCTCCGAGGACCTCGATCCGCTCGGCCGCTACCGCACGCGGTTCGAGGTCGGCCACGCCGCGCTGACCTGGCAGCCCGAGAATGCCCGGGCCTGGACCGTCGCCCTGCACGCACGGCAGGTCAAGCGCTCGGGCGGCAAGCAGCAGCTCTCCACCGGACACTGCATGACCTGCCACATCGTCTCCCAGGCGCGCGCACTCGACGAGTCGGCCAACGATGTCGGAGCGGTGCTCGCGTTCCAGAAGCCGGCGTGGGGCGTCCGGCTCGAGGTGACGTCCCGCAGCTTCGATGACGACGCGCAGGGCGTGCTGCGCGAGTTCGAGCAGGCGCGCCACCCGGTGCTCAAGGCGCCGGTGTTCGACAACCGCGTCCAGTACGGCATCGGCGGGCCGGCGACGCTCCCGGTGGGCGTCGTCGTCGGCCACGACAAGCTCACCGCCACGCTGCATGCCTGGTGGACCGGTGCCAGCGACCACGTCGACGGCGCGATCACGACGATGAACACCGAGAGCGACACGACCGGACTCCAGGTGGACTACCGCTCGGCCCGCGCCCGCTGGCTGCATGCGTTCGGCAACACGGCGACGACGCTCTCGCTCGCGGGACGCTGGGAGGACCTGTCGAGCGACGACATCTTCGTCGACGTGTTCACCGCACCGAACCCGGTCGGCCCGGGCCCGCCGCCGATCCACGGGCAGACCTACGAGGACCTGTACGGTCCGTCGGGCAGCCTGCGGGCGGCCGGCTTCGTGGCCGACTTCACGCGCAGGTCCCCCGCCGACCGCACCGTGACGACCGCCGAGGCGGAGCTGGTGCACCGGTTCGGCGCCGATCGCAGGCAGCGGTTCCGCATCGGGCTGCGCTCGCGCGCGATCGACCGCGAGGCGTTTCGCGTCAATGACGCCGGCGACACCGAGACGTCGGAGTACCGCCTGCGCGCCGGGCTTTCCGGGCGGCTCGGCCGGACCTGGCGCTACCGGACCGACCTCGAGTGGCTGCAGGCCGACGACACCTTCAAGAACGTCAACGGCGCCGTGCGGGCCGCCGGCCTGACCGACACGCCGGGCAGCCCGGGGCCGTTCTTCCGCGAGCAGTACTTCGAGCTGTACCGGCTGCGCTTCGGCGACCTGACCAACGTGCCCAGCGACAGCCTCGCCCTGCGGGCCAACCTGTCGTACTCGCCCGGCCCGAACGCGAGCTGGACGTTCCACGGAAGCTGGCGCGACCAGCGGAACGACGAGACCGGAGTCGGCGAGTGGTCGCGCGAGGCGGTCGCGGTCGGCACGTCCGTCTGGTGGGCCCCGGCCTCGCGGGTGTGGGCCGTCGCCAGCGCCGACCTGGTGCGCGAGGACCAGGAGACGCTGGTCTCGATCCCCCTGTTCGACGGGTGAGCGGCCGGTCTTCTCTCCGACCAGTTTGGTCGGGACGACGGCATGACCGGTTACGACATCCAGGCCGACACCTTCTCCGTCCAGATCGGGACGCCGCTCGACGAGCGCACCGACCTGTTCGTACGCGGCCTGTACACGCGCACCCGCGCCTCGATGGACCCGTGGTCGATGACGAGCGTCTTCGTGACGCCGGACGCGCTGACCACGGACCCGACGCTCGCCCCGCTGCTCAACGACTGGACCATCGTCGACGAGCTGTCGGACGTCGACGTCCAGCGCTTCGACGTGACCCTCGGTGCGCGCTGGCGCGGCGCCAGCGGCTGGGGCGTCGAGGTCGGCTACACGCTGACCGACTACGACGACCGGGACCCGATCCTCGAGGACGAGACGGGACTCTACTCGGCGTTCACCGCGATGGTGAGCCGCTCGTTCTGAGCCGGGCGCCCGCCCGGAGGACACGGGGGCGGTGGCACGAATCCGCCGCCCCCCTGTCCCGCCCCGGAGGGGAACCTGACGGGGCAGTTTGACAAACTTACTTGTACGCTTTATACCCCTGTTTCGCCGGCTCCCTTCGCGGGTGCCGGCCCGGAAGGACCGCCATGAGCGCCTGTTCGCGCCTGCTACACCCCTTTCGGGTTCCCTTGCCGGCCGCCCTCGCGGCCGCCGCAACGCTCGCGCTCCTGGCGCCCGCGAGCCTGGCGCAGGAGAACGAGGACTGCCTGGTCTGCCACGAGGACCCCGACCTGACCGGCACCCGGAACGGTCGGGAGATCTCCGTCCACGTCGACCCGGAGACCCTCGCGCGCTCGGTCCACGCCGATCTCGACTGCGTGATGTGCCACATGGACCTCGCCGGAACCGAGTTCGGGCACGACGAGGACGTCGAACCGGTCGACTGCTCGTTGTGTCACGACGTGGAATCGGGCTGGTACGAGCGCAGCATCCACGGACGCGCGAAGAAGAAGGGCGATCCGCTCGCCCCGACGTGCGCGACCTGCCACGGCAGTCACGGCATCCGTCGGGCAGGCGATCCGGTGGCGCCGACCGCGACGATGAACGTCCCGTTCCTGTGCGGCTCATGCCACCGGGAGGGCTCCCCGGTCACCCAGACGCATGACATCCCGCAGGAGAAGATCCTCGAGCACTACTCGATGTCGATCCACGGCGAGGGGCTGCTGCGCCAGGGGCTGACCGTCACCGCCGTGTGCACCTCGTGCCACAACTCGCACCTGATCCTCGAGCACACGGACCCCGCCTCGAGCATCAACCGGCGCAACATCGTGCGCACCTGCACCCGCTGCCACACCGCGATCGAGCGCGTGCACCGCAAGGTCATCGAGGGACGGCTGTGGGAGACGAAGCCCAACGTCATCCCGGTGTGCATCGACTGCCATGCGCCCCACGAGATCCGCCCGCCGGACTACGAGGTCGGCGCCGCCAACCGGGACTGCCTGTCGTGCCACGCCGACCGGACGCTGGTCACCGTCAACGAGAAGGGCGAGACGGTCTCGCTGTTCGTCGATCCGGACGTCTACGCGTCGTCGGTGCACAAGGACACCGCCTGCGCCCAGTGCCACACCGAGGTGCAGGTCAACCGGGCCCGCCCGTGCGAGACGATCGAGAACAGGGTCGACTGCAGCGTGTGCCACGCCGCGGTGGTCGACGAGTTCCGCAACAGCACCCACGGCAGGCGGCTCGCCGAAGGTGACCCGCTGGCGCCGGACTGCGCCACCTGCCACACGAAGCACGCGATCCGCAAACCGGACGACCCGCTCGCCCCGACGTATGCGCGCAACGTGCCCCAGCTCTGCGCCCGCTGCCACGCCGCGGGCAAGCCGGTCGCCGAGCGGGTGGTCAAGGCGGGACTGATTCCGGAGGGCCAGTCCCCGGACATCGTGGCGAGCTATCTCGGCAGCATCCACGGCCGGGCGCTCACCGACTCGGGCCTGGTGGTGACGGCGACCTGCGCCGACTGTCACGGCGCCCACTCGGAGCTGCCGCCGACCGATCCGCGATCGCCGGTGGCACGCGAGAACATCCCCGGAACGTGCGGCAAGTGCCATCACGGCATCGAGGAGCAGTTCCGCAAGAGCATCCATTTCCTCGGCGAGCCGACCGCGGAACATCCGCTGCCGACGTGCGAGGACTGCCACACGTCACACCAGATCACCCGCACCGACGTCCAGGGCTTCCGGCTGCGGATGATGAACCAGTGCGGGCGCTGCCACGAGAAGGAGGCCGAGACGTTCTTCGACACCTTCCACGGCAAGGTGTCGCGTCTCGGTCACGAAGGGGCGGCCAAGTGCTACGACTGCCACGGCACGCACAACATCCTGCCACCCGACGACCCGGACTCGACGCTCTCGCGGGCCAACGTCGTCGAGACGTGCGGCCAGTGCCACAAGGGGGCGCACCGCCAGTTCGCCGGCTACCTGACGCACGCCACGCATCACGATCCGGACAAGTACCCGTTCCTGTTCTGGGCGTTCTGGGGCATGACGTCACTGCTGATCGGCACGATGGCGTTCGCCTTCACGCACACCGGCGCGTGGCTGTTCCGCCTCTGGCGCTCGCGCGAGGAGTGGCTTCCGCACGTGCGGGCCGGCGAGAACAGCACGCAGTACGTGCTGCGCTTCACGACCAAGCAGCGGGTGATGCACGGCGTGATGATCGTCAGCTTCCTGACGCTCGCGATCACCGGAATGACGCTCAAGTTCTCCTACACCGCGTGGGCCAAGACGATCTCCCACGTGCTCGGCGGATTCGAGACGACCGGATCGCTGCATCGGATCGCGGCGCTCGCGCTGCTGGTGCTGTTCTTCTACCACCTGTTCGACCTGGTTCGCGACAAGCGCGAGCGGGGCGTGACGTGGCGCGAGTTCGTGTTCGGTCCGGACTCGATGATGCTGACCTGGCGCGATGCGCGCGAGATGTGGGGCTCGTTCAGGTGGTTCCTCGGTCTCGGCCCGCGGCCCGCGTACGGACGGTACACCTACTGGGAGAAGTTCGACTACTTCGCCGTGTTCTGGGGCGTGTTCGTGATCGGCTCCACCGGGCTGATCCTGTGGTTCCCCGAATTCTTCACCCGCTTCCTGCCCGGCTGGGCCGTCAATGTCGCCACCATCATCCACAGCGACGAGGCGCTGCTGGCGGTGGCGTTCATCTTCACGATCCACTTCTTCAACACGCACTTCCGGCCGGACAAGTTCCCGCTCGACCCGGTGATCTTCACCGGCCGGGTCCCCCTCGAGGAATGGAAGCACGACAAGCCGCGCGAGTACGAGGAGCTGTCCGAGCGCGGTGAGCTCGACCGGTATCTCGTCGGCCCGTTTCCGCGCCGCAAGGAGCGGGCGCTGCGGATGCTCGGGTTCGTGGCACTGTTCACCGGCCTGACGCTGATCGGGCTGATCACCTATGCGATGCTGTTCGGGTATCGCTGACGACCTCGCCCGCCGGGCGGCGTGCCGCCGGGCGCGGGCAGCAGCAGGAGCGCACTCGGGCGCAGGGGAGACGCACGATGACTGACCCGGTTTCGCGCAGCGGCAGCCGCCTGGCGATGGCAGGACTCGTCACCGCAGGCGTGTCGGTGATGCTGATCCTGGTCTTCCTGCTGGTCGACTTCCTGGCCAGCGGCACCTCGCCGTACATCGGCGCGGTCACCTTCCTCGTGCTCCCGGTCGTGCTCGCGCTCGGCGTCTCGATGATCGCCGCCGCGATCTGGATCCGCGTCCGGCGTTTCCGCGCGGCGCGGCGGCCGATCACCTTCTGGGACCTGCTGCCGTGGGCCGGCATGGAGGTCGGCGAGCCGCGACGGATCGCCCTGCGGATGATGACCGTCGGTGCGTTGTCGTTCCCGTTTCTCGGCGTGATGGCCTATCAGGGCTACCACTTCACCGAGTCGAACGAGTTCTGCGGCCAGCTGTGCCATTCGGTGATGGAGCCGGAATACACCGCGTACCAGCTCTCCTCGCATGCCCGTGTCGGATGCGTCGACTGTCACATCGGCGAGGGCGCGAGCTGGTTCGTCAAGTCGAAGATCTCCGGGATCCGGCAGGTGTTCGCGGTCATGCTCGAGACGTACTCCAGGCCGATCCCCCCGGCGATCAAGGAGCTGCGCCCGGCCCGGGAGACGTGCGAGCAGTGCCACTGGCCCGCGAAGTTCCACGGCAACCAGCTCGTCGACTTTCCGCACTTCGAGTCGGACGAGAAGAACACCCCGCGCCCGGTCTCGATGCTCGTGCGCACCGGCGGTGCGGACCCGCTGTTCGGCGACCCGTCGGGAATCCACTGGCACATGGCGCTCGGGTTCGAGATCCAGTACGTGGCCACCGACGAGGCGCTCCAGGAGATTCCCTGGGTACGCTTCCGCGAGATCCAGACCGGCGAGGAAGTGATCTACCGCTCGGACGGCAAGACCAGCGTCGATCCTCCTCCGGAAGGAACCCTGCGCACGCTCGACTGCATGGACTGCCACAACCGGCCGACCCACGTGTTCCGCTCCCCGGACCGCGCGATCAACAATCTGCTCGCCCGCGAGCCGGAGCTGGCCCGGCTGCCGTTCGCCAAGCGCGAGGCGGTCGCCGTGCTCTCGACGCGCTACGCGACGAAGGACGAGGCGCTCGCCGCGATCCGCGACCGGCTGCGCGCGTTCTACAGCGAGAACTACCCCGCGGTCTGGGCCGGGCGGCGCGAGGACATCGTCCGCCTGATCGAGCGCTGCCAGGAGATCTACCGGACCAACTTCTTCCCGAAGATGGGCTCCGACTGGCGCGCCTATCCGAACAACCTGGGGCACTTCGAGTACCGCGGCTGCTTCCGCTGCCACGAGGGACGCCACGTCGATGACGCCGGCAACCCGATCTCCCACGAGTGCAACGCGTGTCACGACTTCCTCGTCGAGAGCACGCTGCCTGACGGGCGCACGATCCAGGCCGTCGGCCAGTTCACGCACCCGGTCAAGCTCGAGGGAATCCACCAGCAGATCCGCTGCAGCGAGTGCCACGACGGCGGACCGGCACGGCCGCGGACCTGCCAGGGCTGTCACGCCGAGCAGAGCGGCTTCCGCGAGGGACGGTTCGAGGGACTCGACTGGCTCGGCGTCTCGATCGAGGCCGACGTGATGGACGGCATGGTCGACTGCACCGACTGCCACGACCTGTCCGAGCGTCGCTCGCTGGAGCGGATCGCCGAGGCCTGCGTGACCTGTCACGACGACGAGACCTACGGCGAGTTCGTCACGATGTGGAACGACGATTTCACCGAGCGGATCGCCGCGCTGCGCGCCGAGGGCAACGCACGGACGGTCGAGCTGCTTGATCGTCTCGAGCGGGCGGGTACGCTTCACAATCCGGACGCGACCGAGGCGATCCTCTCGGCGATCGAGCGCCGCGCGCGCGAGCCCGTCGCCGCCGCCACGCCGGCACCGACCGGCGGGCAGGACGAGCCGGGCCCGGAGACGGCCGAGTAGCGGGTCGGCACCCGGCGCGGACCGCGGAGAGCGGCCCGTGGCCCGACGAGCACGCATCGCGCTGACCATCGGCGATCCCGGCGGGATCGGTCCGGAGCTCGTCTGCCGCGCCGCCGCGCATCCCGACGTTCGCGCCGCGTGCGAGGTGGTCGCTGTCGGCTCCCGGCCCGTGTTCGAGACGGTCGGGGCACGCCTCGGGCTCGCCTGCCCGGAGCGGATCGCCGATGTCACGCCGGCGGGGTGCGACCCGACCGGGATCGAGCCGGGGCGTCCGCAGCGGACCGGCGGCGCCCTGGCCGCGGCGGCGGTGGAGCACGCGGTGCGGGGCTGTCTCGACGGGCACTACGCGGCGATGGTCACCGCGCCGATCAGCAAGCTGGCGATCCGGGCGGCGGGCGTGCCGTTTCCGGGGCATACCGAGTGGCTGGCCGAGCGCTGCGGCGTTGTGCGGCCGACGATGATGCTCTGGTCCGAGGAACTCGCCGTGGCCCTGGTCACCTGCCACCGCGCCCTGGCGTCGGTTCCCGGGGCGCTGTCGGTCGACGCGATCGTCACCACCGGCCGGCGACTGGCTGCCGCGCTCCGGGATCTCGGCATCGCGGAGCCGAGGATCGGCGTGCTCGGGCTCAACCCGCACGCCGGCGAGGACGGCCTGTTCGGCGAGGAGGAGCGCGAGACCATCGCCCCCGCGTGCCGCCGGCTCGCCGCCGAAGGACTCGCCGTGACGGAGCCGCTGCCACCCGACACCGCGTTCGTCCCCGCACGTCGTGCGGAGATCGACGGCTACGTCGCGATGTACCACGACCAGGGTCTGATCCCGCTCAAGGCGCTGGCGTTCGACAGCGCGGTGAACGTCACGCTCGGCCTGCCGATCGTGCGCACCTCGCCCGATCACGGCACCGCGTACGACATCGCGTGGCAGGGACGCGCGGATCCCGGGAGCATGATCGCGGCGGTGCAGCTCGCCGTCCGGCTCGCGGAGACGAGGCTCAGCAGCCGCTAGCGTACGGGATCGGGTCGGCGACGCCCGCGTCGCGGAATCCGCGCAGGCGCAGCCGGCACGACTCGCACTCGCCGCAGGCGAGGTCCTCGCGCTCGTAGCACGACCAGGTCAGCTCCAGCGGTGCGCCCAGCGCGACGCCGAGCCGGACGATCTCCGCCTTCGACCGGTGGACCAGCGGCGCGACGATCCGCGGCGCGAACCCGGGGCCCGTGCCCTCCGCGGCGGCACGCTCGAACGCCGCGAGGAACGACTCGCGGCAGTCCGGATATCCGGAGCTGTCCTCCTCGACAGCCCCGATGAAGATCGGCTCCGCACCGAGCAGCTCGGCCCACGACACCGCCGCCGCGAGCAGGTGCGCGTTGCGGAACGGGACGTAGGTGACCGGGATCCCCGGCCCGGGCTCCTGCCGCGGCACGGGGATCGACGGGTCGGTCAGCGCGGAGCCGCCGAGCGCGCCGAGGAACGCGAGATCGAGGACCCGGCGACGCCCGGGCGGGATCCCGTAGAAGTCCGCGATCCGCTCGAACGCCTGCCGCTCGCGCGCCGCGGTCCGCTGACCGTAGCTCGCGTGAAGGACCGCCGGCGCGGCATGGTCGCGCGCGGCGAGCGCGAGCGTCACGCACGAGTCGAGCCCTCCGGAGCAGAGCACGACGGCATCGGCGCGTGCCGGACCCGGCATCGTCAGACCCCCCGGGTCCGGTCCGGCCACAGCAGCTTGTGGAGCTGCACCTGGACGCGGACCCCGAGGCGCTCGTCGAGCACCCAGCGCGCGAGTTCCTGCGCGGACAGCTCGCCGGCGACCGGCGAGACGACGACCTCGCCCGGAAAGCGCGCCAGCGGGCCCCGGACCAGCGCGCACGCCGCCTCCCAGTCGCGCCGGTCGGCGACGACGAGCTTGACCTCGTCGCGCGGCCCGAGCCGTTCGAGGTTGCGGAGGTCCATGCGGTCCGCCATCCCCGAACCCGGCAGCTTGATGTCCATGATCCGGGCCACCGACGGCGGCAGCACCGACACGTCCTGGTCACCGCCCGTCTCGACGACGACGTCGAGCCCGTGAACTTCAGCGAGCCGCCGCGCGAGCGGGACGACCGACGGCTGGAGCAGCGGCTCGCCGCCGGTGATGCAGACACGGGAGATTCCCGTCGCGAGCACCTCCTGCTCGATGTCCTCGAGACGGCGCCGGGTACCCTCGTGGAACGCCCACGCCGTGTCGCACCAGCGGCAGCGCAGCGCGCACCCGGTCAGGCGGATGAACGCGGTCGGCAGACCGGCGCGCCGGCCCTCGCCCTGCAGCGAGACGAACGTCTCGGCGACGCGCAGCGTGCGCGAACGCGCCGTCGACCAGTCCTCGACATGCCGGGCCGCGACGGCCGGCCCTCTCGCTGCCGACGGGCGCGGCGCGCGGGTCGTCATCGCTCCACCAGCGCGCATTCGAGCAGCGTCAGGCGGCGGATCCAGGCCTCGACGGGACGCAGCTCCGGAACGGCGCGTCCGCTGCCCGGCGGCAGGTGCGCGGCGAGCCGCTCGAGCTCGCCCTGGCGCAGGAACGCCCGGAACGCACCGAACGGCCCCTCGCGGCGGACCGCCACCGCGAGCACGGTCAGCGAGACACGGGCCCGCGGAGGTGCGCCGCCGGCGAGCCGCGGGCTCGCCTCGAGCAGGCGCGCGATCGGCTGCTCGAGATCGGCGAGCCGCCGGACCGGCGGCGGCGGCAGGGGGCGCGCCCAGCGCTCGACGAACGACGCCAGCAGCCCGGCCGTCGCCGAGGCGCGGATCGCGTCGGATCCCCCGCCCCGGATCAGCGGGCACTCGGCCTCGACCGGACAGCCGCCGCCAGCCGTGCAGCCGGACGGATCGACGATCGCCTCGTCGTGCCGGGCAGCGCACTGGGCCGCCGGGAACGCCCCGAGTTCCTCGAGCGACCTGGCCGCGTCGAGTCCCTCGCGGGAGGCGAGGCGGGCGAGGATCCGCCGCTTGCCGCCGACCGCCTCGCGGAGCACGTCGAGCAGCTCGTCGAGCAGGCGCCCCTCGACCGCGACCAGTCCGCCCGCGCCCGTCACCGGAGCACCTCCGCGAGCCGCTGCGGCAGCCCGCCGAACGCGCCGTTGGACATCACCACGATGCGGTCGCCGGCGCGGCCCCCGGCGGCGATCCGCGCGGCGATCTCGCCGGCGTCGAGCGGGCCCTCGGCATCGATCCCCTCGGCCCGCAGGCGTGCGGCGAGCGCGGCGACGTCGAGCCGCTCGTCGTCCGTGAACCGCTCCGGACGATCGACCGGTCCGAGATAGACGACGTCGGCCGCGCGCAACGCCTCGAACAGCGCCGGCGCGGTCCCCGCGCGGACCATCGTGTTCGAGCGCGGCTCGACGCAGGCCACCAGGCGTCCCCCCTCCGGCACCGCACGCCGCACGGTCTCCAGCGTGGCCCGGATCGCCGTCGGGTGGTGCGCGAAGTCGTCCCACGCGGTGCCGCGCGCGCCGGCCGCGATCAGCGTCAGCCGGCGCGCAGGCGGCCGGAACGTCGCGACGTGCCCGGCAGCCTGCCCGGCGGGAAGTCCGGCCGCGTCGACGGCGGCGAGCGCCGCGAGCACGTTGTGCCGGTTGTGCGCCCCCGGCAGCGCGCAGCGGACCTGCGCCTCGGCACGGCCCGACACGAGCAGATCGAACGTCTGCCCGCCGGCGTCCTCGTCGCGGACCGCGGCCGAGAACGCGGCATCCGGCGCGTCGCCGGCGAGCGTCACGGGCGCCGACGCCGCGCCTGCCAGACGTCGCGCGACCGGATCGTCGGCGTGCGCGACGATCCGTCCGGCCGCCGGCACGAGGCGCAGGAACAGCGCGAACGCGCGCTCGACGGCGGCCTGGTCGGCGTAGATGTCGGCGTGGTCGAACTCGACCGGGCCGAGCACCGCGATCCGGGGCCAGTAGTGCATCATCTTGGGCCCCTTGTCGAAGAACGCGGTGTCGTACTCGTCGGCCTCGACGACCAGATCGTCGCCGCGGCCGAGATGGGCCCCGCGCGGGAAGCCGCCGGGCCTCCCGCCGATGACGAACGACGGATCGCGGCCGGCCGCGGCGAGCAGGTGGACGACGAGCGACGCGGTCGTCGTCTTGCCGTGCGTGCCGGCGACGGCGATCACGCGGCGGCCCGGGACGAGCAGCCGCTCGATCAGCTCCGCCATCGAGGCCAGCGGCAGTCCGAGGTCGAGGGCCCGCTCGAGTTCCGGGTTGCCGCGCGAGATCGCATTGCCGACCACGATCAGCCGCCCGTCGGTCGGCACGTTGGCGGCATCGAACGGGGTGCGTACCTCGATCCCGGCCTCGGCCAGCACGTCGGACGCCGGCGGGTAGACCGCGCCGTCCGATCCGGCGACCTCCGTGCCCCGCTCGGCGAGCAGGCAGGCCAGCCCTGACATCGCCGCGCCGCCGATGCCGAGAAACCACGCCCTGTCGGGCCACGAGGCCGGCCATCGTCCCATCGGCTGCAACACTCCCGCGGACGCGTGTCCGCGGCCCGATTATCCGCGATCAGGCTTCCGCAGGCTCCTGCGCAGGAACTTCCGCGGAGGTCCCGGGACCCGGCACGACCGGGGGCTCGCCGAACCAGCCGCGGGCGGCGAGGCGTCGCGCGCGCTGGGCGCGCGCCGCGCCGATCCAGCGCAGCAGCCCGGCGCGGACGAGGGCGCGGCGGATCGCGTGCGCCGCCTGCTCGACGCACTCCTCCCCGCGGGCGACCGCGGGCAGGGCGGCGGGGAAGTCGAGCGGGTTGAACTCCGACACGGCCGGATGCAGCTCGACGTCGGCGACCCCCATCCGTATCCGGCGCAGGTTCCACTCGGTGACCTGGTGGGCGCGGTCGTGGATCGCGACGCCTCGGCGCAGGGGCGGCACGTAGTCGAGAAAGTCCGTCGCCACGTCGACGGCGAGGATCACGTCGACCCGCATGCCGAGCAGCACGCGCACCGGCACACGGTCGGTCGCCACGCCGTCGACGAGGATCATCTCGCCGAGCGGCATCGGCGGCATGACCCCCGGAATCGCGCCGGAGGCAAGCACGGCACGGCGCAGGCTGCCGCTGCGGAACGCGACCGCACGCCCGCTGACCAGGTCGGAGGCGACCGCCGCGAACGGCAGTGCGAGGTCCTCGATCGCCACGTCCGGGACGAGGCCGACGAGATGGTCGCGGTAGATCTCCTGGGGGATGTACGACTCGCGCAGGTAGGCACGGCCGAAGAACAGGCTGCGGCGCACCGCGCGGGAGACGCGGTCGCGGAAGTTGGCCTTCTCGGGCGGACGGCGACTGAGGAACGCGAGCTGGACGTCGCGGAAGCGCCGCGAGGAGATGTACTCGACGAGGCGCCGGCGGACCGGTTCGCTGTGACCCTCGGCGGCGTAGGCCCCGCCGATGATCGCGCCGATGCTCGTCCCCGCGATCGCCGCGGGCCGGCAACGCGCGGATTCCAGCGCGCGCAGGACGCCGAGATGGGCGAATCCGCGCGCGGCGCCGCCGCCGAGTGCCAGACCGATGCGCGGCCGGACGAGCGCGCTCAGAAGACCCACGAGACTCTCCTGTGGATCGCCGTCTCCGGCAGCCATTCGAGCCGGTCCACCTTGAACGTCTCGTCCTCGGGCACGATGCGCTCGACGCGGCGGAAGCGGACGATGCACTCGATGTGCTCGAGGATGTCCATCTCGTGGGTGCGACCCTCGCCGAGCCGGACCGGGTAGATCTTCCCCGGCGGATAGCCGAGCAGGTAGACCGTCGTCCCGGCCGGCAGCGGCAGGTAGTTGATCTCCCCGTAGCCGAAGTTGATCCGGATCCGCAGCGCCGGCCCCTCGGGTCCGTCCTCGCGGCCGATCTCCTCCCAGAACGCCCCGTGGCCGAGCTGCGTGGCGAGCACGATGCGGTATCCCTGAGGGTCCGGCTCGAGCACGCCGCGGTCGCGGTCGATCTCGTGCCGGGCGAGCACGCCCTCGACCTGCCGCGTCCAGGTCTGCCAGACCGGTCCCTCCCGGACGGGGGGCGCCGAGGCGTCGACGCGGGCCAGCTCGGCGAAGTCGCGGGCGTGCAGCGCGACGAACCAGCGGTTGGCGATCGCCGCCAGCGTGCGAGAATCGTTGTCCGGACCGCAGCCGGCGAGCGCGGAGACCAGCAGGACGGCCATCGCCGCGCGACGCAGCAGACGGGCACCGGCGACCTGGCGCATGATCGTGCTCACGTGCGACTACCCCCTCCCGCGGTCCCCCGGCGGACGACGATGACGCCCGATTCTCTCGCGCTGGCGCATCACTTTCCACAGTCCCTCGAGGGCGCCGCGGCGCTCCAGCAGCGCCTGGCTGCCATGGTGCGCGAGCGCCCGCTGCCGGACCGGCCGGCCCGGGTCGCCGGAGCCGACCTGTCGTACGACGCCGCGCGCGGCCTGCTGTTCGCCGCGGTCGTCGTTCTCGACGGCCGTGACGGGCGTCTGCTCGAGACGGGGCGCCACGTCGGACCGGTGCGGGTTCCGTACGTCCCCGGGTTTCTCTCGTTCCGCGAAGGGCCGGCGATCCTCGCCGCGCTGGCGCAGCTGTCGGCACCGCCCGACGTGCTGCTGTGCGACGGCCAGGGCCGGGCCCACCCGCGCCGCTTCGGCCTGGCCTGCCACCTCGGCGTGGCCACCGGCCTGCCGACCGTCGGCGTCGCCAAGTCGCGCCTGTGCGGGACGTTCCGTCCGCCGGGGCGCCGGCGTGGCTGCCGGACCCGGCTCGTCGACCGCGGAGAGATCGTCGGCGCGGTGCTGCGCACGCGCGACGGGGTCCGGCCGCTGTTCGTCTCGGTCGGACACCTGGTGACGCTGGACGACGCGTGCCGCCTGGTCCTGCGCTGGGCCCGGGGACTCCGCCTTCCCGAACCGGTCCGGCTAGCCGACCGGGAGGTCGCACGGATGCGACGCGCATCCGGTCCCGCGACAGCGGGCTAGAATGGGCCCGGGAGCAGCCGAATGAGCGACGGTCTGGCAGTCGTGATCGCGGCCCTCGCGCTGTGCGCCCTCGCGGCGTGCAGCGCGGGAACGGCAGGCGGGGGCGAGGATCGGTTCGCCGCGCGCCGCGAGGCGATGGTCCGCCATCAGCTTGCCGCGCGGGACATCAGCGACGAGCGCGTGCTCGAGGCGATGCGCACGGTGCCGCGTCACCTGTTCGTCCCGGAGCCGCTCCGGGACGCCGCCTACCAGGACTCGCCGCTGCCGATCGGGCACGGCCAGACGATCAGCCAGCCCTACATCGTCGCCCTGATGACCCAGCTCGCCGGGGCGGCTCCGGGCAAGAAGGCCCTCGACGTCGGCACCGGCTCGGGCTACCAGGCCGCCGTGCTCGCCGAGATCTGCGACGAGGTGTACACGATCGAGATCCTGTGCGATCTCGCCGAGCAGGCGCGCGAGCGGCTCGAGGCGCTCGGCTACCGCAACGTGACGACCCGCTGCGGAGACGGCTACGCCGGCTGGCCCGAGCACGCCCCGTTCGACGTCATCATCGTCGCCGCGGCTCCCGAGGAGGTCCCCCAGCCGCTGATCGACCAGCTCGCGCCGGGAGGGCGTCTGGTGATCCCCGTCGGACGGCTGCACCAGGAGCTGCTCGTCGTCGAGAAGCAGCCGGACGGGACGATCCGGCGCTTCAGCTACGGCGGTGTGCGCTTCGTCCCGATGACCGGCGAGGCGGAGCGCCGGACCGGCTCCTGAGCGCGTC
Organism: Acidobacteriota bacterium; assembly: GCA_003695625.1. Classification (GTDB taxonomy): domain Bacteria; phylum Acidobacteriota; class Polarisedimenticolia; order J045; family J045; genus J065. The sequence goes on along the minus strand of RFIB01000311.1, from coordinate 9,613 downwards.
CGGACCGGCATCCTGCGGGGGATTCCGGTAGACTGCGCCGCCGTTTACGCCGCACGGAGGACCTTGCCGTGGCCAAGGACATCACGCCCCGGGACCAGGACTACGCCCGCTGGTACACGGACGTCGTCACGCGCAGCACGCTGGCCGACTACAGCCCGGTCAAGGGCTGCATGGTCATCCGGCCGCACGGCACGGCGCTGTGGGAGAACATGCAGCGGGGCCTCGACGGCATGTTCAAGGCCACCGGTCACGAGAACGCCTACTTCCCGTTGTTCATTCCCAAGTCCTTCCTGGCACGGGAGGCCGAGCACGTCGAGGGGTTCGCCAAGGAGTGCGCGATCGTCACGCACACGCGCCTCAAGGCGACCGAGATCGACGGCCGGCGGACCGTCGTGCCGGACCCGGACAGCCGGCTGGAGGAGGAGCTGATCGTCCGGCCGACCTCGGAGACGATCATCTACTCGATGTTCGCGCGCTGGATCCAGTCGTGGCGCGACCTGCCGATCCTGCTCAACCAGTGGGCGAACGTCGTGCGCTGGGAGATGCGCACGCGCCTGTTCCTGCGCACGACCGAGTTCCTGTGGCAGGAGGGGCACACCGCCCACGCGACCCACGAGGAGGCGATCGACGAGGCGCGGCGGATGCTCGAGGTCTACCGCACGTTCGCCGAGGAGTGGCTCGCGATCCCCGTGCTGACCGGCACGAAGACCGACAGCGAGAAGTTCGCCGGAGCGCTGACGACCTACTGCATCGAGGCGCTGATGCAGGACGGCAAGGCGCTGCAGGCCGGCACCTCGCACGACCTCGGGCAGAACTTCGCGCGCGCGTTCGACGTGAAGTACCAGGATGCCTCCGGACGCTGGGAGCACGTCTGGAACACCTCGTGGGGCGTGTCGACGCGGCTGATCGGCGCGCTGGTGATGTGCCACGGCGACGACGACGGGCTCGTGCTGCCCCCGCGGGTGGCCCCGGTCCAGGTCGCGATCGTCCCGATCTGGCGCTCGGACGCGCAGCGCGAGACCGTGCTCGCCGAGGGCCGCGCACTGCGCGACCGGCTCGCCGCGCGCGGACTTTCCGTGCGGCTCGACGAGCGGGACAACGTCAATCCGGGGTTCAAGTTCGCCGACTGGGAACTCAAGGGCGTGCCGCTCCGGCTCGAGCTCGGCCCGCGCGACGTCGAGAGCCGACAGGTCGTGGCGGTCTCGCGCCTCGACCGTACGAAGACGCCCTGCGCGTGGGACGGCCTCGAGGACGCCGTCGCCTCGCTGCTCGACCGGCTGCAGGCCGAACTGCTCGACCGGGCGCGCGAGCGCCGGGACGCCGCGACCCGCGACGTCGAGACGCGCGACGAGTTCGTCGAGGCGCTCGCCGACGGCGGCTTCGTGCGCGCCCGCTTCGTGCCCGACGCCGAGGTCGAGGCCCAGATCCAGCAGGAGACCAAGGCGACCGTGCGGCTCATCCCGTTCGACGAGCCGGACGACCCGGGTCCCTGCGTCTGGACGGGTCGGCCGGCGCAGCGGCGGGCGGTGTTCGCGCGGGCTTACTGAACCGTCATCCGGAGTGTTCCGGGCCGGTCCGGGAGCGCCCGGGCGCCGTCTGCTGCGAGTTGATCGCACCCGTTTTCTGTGGCAAAACCATTCCCGGTGGCGTACCAAGCCGCCCGAGGGGTGAGGTCCTCCGAGCCGGGGTGCCTCGGACGATCTCCCGCCGGAGGGGACACCCGGTCCCGGGGGCCCGGCGGGCGGAGAAGGACAACCCTTGAGCGTTCCCTTACGCATCCGCTCCCTGCTCCGGACGGCCCTGCTGGCGACCAGCGTCTCGATCCTGACGTGGGGTGCCGTCTGGGCCGCGCTCGTGTTCGTGCCACCGCCGGATCGCGGCCTCGTCGTCGTCCGCGCGACGGAGCGCGACTACGCGCAGATCGCCGAGGAGGGCGAGCTGCGCGTCGCGGTAGTGCCCGACGAGATCAACTGGGAGATCTACCGCGGCCAGCCCGAGGGGCTGGTGCGGGAACTCCTCTCCGAGCTGGTCCGCGGCTCCGGCATCGAGCTGGAGATCATCCCGGTGCGCAGCGAGGCGGCGGCCGCCCGGGCCGTGGCCCGGGGCGAGGTCGATCTGCTGGCGACCAGCGGCAGCGGCCCGCGCCCGCCGGCGACCGAGATCGCGTGGACGGCCCCGCTCGACGAGGAGCACCCGGTGGTCGTCGGCCGGGACGCGGGACGGATCCGCCGGCTCGAGGATCTCGACGGCGCCACGGTGGCGGTGCGGCGGTTCTCGGCGCTCGAGCAGGCCGCGATGGACTGGAAGCGCCGCCTCGGAGGCCGACTGACGATCCAGCGGCTGCCGTCGACGCTGACCGACCGCGACCTCGCGCTCGGCGCCGCCCGCGGGACGTGGCCGCTGGTCGTGCTCGACGAGCGCCGGGCGCGGCTCGAGGCGTCGGTCTACCGCGCGCTGCAGGTCAGCCCGCCCCTCATGCCGGCCCTGCCCGTGCGCTGGGCGGTGCGTCCGACCTCGCCGGTGCTCCGCGAGGCGGTCTCCGAGTTCATCGTCCAGAGCCGCCGCCAGGGCCTCGTCGCGGAGCTCGAACGGCGCTATCTCGAGAATCCGGAGCGTGTGCGCTCGCGGCGCCGTCCGCGGTTCCGCGCCGCGGGTGACACGCTCTCCCCGTGGGATCCGCTGTTCCGGCTCGCCGGGTACGCCCACGGTTTCGACTGGCGGCTGCTCGCCGCGCTGTCGTTCGCGGAGAGCGGCTACGATCCGTGGGAGGTCAGTCCGGCCGGCGCCGTCGGCCTGCTCCAGCTGATGCCGGAGACGGCCGCGACCTGGGGGGCGGACGACCCGTTCGATCCCGGCCAGAACGTCGACGCCGGCGCGCGGCACCTGCGCTGGATCTACGACCTGTACGGCGACGTGCCGGACCCGGACCGGCTCGCGTTCGCCCTGGCCGCGTACAACATGGGCATCGGGCATCTGGCCGACGCGCGCGCGCTGGCGGCCCAGCGCGGCCTCGACCCGAACCGGTGGAAGGGGCACGTGGCCGAGGTGCTGCCGCTGCTCGAGAACCCGTCGATCTACGGCTCGCTGCCGCACGGCATGGCGCGGGGGACCGTGACCCGGCGCTACGTCGAGCACGTGCTCTCGCTCTACCGGAGGTTCACCGCCGCGGACACGCACGCCCGTGCGGTGATCCCGGCCCGCGGCTCGTGACCGCTCCGGCGCGCCGACGCCGTCGGGCCGCCGCAGGCCTGGTCGTGCTCGTCGCGTGTTCGGCGTCGATCGCCGCCGGCGGCGAACGGACGGACGCCGGGACTGCGCAGGGCGAGCGGACGTGGTTCCCCTCGCGGACGCTGTTCGCACCGCCGCTGGCGGGCAGCCTCGAGCCGCGCTTCGGAGCGCGCCTGCTCGTCGCGGACCTCGGCCCGGTGAACCGCACGCTCGGCGTCGCCTCGTTCGGCGACACGTTCGGCCTGGTGCGCTGGCGTGACGCCCGCGGGCTCGACTGGCAGCTCGGTCTCGTCGCGGGCGTGGACGCCCTGTTCGACCTCGAGACCGGCTCGCGCGAACTGTGGAACACGGACTTTCTCGTCGGCATCCCGCTGACGCTGCGCCGCGGGCGCCTGGCAGCTCGTGCCCGGCTCTATCACCGCTCGTCGCATCTCGGCGACGAGTTCCTGCTCGGCGATCCGCCGGTCTCCGTCGGCCGGCGCAGGGAACTGAGCTACGAGGTGCTCGAGCTGACGGCGGCCTGGCGCCAGGGCCCGACGAGGATCTATGCGGGGGCCTCCCGTCTCGTCGGCCGGGCGATTCCGGTCGGCCGGCACCTCGCGCAGGCGGGCGTCGAGTACGCCCCGGACCCGGACGGGCAGCGCCGGGCCCGACCGTTCGCCGCCCTCGATCTCGCCGCGTGGAGCGAGACGGGCTGGGAGCCGGAAGTCACGCTTCGCGCCGGGTTCGCCATGCCGCGACCGTGGCGCGGCCGGGGCCGCCTGCTGGTCTCGATCGAGCTGCGCGACGGGCCGCTGCCGTTCGGGCAGTTCTACGGCATCGATTCGCGCTGGGTCGGGATCGGCCTGTCGCTGTCCGACTGACGTGCCGGATCGGTGACGATCGCCGCCGGGACCGGGTCGCGTGCCGCCCGGCGCGCGACGACACCGGGAACCCGGTTCCGCGCCACGTCGCTCGGCGGCGGACCGCTCTCCGGCACCCGCAGCCGGTGCCTGCCTCGAGGCAGGAACTCCCGCCGGATCTGGGGATTGGCCAGCCGGAGGTCGCGGTAGTCCAGGTCGTGTTCGCGGGCCAGCTCGATCAGACTGACCCGCGACCGGCGCACGTCGACCTCGACGTGGCGGTATCGCGGCACCCAGCGCGGCTGTGCACGGGCCAGGCCGAAGCGCTCCGGCTCGCTGAACACGAGCTTCGCGGCAAGCAGGCGCGGAACGTAGCGCCGCGTCTCGCGCGGCAGGTAGAGGTCGAAGTAGCCGCGCGGCCCCTGCTGCTCGAGGGCCTCGCGGATGCGGTTCTCGCCCGCGTTGTACGCGGCGAGCGCGAGGAACCAGCTGCCGAACTCGTCGTGCAGTTCCGAGAGATACGCGATCGCCGCCTCGGTCGCCCGCTCCGGGTCGCGCCGCTCGTCGAGATACCGGTTGACCGTCAGGCCGTAGCGCCGCGCCGTGCCGCGCACGAACTGCCACAGGCCCTCGGCACCGGCCGGTGAGGTGACCTGCCAGCGCAGATCGGACTCGATCATCGCCACGAACTTCAGGTCGTCGGGCAGTCCGGCCTCGCGCAGGCGCTCCTCGATCATCGGCAGCGTTGTCGGCGCCCTGCGGAGCCAGAGCATCGGCATCAGCGGCTTGCCGACGGTCAGCATCAGCTCGTAGAGGACCGCGTCATGGATCTCGGGATCGTCGAGCGGGACGGTCTCGCCGAGCAGCTCGACCGGCTGGGCCGGCAGCTCGAGCGCCGCGATGCCCTCGGGAGCCCCGCGCCGGACCTGGGCCACGATCCTGCGCAGGTCGTCGACCTCGCCCGCGGTCGCCGGCCGCGACGTGTCGTCCGGCTCGAGTTCGCGCCACGAGACGGTCGCGTCGTGGGGCGCTTCCGGCAGGCGCGCGAGCTGCGCCCCGGCGTAGCCGGCCAGCGCGGCGGCGGCGATCGCCAGCAGGGAGACGGTCAGGCGGGAGGTCACGGGCGGCTCCTCCGCGAATCGGTGCGGCGCGTCGCCTGTCCCCGCTCGCTTCGCCCCCGGACGAGGCTCCGGGACCATCGCGACGCGACGCGCCTCATGATGCACGAATATGTCCCCGGTACGGCGATGCCGCCGCCCGGTCGAGCCGGATTCTGCGGGGCCTGTCCGCGTACGCGCGGCCGGATCCGCCCGGACCCGGACCGCAGGGCGTGTCAGCGGGACGCGGAGCCGTCGAAGTTCAGGTGCAGCCGCGGGGTCTCCTTGGCCGTCGAGAGCACCAGGACGGTCTCCGTGCCGCGGATCCCCTCCATCGCGTTGAATCGGTCGAGGATCAGCCGCTGGAGCCCCCTGCGATCGGGCGCCCGCACCTTGAGCAGGACCGTCGCCGCGCCGGTGATCCGGTGGCATTCCTGGACCTCCGGCATCGCCACGACCTCGCGCAGCAGCATCGCCTCGTGGCGCGGGTGCTCGATGAACACCTGGACGAAGGCCAGCAGGTCGCAGCCGGCCTTCTCGGGGTCGAGCAGGGCGACGTACTGACGGATCACGCCCGCCCGCTCGAGCTTCTTGATCCGCTCATGGACCGCCGCGGCCGACAGGCCGACGTCGCGGCCGATCTCGGCGCGGGAGCGGCGGGCGTCCTCCTGAAGGATCTCGAGAATCCTGCGATCCAGCTCGTCGAGCCGGACGACCTCGGCTGCGCCTCCGTTGGCCATGGCGACCGTCCTTCCGGCCCGGGTGGCGGCGGGGTGGCTCCGGACCCGGTCAGGCGCAGAATATCTTACAAACCGGGCAGTTTTTCAAGGCAACCGCGGCCGGAAGGCAGGTCCACCGGATCCTGATCGGCCGGCAAGGCCTCGCTCGAAACAACGTTCACCGGCCTGACCGCGGGGGTCAGTCCCGGCCGCCACCGTACCTGCGCAGCGCCTCGGCCATCTGCTCGAGCCGGACGGCCACCTTCCCTCCGATCGACTCCTCCGGCCAGCGACCCTTGCCGTCCGGCTCCCCGAACGGCACGCCGGTCATCAGCTCGACCAGCCCGGCGACGTGGGAGACCGCGTGCAGCGAGAAGCGGCCCGCCTCGACGTCGGCGATCACCTCCGGCGCGAGCTGGAGCGCCGGAACGGAACTCTCCGGAAGCACCACCCCCTGGGTTCCCGTCAAGCCCCGGTCGCGGCAGGCCCGCCAGAATCCCTCGACCTTCTCGTTGACGCCGCCGACCGCCAGCATCTGCCCGAGCTGGTCGACTGCCCCCGTGACCGCGAGGTCCTGCCGGATCGGCACGCCGGACAGCGCCGAGAGGAGCGCGACCAGCTCCGCGGCCGACGCCGAGTCGCCCTCGACGCCGCCGTAGGACTGCTCGAAGCAGATGCTCGCGGTCACCGACAGCGGGCGCTTCTGCGCGAAGCGGGAGCGGAGGAACCCGGCGAGGATCAGCGAGGCCTTGGTGTGGATCTCTCCGGCGAGTTCCGCCTCGCGTTCGATGTCGATGATTCCCGAGCGCCCGACGGCGGCGGTCGCCGTCAGCCGGACGGGGTAGCCGAAGCGCTCGAACGCGGACTCGATCACGGCGAGACCGTTGATCTGCCCGACGCGCCGGCCCTCGAACTCGAGGCGGAGCACGCGGCGGGCGATCGACTCGAACACCCGGCTCGAGAGCAGGCTCGACCGCCTGCGGCGGGCGGCGATCGCCTCGTCCACGTGACGCGGCTCCACCCGCTCCGCGCCCTGTTCGCGGGCGGTCCACGACGCCTCGCGACACAGGTCGGCGAGCATGCGGAACCGCGTCGAGAGCTTCCCGTTGCCGCCCGCCAGGCGGACCATCTGCTCGAGCACCCGCGCCGCCGCCGCCGATCCGAACGGCAGCAGTTCCTCCTCGCGCACGACCTTGGCGAGAAACGACGCCTGGCCGCGCACGGCGTCCCGCGTCACGTCGATCCGGTCGTCGAACAGGGCGACGACCTTGAACATCTTCAGGAAGTCCGGGTCGTTCTCCGCAAGCTGCTCGCGGAGGACCGGCGGGCCGACGAGCACGACGGTCACGTCGAGCGGCATCGGCTCGGGCTGCAGCGGTGGCGGCCCGTCCTGCAGGCGGCCGATCTCGAACGCGACCTGCCCGGCCCGCAGCGACCGCCGGAGCGCCGCGAACGCCCCGTCCTCGTTGATCAGCTCGACCGCGTTGATCAGCAGGAAGCCGCCGTCGGCCCGGTGCAGCGCCCCGGGCCGCAGACGCGCGTGCGTCGCGACGAGCCCCCGTTCCGGGTCACGCAGCACCTCGAGCGTGCCGAGCAGCCGCTCGGGTGTCGGGTGCGTCTCCTCGACGACCGGACGGCCCTGCTGATCGGTCCGGTCGACGAGGACGTTGACCCGAAGCGTCTCGAGCAGGGCGCCGCTGCTCGCCTCCTCGAAGTCTCCGGTGGCCCGGTCGGCGGCGCTGAACTGCGAGGGCGAGACGGCGAGCAGGAAGCGCCGCACGGCGGCCAGATGACGGTCGAACGCCGCATGTTCCCCGGGACGCAGCCGGACGCGGGAGCGAACCTCCTCGAGGATCTCCTCGACCAGCGGCGTTGCGGCGCGGCGATCCGTCTCGGCGAGCGCCTGCTCGAGCTCACGGTTGATCGTCCGGACGCGCGCGGTCACCTCGGACAGCCGCGCGGTCAGCGCGGGGTGCCGCTCCTTGAGCAGCGCGGCGCGCCCCGCGTCGAGCGTCCCCTGCTCGACGAGATCGTCCAGCTCGTCGAGCGGCACCGGCTGGCCATCGATCAGCGGAGCGATCTCGTGGCGCTTGAAGTTGCCGAGCTTGACCTCGACCAGCGTGAACCCCTGCGCCGAGACCTCCTCGTCGAACGCGTCGAGCACCTCGTTCTGCCGCTGGCGGAACGGGCGGGCCACCGCGTCCCGGCGGCGGCGGTGGGCCTGCGAGGCCCTGAGCGCCGAGACGCCGCGCGGGAACTGCCGGGCGACTGCGGTCATCGCCTCCTCGAGCAGCCGGCCGCGGCCCGGCGGAAGCCGCAGGCAGGTCGGGCTCCGCGGATCGTCGAAGCCGAACACGTAGCAGATGTCGTCCGGCACGGGCCCGCCGCCGGCCTCCTCGCGCAGGATCCGGCGCGCCGTGGCCGTGCGTCCGGTCCCGGGCACGCCGGCGACGAACACGTTGTAGCCGGGCGCGCGAAGCCGGATCGCGAGCCGTAGCGCCGCGACCGCGGGCTCCTGGCCCGCGATCTCCCCCGCCTCCTCCGCCTCGCCGGTCGAGGCGTAGCCGATCCACTCGGCAGGGCAGCTCCACGAGAGTTCCCCGCGCTCGAGTCGGCGCCAGGAACCGGACTCGGTGTCCATCGGCGACCTCCCGCCGGCGCGTCCCCGGCCGGCGCCCGCGAGTCTACCCCCGAGCCCGCCCGTCCCGGCTCTGGCCGCACGGAAGACGGACTGCGATACTCGCGCCGTGAGCGGCACGCGGCGCGGTGTGACGGCCGGAGTGCTGGCGGCGATCGCCGGCCTCGCGTGCGCTGTCGGCCTCGCCGGCGAAACGCCGGAGGTGCGGCTGCTCAGGCCGGCGCTCGGGGAGATGCTCGTCGGCCCGACGGAGGTGGTGTTCCTTCCGCTGGGCGTCGACGACGAGCAGATCGATCACGCGGTGGTCACGGTCGACGGCCGGACCGCCGCGCGCGTCGAGAGTCCGCCGTGGAGGGCGACGATCGACCTCGGCGAGGACGTCCGCGAACTCCGGATCGAGGTGGCGCTCGTGCTCCGGGACGGTCGGGTCGTGCGGACGGGACGGACCTATCCCGTCACCGGGCTGCGCCAGCAGGTCGAGGTGCGCCTGGTCAACCTGGCGCTGACGGCGCTCGACCGCCGCGGGCGGCCGGTGCGCGACCTCCGTCCCGAGGACGTCGAGATCCTCGACGACGGCCAGCCGGTGACGATCGAGCGCTGGTCCGCCGAGCCCGATGCGCTCGCCGTCGCCCTGGTCATCGACGGCTCCGGCTCGATGAGCGGCGAACGCCTTGCCGCCGCACGCGCGGCGGCGCGCGCGTTCCTCGACGAGCTGCCGCGCGAGGTCGAGGCGCTCGTCGTGAGGTTCGCGGACACGGTCGAGGTCCTCGCCGGTCCGACCCGCGACCGCGACGAACTGCTCGCCGCGCTCGGTCGTCTCCACGCGGAGGGCGGCACGGCGCTCTACGACGCCGTAGTCGAGGCGAGTCGCCGTCTCGCGGAGACCGCCGCGGGTCGGCGTCGCGCGATGCTGCTGCTCTCGGATGGCCAGGATCTCGCATCGTCGGGCCTCGAGCCCGGCTCGTTCCACACGCTCGACGAGGCGATCCGCGCCGCGCACCGTGCGGACGTGGAGATCTTCGCGGTCGGCATCGGCGGCTCGCTCGACGTGGATACCGACTTCTCGGGCCGATTCACGGCGCGCGAGGT
>RFIB01000310.1 GCA_003695625.1 Acidobacteriota bacterium | reverse complement strand
GCCGCGCCCGCCACCGTCCCGCCGCAGGGCACCCGGCGGCGCGTGCTGGTCACCCTGCACCGGCGCGAGAGCTGGATGCATGGCGAGGGAGGCGATGGCGACGGCTGTCCGCTCGACGGGATCCTCGCCGGTCTCGCCGCCGCGGTCCGCGAGAGGCCGGACGTCTCGGTGCTGTTTCCGGTGCACCCCAATCCCGCCGTGCGGCGGCGCGTCGAGCAGCATCTCGACGGACTCGCCTCCGTCCGGCTGGTCGAGCCGATGGCCTACCTGCCGTTCGTCCGCGCCATGGCCGCGGCGGACGTGATCGTCTCCGACTCCGGCGGGGTCCAGGAGGAGGCGCCGTCGCTCGGCGTCCCGGTGCTCGTGATCCGCGAGCGGACCGAGCGCCCCGAAGGCCTCGCGCCGGGCATGAACACGCTCGTCGGCCGCGACGCCGACGCCGTGCGCCGCGCGCTCGCCGACGCGCTCGACCGGCCGCGGCGCCGGCCCGCACGGCTGCCGGTCCCCAACCCGTTCGGCGACGGCCGCGCGGCCGAGCGGATCCGTGACGCCCTGCTCGGCTGGTGGCGCGACGGCGCCCTGCGCGTCGCGCCGTTCGTCGCGCCGCCCGCACCGCACCCCGCGCCGAGAGCGCGGCGGCTCGGAGGAGAGTCCCGATGACATCCCCCCCTCGCCCGTCCCTGCCAAGCTGCGCCGACGCGAGCGGCCGCTCGTTCGGCGAGCGCGAGCGCGAGCTGGTCCTGCGCGTGCTCGAGTCGGGCACCCTCAACGGCACGCGCGGCACGATGGTGCCGGAACTCGAGCGCCGCCTCGCCGAGACGTTCGGCGTCCCGTGGGCGCGCACCTGCTCGTCCGGCACCGCCGCGATCCACGCGGCGATCGCCGCCGTCGATCCCGAACCGGGCGACGAGATCGTCACCACGCCGATCACCGACATGGGCGCGATCACGCCGATCGTGTATCAGTCGGCGATTCCCGTGTTCGCCGATGTCGACCCCGACACGTTCAACGTCACGGCCGAGACCGTCGAGCGCTGCCTGACGCGCCGTACACGGGCCGTGATCGTGACCCACCTGTTCGGTGGCTGCGCCGAGATCGATCCGATCGCCGAGCTGTGCCGGAGTCGCGGGCTGGTCCTGATCGAGGACGCCGCCCAGGCGTACCTGGCGACGGACGCCGGACGCCTGGCCGGCACGATCGGCGACATCGGCTGCTTCAGCCTGCAGCAGTCGAAGCAGATCACCTGCGGCGAGGGCGGCTTCGTGCTGTGCCGGGACGAGCGTCTCGCGCGCAGGATCCGGATCTTCGTCGACAAGGCGTGGCCCTACGGCGAGGACCATCCCGATCACGAGTTTCTCGCGCTCAACTACCGGATGACCGAGCTGCAGGCGGCGGTCGCGCTGGCCCAGCTCGAGCGGCTTCCGGAGCTGGTCGCCTGCCGCCGCCGGACGGCGGCGCGGCTGACGGAGCTGATCGACGACGTCCCGGGCGTGGGTCCGCCGGCGGTCCGTCCGGGAACCGAGCACGCCTTCTGGCGCTATCCGCTGCGCGTCGATCCGGCGCGCATCCGGGGCGGCGCCGACGCGCTCGGGGCCCGCCTGAAGGAGGCGGGGATCTTCTGCGCGCCGCGCTACGTCCGCCGGCTCGCCTTCGAGTGCCGCGTGCTCGCCGAGCAGCGGTCGTTCGGAGACTCCCGCTTCCCGTGGGTCGGCGAGCACCGGCGCGACGATCCGCCGGTGGTCTACTCGCGGGACCGCACGCCCGGTGCGGTCGCCGCGCTCGAGCGCGTCGTCGTCCTGCCGTGGAACGAGCGGATCGACGAGCGGCACGTGGCCTACATCGCGCGCACGATCCGCGACGCCGCGCGGGAGCTCGCCGCGTGAGCCCCGCGAATCACGACACGCCGCTGCGCTTCGCGCTGATCGGCGCGGGACGGATCGGGATGACCCATCTCGAGGCCCTCGCCGGCTGTCCGGGAACGGCGCTCGTCGCCATCGTCGAGCCGCGCGAGGCCGTCGGCGCGGCGCTCGCCGAGGAGAACCGCTGCCTGCACCTGGCGGACTGGCAGGACCCGCGGCTTGCCAAGCTGTGCGACGCGGCGATCATCTGCACGCCGCCGGTCACGCACCATCCGATCGCCCGGAGCCTGCTCGAGGCCGGCTGTCACGTCCTGTGCGAGAAGCCGCTGACGATCGAGCACCGGCACGCGCAGGAACTCGCCGAGACGGCCCGCGCGCACGGCGCAGTGCTGATGATGGCGTCCAAGTTCCGGTTCGTCGACGACGTGATCAAGGCCAAGGCGATCGTCGAGGCCGGCATTCTCGGCCGCGTCGTGTTCTACGAGAACGCGTTCTGCGCGTTCGTCGACATGAGCGAGCGCTGGAACGCCGACCCGGAGATCGCGGGCGGCGGCGTGCTGATCGACAACGGCACGCACGCGCTCGATCTGGCACGCTTCCTGCTCGGTTCGATCCGCGACGTCCACGCCCAGCGCGGCCTGCCGGTCCAGAAGCTGCCGGTCGAGGATTCCGTCCGCGTCATGTTCCGCAGCGGGAGCGGTGTCGTCGGGCTGATCGACCTGAGCTGGAGCCTGCAGAAGGAGACCGACGCCTACGTCAGCCTCTACGGGACCGAAGGCACGCTGCACATCGGCTGGGCGGGCTCGCGCTACCGCCAGCGCGGCCACTCGCAGTGGATCCCGTTCGGGCGCGGATACGACAAGCTGGCCGCGTTCCGCCGCCAGATCGAGAACTTCCGCGACACGATCCGCGGGCACGATCGCCCGGTGATCACGCCCGAGGCGGCCGTGCTCTCCGTGCGGGCGGTCGAGGCCGCCTACGCGTCGATCGAGGGGGACCGCTGGGTGCCGATCGAGGACGCCGGATGAGCGACACGGTACGGATCCACCCGACGGCGCTGATCGAGGACGGCGTCGTGATCGGCGACGGAACCGCGATCTGGGACGGCGTGCACGTCCGCCGCGGCGCCCGGATCGGCCGGCGCTGCATCGTCGGCGAGAAGTCCTACATCGCGTACGACGTCCGCATCGGCGACTTCGTCAAGATCAACGCGGCGGTCTACGTCTGCGCGGGCGTGACCGTCGAGGACTTCGTGATGCTCTCGGCCCACGTCGTGTTCACCAACGACCGCTTTCCCAGGGCCGGAAACCGCGACCTGACCGATCTCGAGACGTCGGACCCGACCGAGGAGACCCTGCCGACGCGCGTGTGCCGCGGCGCGACCGTCGGCGCCAATGCGACGATCGGGCCGGGGCTGACCCTCGGCGCGTTCTCGATGATCGGGATGGGTGCGGTGGTGACGCGGGACGTTGCGGATCACCGGCTGGTCGTCGGCAACCCGGCCCGACCCGTCGGCTGGGTCTGCACGTGCGGGCACCCGCTGGCGCGGGATGACCGGCCCGAGCGCCCGGACTCCTGCGCCCGCTGCGGGCGCACATGGCGCTGGGAGGGCGACCGGCTCCGCCCCGCCGGGGACCGATGACCGTCTGCGTAGTCGGCGGAGGCATGCTCGGGATCACGCTCGCGCTGGACCTGGCGCGCGCGGGACGCCGGACGCTGCTCGTCGAGGCCGCGGAGCGGCTCGGCGGGCTGGCCACGGACCACGACTACGGCGCGTTCCGCTGGGATCGCTTCTACCACTGCATCCTGCCCGGCGACGTCTGCCTGCTCGGACTGCTCGACGAGGTGGGGCTGTCCGGCGAACTGGTGTGGAGGCGCTCGAGCACCGGCTTTCTCGGCGGCGGCGCCGTGCACCCGATGAACGGCCCGGCCGACCTGTGGCGGTTTCCCCTGCTCGGTCCCGCCGACAAGCTGCGCCTGGCGCTGACCTCGCTATGGGCCGCGAAGTTCGCGCGCCCCGGGCGGCTCGAGCGGATTCCGGCGTCACGCTGGCTGCGCCGGCTGTGCGGACACCGCGCGTACCGCGTGTTCTGGGAGCCGCTGCTGCGGGCCAAGTTCGGCGTCCACGCGGACCGGGTCGCGGCGGTGTTCCTGTGGGCGACCCTCAGGCGACTGGCCGGAGCACGCGGGTCGACGGTCTCCCGCGAGCAGCTCGGACACGTGCGCGGGGGATACGCCACGATTCTCGCCGCGCTGCGCTCCGCGCTGGAGCGGGCCGGCGTCGAGGTGCTGACCGGGACGCCGGTGGAGCGGATCGAGCCGCGCGACGGCGGGACCGGGTGCCGCCTCCGTCTCGCGGGACGCGGTGCCGGAACCCGCGACATCGACCATGTCGTGTTCACCGCACCCTCACGCCTCGCCCGCCGCGTCTGCGCTCCGGCGCTCGCCCCGCGGATCGATGCCTGGGAACGGGAGAACCCCACGGCCCGGGTGTATCTCGGCGTCCTGTGCCAGGTGCTCGCGCTTCCCGAGCGGCTGACCCCGCACTACGTCGTCAACATCGGCGAGCGCAACTCGGAGCTGACCGGGATCATCGAGATGACCAACATCGTGGATCCGGACGAGGAGACCGCGGGCTGGCATCTGGTCTATCTTCCCCGCTATGTCGACGCCGACGATCCGCTGTTCGACGTGGAGGACGACGCGGTGAGCCGCCTGCTGCTCGACCGCGGCCTCCGGCGGCTGTTCCCGGACGCCCCGATCGACGCGGCCGCGTATCGGGGCGTGCACCGGGCGCGGCATGTCCAGCCGCTGCCGCTGGCCACGGACGAGCCGCGGCCCGACCCCGGACCGCTGGCCTGCGAGCCGCCGTTCCAGATCGTCAACACGGCGCGGCTGCGCTGCGCGACGCTGAACAACGACGAGGTCGTCGCCCTCGCGCGCGAGGCGGCGCGCGCGATCGCCGGAGGTCGCGCCCCGTGACCGACACCCGGCCGCCCGACGACCGGCGCGAGCCGACGCAGCGCACCGGACGCATCGTGGCGGCGCTCGTCGCGCTCGTGTCCGCGGCGATCCCGCTCGCGTTCCGCTGGCCGCCGATGTGGGACGCCTCGCACCACATCGCGACCCCGTGGGTCATCGGACGCCTGCTGGCGGGCGATCCGTTCTTCGCGCAGCACTTCGAGGTGCAGTTCGCCCCGCTGCCGTACTGGCTGACGACCGTGTCGGTCGGCGCGCTGATGCCGCTCGTCGGACCGTACGTCGCGTTCGCGGTCGTCTGCGCCGCCTACGCCGTCGCCCTGCCGTGGGCGTTCGCTCGCCTGCAGCGGGCGTTCGGCGTGGAGAACCCCGTCCTGCTGCCCGCCGCCGCGCTGCTCGTGTTCTGCCAGCCGTTCTGGTCCGGGCTGACCAACTTCGTCTTCGGCCTGCCGCTGTTCCTGCTCGCGCTCGCCGCCTGGGCGCGGCTCGAGCCGGGGCGACCGTGGCGGCTGCTCGCGTTCGCGGGATGGTGCGTGGCGCTCTATCTCGCGCACATCTACCTGGTCGCAGCCCTGTTCGGACTGCTCGTCCTGTGGGCCGGACTCGCCATCGTCCCGCGCAGCGCCGCACCACCGCCGGTGCGGCTCGGGCGGGGGCCGCGGCTGGCGGGGCTGGCGATCGTCGCCGGGCTGTTCGTGCTCGGGGCGTACATGGTGCTGATCCATCCCGGCGCGGACGCGAACAGCGGACCGCTGGTCTGGGCCCTGACTCCGCTGCGGATCCCGGCGCTGGTGGCGCGCGCGTTCGGCTCGCCGACACTCGGGCAGCCGTGGTACCTGCTCGCGGTCGCGCCGCTGGGGCTGGCCGCCGCCGTCGAGTGGTTTCGCCGCGGCCGCGCGGCGTTCGGCGGCCCGCGCGCCTTCCTGCTCGCCGGTGCCGCGGCGCTCGCCGTGCTCGCGGTGCTCGGGCCGGCCAACATGGAGGACGGCCTGGGCCACACCGTCGAGGACATCGCGCAGCGCTTCGAGCTGCCGGCGGTGCTGCTCGGTCTCGCCGCGCTGCCCCGGATCGAGCGCCGCGGGCTGCGCGTCCTGGTGCTCGCCGGCGCGCTCGCCTACGCACCGGTCAAGCTTGCCGACGTGGTCCACTGGTACCGGGTCCAGGACCGGCAGATGACCTCGTTCGTCAAACGGATCGCCCCCGCCGTCCGCGAGCATGCCTCGGTGCTGACGATCACCGCCCCCGACGCCGCCCGGCTCGACTGGCGCCGCAGGCTGATGAACTACGCGGGCAACTACCTGATCATCGAGCGCCACGCGTACGTTCCTGCGCTGTTCGCGGCGCGCGGCCAGCAGCCGCTGTCCCATCGCCGCACGGGCGAGCACCGGCTGATCCTCGACGCGACGATCGCCCCGGACGAGTGGGCGCTCTACGACTATGTTCTGGTGCAGACGGACGTCGACGAACCGGACGTCCCCGGTCTGGGCGCGCGGACCGGACTGCGCGCCTCGACGGAGCAGTTCCGGCTGTACGAGATCGAGCGATGAAGGCGATTCCCGATATCGGGCGCGGCGCGCTGCTCGTGGCGATCCTGCTCGCCGGGCTCGCCGTGCGGCTGGTCGGACTGTCCGACCCGCTCGCCGTCCGTCCGGGCACCGCGTGGCGCGAGGCGGACTACCTGGCGATCGCCCGCGCGTTCGACCGGGAGGGACTCGACCCGTTCCATCCGCGGATCGACTGGCGCGGCGACGGTCCGGGCTACGTCGAATCCGAGTTTCCGGTGTTCCCGTGGCTCGTCGCGATCGCGATCCGCGCCGGGGCCGACCCGGGCCCCGCCGCACGCACGCTCGGGCTCCTCGCCTCGCTCGCCGGCCTGCTGCTGTTCTGCGTGATTGCGCGCGAACGACTGCGCGGTCCCGGGTTCCTCTCGGCGGTCGCGGTGTTCGCACTGCACCCGACGCTGGCCATGCTCGGCAACGGGTTCCAGCCCGACGTGCTCCTCGTTCCGCTGACGCTCGCCTCGATGCTGCTGCTCGCCCGCTGGCTGCGCGGCGGACACGGCAGGCAGCTCGTCGCCGCCGGTGCGCTGCTCGGCGCGGCGGTGCTGATCAAGGCCAGCGCCGCCTGCCTCGGTCTCGCCTTCGCCTGGGCCTGTCTGGTGCGGCTCGGCCGGCGCGCGTTCGTGCGTCCCGCCCCGTGGCTCGCGGCGGCGCTGGCGCTGGCGCCGGGCGCGGCCTGGTATGCCTGGGCGCACCGGTTCTGGTCGACGTGGGGACACTCGCTCGGCATCTCCAACGAGACGCACCTGATCGGCCTCGCCCCCGCGGCGCTGGTGCGTGGCCTCAAGGGCCTGGTGCGCCAGCTGCTCGGCTGGGGCTTTGCCGTCGGCACCCTGCCGTTCGTGGTGATCGGGATCGCGCGGCGCACGCCGGAGGACCGCCTGCCCGAGGCGTGGCTGCTCTCGGTGCTCGCGTTCGACCTGCTCGCGCTGCGCACGACCGGCGATGCCTGGGCGTTCTACTACCACGCGATGATCGTGCCACCGGTGGCGCTGCTCGCCGGCCACGGGCTCGAGGAACTCGCGCGCTGGCTCGAGACGGCGCGGCTGCGCCGTGCACTGCTGACCGCCGCGATCCTGGTGGCGGTCGTGCCGTGTGCGCTGCTCTCGTGGTCGGCGCTCGCCGGCCGGCTCGACGGCGGCTCGCTCGTCCGCCAGCGCGCGTGCGCACAGGAACTCGCCGCGATGATTCCGCCGCACGACCTGATCGCCGTGCGCGGCGCGCCGGCGACCGACGACGAGGGCAACCCGGTGGCGTGGGACGAGTCGCCGCTGTTCGCGTTCCTCGACCGGCGCGGGTTCACCTTCCCTGCCGGGGAGTGGTCCGTCGACACGCTCGCGCGGCTCGCGGAGCGCGGCGCCCGCTGGCACGTCATTCCGCGCCGCGTGCTTGCCCGTCACCCGGAGACCGCTGCCGCGATCGCCGCCCGCTGGCCGGACCGTTCGCCGTGCCGGGAACTCGCCGCCTTCGACCTCCGGTAGGTGCCTCGAAAACGTCGCGCCGCATCGCGTCATGCCGGCCTCACGCTGGGCTGGCATGCGGAATGCGGCTGCCCTCGGCACGCTGTCGACCGGGC
>RFIB01000309.1 GCA_003695625.1 Acidobacteriota bacterium | reverse complement strand
GCGTCACCCAGCGGCAGTCGGGAGGCAGGTTCTCCGGCGAGGACAGGTTCTCCTCGCGGACCGTCACCCGCCCGGTTAGCCCGAGGCCGCCGATCGCCGCGCGCAGGAAGTCGACCTTCCGCGCCACCCTCTCGAACAGCACGCCCTCGAGCCCTTCGCGCGCCAGCAGCAGCGGCAGCGCCGGGAACCCGTTGCCCGAGCCGAGGTCGCACAGCGTCCCGCGCGCGTCGGGCGGAATCCGGCCGAGGGCGAACAGCGACTCGACGACGTGCCGGCGGACACCCTCGTCGGGATCGCGGATCGCGGTCAGGTTGATCCGGGCATTCCAGCGGTAGAGGCGCGCCAGCAGCTCGCCGAGACGGTCCGCCAGCGCCGGCCCGGGCGCGGGAATCCCGGCCCGCGCGGCCTCGTCCCGGATCCTGGCGGCCAGCCGCTCCGGCTCGGGGCCTCCCCCGCCCCGCGCGCCGCTCATCCCGACGGCCTCGCCGCGGCGCCGCCGGCGACGAGCGCGGCGAGGAGCCCGACGGCGGCCGGGGTCATCCCGGGAATCCGCGCCGCCTGGCCGATCGAGCGCGGTCGCACCTCTGCCAGTCGCTGCCGCACCTCGTGCGACAGGCCCGGCACCCCGTCGAAGTCGAACCGGTCCGGGATGCGCACCCCCTCGGCCCGGCGCAGCCGCGCGATCTCCCGCTCCTCGCGCTCGAGGTACCCGCGGTAGCGGATCAGCGCCGCCGCCGTCTCGAGATCCCGTCTCCCGGGGGCCTTCCGGCCGAGCACGTCCCCGGCGACCGCCGCCGGATCCTCGCCGCGCAGGATCCGGCGCGCCCCCCGCTCCCCCAGCCCGCGGACCAGCTCCTCGATCCGGGCCCAGCGCTCCCGGCACCTGCGTTCCTGCTCCTCGGAGACGAGCCCGAGCGCCCGGCCGAGCGGCGTGAGGCGCCGGTCGGCGGTCTCCGAGGCGAGCCGGAGCCGCGCCTCCGCCCGCGAGGTGAACATCCGGTACGGCTCGAGCACCCCGCGGGTCGTCAGGTCGTCGACCATCACGCCGAGGTAGCAGTCGAGCCGGTCCGGGACCCAGGGCTCGGCCCCGGCGGCGGTCCGCGCGGCGTTCGTCCCGGCGACGAGGCCCAGCCCCGCGGCCTCCTCGTAGCCGGTCGTCCCGCAGATCTGCCCGGCGAGGAACAGCCCGCGCACCGCGCGCGTCTCGAGGGTCGCCTCGAGCTGGGTCGGCACGACGAAGTCGTACGCCACCGCGTAGCCGTGCCGCGCGATCCGGGCCGTCTCGAGCCCCGCAATGCGGTGCACCAGCTCCTCCTGGACGTCGCGCGGAAGGCTCAGCGACAGGCCGTTGACGTAGATCCACGGGTGGTCGAGCCCCATCGGCTCGAGATGCAGCAGATGGGCGTCCCGGTCGGGGAACTTGACCACCTTGTCCTCGAACGACGGGCAGTAGCGCGGCCCGATCGCGTCGATCCGTCCGGTGTAGAGCGGCGAGCGGTCGAGATGGTCGCGGACGATCCGGTGAACCTCCGGCGAGGTCCAGGCCAGGTGCGTCGGCACCTGGGGCATCCGCGGCACGAACTCCCCGCCGTCGAGATGCTCGAACGACAGCGGCTCGGGCGGCTCGTCGCCGGGCTGCCGCTCGAAGCGGCCGAAGTCGATCGAGTCGCGCTCGAGCCGGGGCGGCGTCCCGGTCTTGAACCGGCCGAGCCGCAGGCCGAGTTCGCGCAGGTGGTCGGACAGACCCTCGGCGGGGGCCTCGCCGACGCGCCCGCCCGGCACGGTCTCGTCGCCGACGAACAGCCGCCCGCGCAGGAACGTCCCGGTCGTCAGGACCACCGCCGAGGCGGGGAGGATCGCACCGTCCGCGGTCTCGACCCCGCGGATCCGCCCGCTCTCGACCACGAACGCGCGCGCCTCGCCCTCGACGATCTCGATCCGCGGCTCGGCGCGGACCAGCTCCGTGACGACGCGCGGATAGGCCTCGTGGTCCTGCTGGACGCGCGGTCCCTGGACAGCCGGTCCGCGGCGCCGGTTCAGCACGCGGAAGTGGATTCCCGCGATGTCGGCGGCGCGGCCCATCACGCCGCCGAGCGCGTCGATCTCGCGCACCAGGTGCGCCTTGCCGATGCCGCCGATCGCCGGATTGCACGAGAGCCGGACCAGCGCGTCCGCGCGCAGGGTGAGCAGCACGACGTCGGCGCCGAGGCGCGCCGCCGCCATCGCGGCCTCGACCCCGGCGTGGCCGCCGCCGATCACCACCACCGGCGCGAGCGATTCCATCGCGGGCGGATGTTACCCGCGAGAGCGGCCGCCGTCATCGTGCCGGGGCGGGGGAGATCCCGCCCGCGGGACTCAGTAAGTCATTTGTTTTCAATGTGTTAAATCACATGTGCGGGGTCCCCGCGACCCCGGTTGCGGCGACCTGTTCCGGGGCGCGCGGCGCGTGCTATCCTCGCCCGTCCCCTTGCAGGCGTGAGGCGTCGCCCGGATGAAACGAACCATCGCAGTCGCCAACCAGAAGGGTGGCGTCGGCAAGACGACGACGACTGTCAATCTCGGCGCCGGGCTCGCCCTGGCCGGCCGCCGCACGCTGATCGTCGACCTCGACCCGCAGGCGAACAGCACGCGGGCGCTCGGGTTCGAGCGGGACGTCGACCGTCCGAGCATCTACGACGTGCTGATCGAGGGCACGCCGCTGGCCGACGTCGTGCTGCCGACCGAGATGGAAAACCTGTTTCTCTGTCCGTCGGAGAACGAGCTGACCGGTGCCGAGGTGGAACTCGCGGCGCTGCCGCGGCGCGAGTACCGGCTCGCCGAGCGGCTGCCGCAGCTCGAGGGCTGGGACTTCGTGCTGCTCGACTGCCCGCCGAGCCTCGGCTTCCTGACCGTCAACGCGCTGACCGCGGCCGACTCGGTGCTGATCCCGATCCAGTGCGAGTACCTCGCGCTCGAGGGTGTCACGCAGCTGATCGAGACGCTGCGGCGGGTCAAGCGCTCGCTCAATCCGCGGCTGGCGATCGAGGGCGTGCTGCTCACGATGTTCGACGAGCGCACCAACCTGAGCCGGCAGGTCGCCGAGGAGGTCTACGAGTTCTTCCAGGACGCGGTCTACGAGACGGTGATTCCACGCAACATCCGGCTCGGGGAGGCCCCGAGCTTCGGCAAGCCGATCTTCATGTACGACGCGCGCTCGAAGGGCGCGACGGCGTACCTGGAGCTGGCGAGGGAGATCCTCGGACGTGAAGGCCGAGCGGAAACGCAGAGCGCTGGGTAAGGGACTCGGCAGCCTGATCCCCGAGACGCCGCCGGACGGCGCGCTGGCCGACCTGGCGACGGGCGCGGGCACGCCGCTCGAGGTGCCGGTCGACCGGATCCAGCCCAACCCGCACCAGCCGCGGCGCCACTTCGACGAGCAGGAGATCGCCTCGCTCGCGGCGTCGATCCGCGCGAGCGGGGTGCTCCAGCCGCTGATCGTGCGGCGCGAGCCCGACGGCGGCTACACGCTCGTCGCCGGCGAGCGCAGGCTGCGCGCGGCGCGCGAGGCCGGCCTCGAGCGGGTGCCGGTGATCGTCCGCGCGCTGGCCGACGAGAAGCTGCTCGAGGTCGCGCTGGTCGAGAACCTCCAGCGCGACGATCTCGGGCCGATCGAGACCGCGCGCGCGTTCCGCGTGCTGGTGCGCGAGTTCGGGCTGACCCAGGCGGAGATCGCCGAGCGCGTCGGCAAGCCGCGCAGCACGGTGGCGAACTTCCTGCGCCTGCTCGACCTGCCGCCGGAGATCCAGGCGATGCTCGAGGGCGGCGAGCTGGAAATGGGCCACGGCCGCGCGATTGCCGGGCTCGAGCGCGAGGAGGACCAGCTCCGGCTCGCGCGGCAGGCGCGGGCGATGCGCTGGACCGTGCGCCAGGTCGAGGAGCAGGCGCGGCGCATCGCGGCGGGCGAGGGGACCCGGCGCCGGACGCAGGACGACGCGCGCGACCCGAACGTCGCCGCGGCGGAAGAGCAGCTCGCGCGCGCGCTCGGCGCCCGGGTGCAGATCCGGCAGACGCGCTCGGGGCGCGGGACGATCGAGATCCGCTTCGCCGACGACGACGACCTCGACAGGATCTATCGCCGGCTGCTCGCGGCCGGGGGCAGGGAGGCCCGCGGATGACCAGACGACCACCACGCGACGCGGCCTCGCTCTCGGCGTGGCTCGGCGACGAGGCCCGTCTCGAGGGCGGGACGCTGCGCTTCGACGGCACGCTGCGGATCGACGGCTCGATCGCCGACGGCACGCTGGTCGGACCGATGCTCGTCATCGGCGAGGGCGCGAAGATCACCGGGCGGCTCGAGGTCGAGCGGCTCGAGGTCTACGGGCGCTTCGACGGCGAGGCGCAGGTCGACGAGAGCGTCGTCGTCGCGCCGGGCGGCACGTTCGGCGGCACGCTGACCCTCGGGCGTCCGGCGCTGTCCGTCGCCGAGGGCGGCGAGTTCCGCGGGCGCGTCAAGATGGCGACGCCGGCGCCGGCGGCGTCCGCCGGCTGACCCGCCGCCCCGGTCAGCGCTGGCCCGCGGCGGCGAGCGCCGCGGCGATGATCGCGCCGCCCCACAGCATGAACACCAGCGCCGCGACGATCAGGCCGAGGATGTAGGTCCAGCCGGTCGCCACCAGGAACGTCTTGAGCTTGGCGAGGAACTGCCACGTGGCGGGATCGGTCGCGTGGATCCCGTCGAGCGCGCTGCGCGCGCCGAGCAGCGAGATCCCCGCGACGAGCATCAGCACGCCGGTGATGATCCCGACGCAGGACAGCACGCTGAGCACGCCGCTGAGGATCGTCATCACCGCGACGAACGTCATCCAGCCGCGCATCCCGGCGGGAACGCCCGCGGGCGCCCAGCCCGCGGCGGCGGTGGCGGCCGGTGCCGCCGGCGGAGGTGCCTGGCCCTCGCTCATCGATCGCTCCTTCCTGCCCGCTGGCCGCGGACGGACCGCGGCGGGCGCGCGACCGGCCGGCTCCCCGCGAGCGCGGCCGTCCCCGTGCGGCGCAGCATAGAACGTCCGCGCGCTCAGCGGGCCCCGATCCGCGCGAGCAGCCGGCGGCCGGCGGCGGTCAGGGCGGGGGGCTCGCCGGCGGGATCCCACCAGCGCAGCGCGGACCGCCGGGGAAGCGGGCCGGAGGCGCGCGCCGCGAACAGGTGGACCGTGATCCGGTGCCGGGTGATCGCGTGGCGCACCCGCGCGATCGGCTCCGCGTCGACCTCGAGCGCCAGGCCGAGCTCGCGGCGCCAGCCGTCGCGCGCACGCCGCGCGATCGTGCCGGTGCGGGCCGGCGCGGGCCGGCGGTCGCGCCCGGCGTGATGGACCGTGACCGTCGGCGGCTCCCACAGGCCCGCGTTCGGCTCGCCCTCGGGCACCCGCGCGAGCAGCAGCGCGCCGTCGCGCCGGCGGACCAGCGCCGCCGCGCGGACGACGGCGACGGTCCCGGGCCGGGCGGCGGTGCGGGGCAGGTCCTCGGCGCGCCCGTCCCGCCGCGCGCGGCAGTGCGCGGCCCACGGGCAGCGCCCGCACGCCGGCGCCCGCGGCGAGCAGACCGTCGCGCCGAGTTCCATCAGCGCCTGGTTG
>RFIB01000308.1 GCA_003695625.1 Acidobacteriota bacterium | reverse complement strand
TCGGTCGAGCAGGGCAAGACGGTCCACGAGCCGCTGCGCGACACGAAGGTGTTCCCGGACATGGTGGTCCAGATGATCGCGGTCGGTGAGCAGACCGGCGCGATGGACACGATGCTGAGCAAGATCGCCGACTTCTACGAGGACGAGGTCGACGAGGCGACGGCGAACCTGCTCTCGCTGCTCGAGCCGGTGATGATCGTGTTCCTCGGGACCGTCATCGGCGGGATCGTCATCTCGATGTACCTGCCGATGTTCAGCCTGATCAGCAAGATCGGCTGAGGGGGCAGACGGGAAGGGGACGCGGCGGGGGCTCGCACCGGCCCCCGCCGCGGCTTATCCTCGCGGGGGGAGGCGATGAGCGAGCTGCTGCACCGCCCGTTCGTCACGCTCAACGCGGCGCGCATTCTGGCCGTCTCCGCCCTCCTGCTGGCCACGTTCCTGATCGAGATCCTGTTCTCCCCGGAGCGGCCGCTCACGCCGCTCTACACGCTCTCCGCGGTCGTCTACGGGGCCGTCCTGGTCTACGTGCTGCTCGAGCGCTGGCTCGGCGACAGCGCCCTGCTGGCGATGATCCAGATCGGCACCGACATCCTGATCGTCGCCGGATTCGTGATGGCCACCGGCGGCATCCTCTCGCCGGTCTCGTTCCTGTTCGTCGTCCCGGTGATGATCGCCGCGGCGATCTTCGGGCTGCGCGGCGGGCTGATCGGCGCTGTCGCCGCGTGGATGGCCTACGGGTCACTGCTGGCGGTCGACCTGTGGCGCGTCGGTGCGGGCGCGACGGACCCCGGCCGCGCGCTGTATGCCGCCCTCTCGCACCTCGTCGGGTTCCTCGCCCTCGGCGCGCTCGGCGGACTGCTCGCGGACCGCCTGCAGCTGGCCAGCGAGGAACTCGGCCGCCGCGAGGTCGACCTGCGCGAACTCGAGGCCCTGCATGCCGAGATCGTCGAGTCGATCAATACCGGTCTGCTGACCACCGACGAGGACGGCACGGTGACGTTCGTCAACCGCGCAGGGCGGGAGATTCTCGGCCTTCCCGACGGGCAGATCGTCGGGCGTCCGGTCGCCGACGTGATCGGGCTGACGGAGGAGACGTTCGAGGACGCCGCACGCAGCGCGCGCGACGGCCGCCGCAGCCGGTTCGAGCGCCGCTGGCGGCGGCCGCGGGACGGCGAGGAGGTGCTGCTCGGCTTCGCCATCTCGCGCCTGCGGGACGCCCCGTCGGCCCAGACCGGCTGGCTCGTCGTGTTCCAGGACCTGACCGAGATCGCGTCGCTCGAGGAGCAGGTCCGCGTGCGCGAGCGGATGGCCGCCCTCGGCGAGATGGCCGCCGGCATGGCCCACGAGCTGCGCAATCCGCTGGCGGCGATCAGCGGCTGCGTGCAGGTCCTCGGCGGCGAGACGCGGGCCGAGACGCGTCGCGAGCTGGTCGAGGTGACCCGTCGCGAGACCGAGCGACTCAACCGGATCATCCGCGACTTTCTCGAGTTCGCACGTCCGGGGCCGTTCCGGCCGCGTGCGATCGATCTCGCGGGGCTGATGCAGGAGCTCGGGCGGCTGCTCGAGAAGAGTCCCGACCTCGGCGGGCGGCACCGGGTCGCGGTGCTGGCTCCGGACGGTCCGACATTCGCCCGGGCCGATCCGGACCGGATGCGCCAGGTGTTCTGGAACCTGGCCGGCAACGCCCTCAAGGCGATGCCCGAGGGCGGCGCGCTGACGATCGAGGTCCGCCGTCATGCCGGCGACCAGGTGCTCGTCGCATTCCGGGACGAGGGGCACGGCATGGACGCCGACGCGGTCCGGCGCTACTTTCAGCCGTTCAGCGGCGGATTCCCGGACGGAGTCGGGCTCGGGGCGGCGATCGTCTACCGCATCGCCGAGGAGCACGGCGGCGACGTCCAGGTGATCTCCCGTCCCGGACGCGGCACCGAGATCCGCCTGCTGCTGCCGCGCGCCCAGGCGCCGGCAGGACCGGATGCGCGCCCGGCAGGCGTCCGGGCGCCGGTCGAGGAAGGACGGTGAGTGCATGGCGCTGATCCTCGTCGTGGACGACGAAGCCGGCATCCGCGAGATGGTCCGCGCGGTGCTCGGCGCCGACGGGCATGAGGTCGTCGTTGCCGCCAGCGGAGACGAGGCCGTGCGGCGGATCGCCGAGGACACGCCGGATCTGGTGCTGACCGACCTGGCGATGCCGGGCATGAGCGGGATCGAGCTGCTGCGGCATCTGTCGGAGGATCATCCGGACGTCCCGTCGATCGTGATCACCGCGTACGGCTCGAAGGAGTCGGCCGTCGAGGCGATGCGGCACGGAGCGGTCAACTACGTCGAGAAGCCGTTCGACGTCGAGGAACTGCGCCTGCACGTCCGCCGTGCGCTGCGACACCGCAGCCTGACCGACGAGAACCGCGAACTGCGCGTGCGCCTGTCGGTCGAGCGCGAGATCGTCGGTCGCAACCCGGCGATCGCCGCGATCCGCGACCTGGTGGCGCGCATCGCGCCGACCGACAGCACCGTGCTGATCACCGGCGAGTCGGGGACCGGCAAGGAGGTCGTCGCACGCTCGATCCACCGCGCGTCGGCGCGGGCCGACCAGCCGTTCGTCGGCATCAACTGCGCGGCGATTCCGGCCGAGCTGCTCGAGTCGGAGATGTTCGGCCACGAGCGCGGCGCGTTCACCGGGGCCGACACCGCGCGACGCGGCCTGGTCGAGACCGCCCATGGCGGCACGCTGTTCCTCGACGAGATCGGCGACATGCCGATGGCGATGCAGGTCAAGCTGCTCCGCTTCCTGCAGGAGCGCCGCATCCGCCGCGTCGGCGGCAACCGCGAGATCCCGGTCGACGTCCGCGTGCTGACCGCCACGCATCAGGACCTGCCCGAGCTGGTCCGCGCGGGGCGCTTTCGCGAGGACCTCTACTACCGGATCCACGTGATCGAGATCCGCATGCCGCCGCTGCGCGAGCGCCGCGAGGACATCCCGGAGTTCGTCCGGTTCTTCGCCGGCCGGCATGCCGCGCGGATGGGCCGCCCGGAGCCGGCGATCGACCCGCAGGTGCTCGACGCGCTGTCGACCTACTCGTGGCCGGGGAACATCCGCGAACTCGAGAACGTCGTCGAACGCGCCGTCGCCCTCGCCTCCGGAGACCGGCTGACACCCGACACGCTGCCTGCCGAGGTGCTCGCCTCGGCGCGCGGTCCGGGGGCCCGGGTGCAGATCCCGGCCGGGTTCGACCTCGACGGCCACCTCGAGGAGGAGCGCAGACGCTACATGGAAGCGGCCCTCGAGTTGACCGGCGGCGTGCAGAAGCGGGCCGCGGAGCTGCTGGGGATGACGTTCCGATCGTTCCGCTACTTCGCCAGGAAGTTCGGGCTGACCGCGCCACGGGGGGGCGACCCCGAGACCCCGGTCGCGCCGGGCCCGGGCGGGGGGGCGCCCCCGCCCGGCGTCGAGTGACAATTCGTGTCACTCTGTTTCCAGACGGAGGCGAACTGCGTCACCCGCGATCGGACGGAGCGACCGGACAGAATGGCAAACTTCCTTTTTTCAATGACTTGCGATCAAAGGACGACGACCGCCGAACTGGCACCGGGCTTGCTTGAGAAGGGGCGGGTTGTCAACCACCAAGGAGGATACCTCGCATGCTGAGGAAGGACCGTGGATTCACCCTGATCGAGCTGCTGATCGTCGTGGCGATCATCGGCATCATCGCGGCCATCGCGATCCCGAACCTGCTGAACGCGATCGACCGCGGCCGGCAGAAGCGGACGATGGCCGACATGCGGACGATCGGTACGGCGATGGAGTCGTACGCGGTCGACAACAACTTCTACCCGAAGGGCCAGTCCGGTGCGGTGTCGGCGACGGTCGAGACCTACCTCGAGCCGATCTACGTCCGGAACCTGCCGAACGAGGACGGCTGGCGCAACGCGTTCCAGGCCGAGACGGACGCCAACGGCGGCGAGTACACGCTGCAGTCCTACGGCAAGGACGGCACGGACGGCGGCTGCACGTCGGGCACGACGATCACCACGTTCGACGAGGACATCTGCTTCAGCAACGGTTCGTTCACGCAGTGGCCTGAGGGCCGCCAGCAGTAAGAACCTGCACGATCAGGCGGGGCGCGGTGTGCTCTCAGGCGGCCGCGCCCCGTTTTTCGTCCGGAGGAGCAGGTCGGGTCGCCGCGACCCGGCAGAGGGGGGGCGAGGGGGACGCCATGACGAGGATCGCCGCCCGGGGCCCGCGTCGAGCAGCCGGACGATCCCTCCCGCAGGCCGGCCACCGCGGGTTCACGCTGGTCGAGCTGCTGATCACCGTAGCGGTCATCGGCATCATCGCCGCCATCGCAGTCGTCAACCTGATGCAGGCACTCGACCGCAGCCGCCAGTCGCGGACGATGGCCGACATGCGCAACCTGGCCTCGGCGATCCAGGCCTACGACTCGGACGTCGGCCGTCTTCCGGCCGACGGGCTGACCGCAACGCAGCTCGTCGCGGTCGTCGGCCAGAACGACCTGTTCGAGAACGTCACTCCCAACGACGGCTGGCGGCATCCGTTCGTCTACCGCGCAGCCGCCGGCAGCTACTCGCTCGAGAGCTACGGCAAGGACGGCCTCGACGGTCCGGGCGACATCTCCGCGGCGACGCGGTTCGAGTTCGAGCGCGACATCGTCCTCGTTGACGGCGGCTTCGTCGCCTCGCCCGAACGCTAGACCGCGACGCGACCGCGCAGGGCGGCCGGCCGCGGCGGCGATCGTGCCCGGCGGTCCGCGGCCACTTCAGGATTGACGCGGGATCGTCCAGAATGGCGGCCGGATGGACGACCGGCCGCGAACCGAACAGCGTCTTGCCGCAGCGTGTGCGGCCGTGGCCGTCGGGCTCGCGGCGGGTCTGCCGCCCGAGGTGTTTCCGGAGACGGGCCCGCTCGTCGCCCTGCTCCTCGTCGCCGGTCACGCGCTGGTGCGCCGTGCCCTGCCGCCCGCGCCCGTCGGCGCCGGTCTCGCGCTGGCGCTGTTCGCGTTCGCCTCGACGCTCGCCCCGGGGCTCTACGCCCCGATCGTCTCGCGCCACGTGCTCGTCGCCGCCGCGTTCGCGCTGTGCTGGCGGCTCGGTCGCGACGCGCTCGGCCCCGTCGTCGCGGTGCTCGGTGCGATCGGCGCGGCGCTCGGTCTGCTCGCGATCGCCCAGCGGGTGTGGCTGATCGACCTGCAGCTCGCGGCCGCCCGCCGGCTCGAGCTGCCCGAGGCGTTCGTCGTCCGGCTCTCCCAGGGGCGTCCCTACGGCACGCACGTCGTTCCGGCCGCGCTCGGCGGATTGCTCGTGCTCGTGCTGCTCGCGCTGGTCGCCCTCGTCGCGGACCGTGCGGAAGGCCGTCGCACGCGACGGGGACTCGTCCTCGCGGCCGCCGTGCCGGTCGGTGCCGGGCTCGTCGCGACCGCGTCGGCCGGGGCGATCGCCGGTCTCGCCGCCGGGCTCGCCGTGCCGCTCGTCGCGATCTGGAAGCGCGGACGGCGGGGCGTCGTCGTCGCGGCGGTGCTCGCCGCGCTGCTCGCAGGGCTCGGCGCGGTGGCCCTGCGACGCGACGCGCTCGACGGCGTCGTGCGGTCTCTCGAGGAGCGGGCGGGCAACTGGCGCGGCGCGGTGGCGATGATCGTCCGGGAACCGGTGACCGGCGTCGGTCCCGGGGCGTACCGGTCGGTCTGGCCGCAGCTCCGTCGCGCCGACGAGGTCGAGACGGCGTACGCCCACGACTCGTGGCTGCAGCTCGTGGCCGAAGGCGGGCTCCCCTGGCTCGTCCTCGTCCTCGTCGGGGCGTGGTCGCTGGCGCGGCGCACGCGCGCGGCGGTCTCCGGCGACGCGCCGTGGCTCGTCGGCGCCGTGGTCGCGTTCGCGGTGCAGAATCTCGCCGACTTCACGCTGTACCTGCCCGGGGTCGCCCTGCCGGCTGCGGCGCTGGCCGGATTCGTGTTCTCGAGACCGGATGCCGATCCTCGCGATCCTGCCGCGCCGGCGATGTCGCGGTTCGCCGTGGCGGCGGTCTGCGCGGCGGTGCTCGCCGCCGGCCTCGTGTTCGCCGGCGACGCGCTCGCGCGCCGCGCGCTGGATGCGGGCGAGGGTGCGCTCGCCGCAGGCCGGCCGGAAGCCGCCGCGCACCACGCCGCGCGCGCCGCGCGGTGGGGCACGATCGACGTCCGCCGGCTGATCGGCGCCGCCCGGCTTGCCGTGCGCGCGGCGCCGCCGGGACGTCCTGCGCCCCGCGGCCCGGCGGCCGGCTGGCTCGAACGGGCGCGCCGGCTCGACCCGGAGAGCCCCGCGCCGTGGTCGGCAACCGTCGACCTCGAACTGCGCGCCGGCCGCCCGACCGCGGCGTGGCGCGCGAGCTCGCTCGCGGTCGCAAGGCACCCCGCGGACGCCGCGCTGCGCGCGCGGCACGAGGAACTCGAGCAGGCTCTGCGGCGCGCGGGGATGCTCTCCGAACCGCTGGCCTACGGTGGGGCAGCCGCGCGGCCGTTCGACGCGCCGTGGACGACGTGGGACGACCTGCTTCTCGTCGCCGGGGCGGCGCTCGCCCTCGTCGTGCTGATCCGCGTCGGCAGCGTCGGCCCCGCTCCGCCGGCCGCGGTCGCGCTCGGCCTGCTGCTGCTGTTCGCGCTCTGGGGCGAGGGGGGAGCGCTCCCCGGTGCCCGCCTCGGACGGCAGACGCTGCTCGCGGCGGGATGCGTGGCGACGCTTGCCGTCGGTGCGCGCGGCTTGCGGGTCCGGCTTGCCGGTGCCGGCCGCATCGCCGCCGCGCTGCTCGCCGCGGCCGGGGCGTGGGCGGTCGTGGCAGCGATCGCGGCACCGTACCCGGCGGCCGCGCGCGACGGGCTCGGCTCTCTCGCCGGGGCGTTCGCCGCAGGCGGCCTCTCGTTTCTCGTCGCGTCGCATCACCCGGCGTGGCGCCGGCTGCTGGTCGCGCTTCCGGCGGCCGGCGCGTCCGCGATGGGCGTCCTGTGGCTGGCCCAGCGCGCCCTGCTCGCCGGCGGTGTCGACCTGTCCGCGTGGCCGGCGCCGCTGCACGTCGCAGCGGGGAGAGATCCGGCCGCGGACTTTCTCCATCCGGGGCACCTCGGCACGCTGCTGCTGGCCACCGGAGCCGCCGTCGGCGTGACCGCGCTGGCCCGCGGGACGCGCGATCTTCGCCGCCTCGCCTGGAGCGCCACGCTGGTCCTCGTCGGGCTCTCCGGTCTCGCGCGGGCGAGCCTGCTCGCCCTCGCCGGCGCCGCCCTGGCCGCGGCGAGCCTGCCGCTGCCGCGGCGCACGCGGCGCGTGCTCGTCGTCGGTCTGGTCCTCGCCGCCGTGGTCGGCACGACGTTCGTCGGCTGGCGGCTCGCCGTGCGCGACGACCCGTACGCCTGGTCGCGGGCCCGGATCTGGACCGCGTGCGTCGCCGCGCTCGCCGAGCGGCCGCTGGTCGGCTGGGGCCCGGGAGGCTTCGCGGCACGCGCCGCCGCGTTCGCCGTCGAGGACCCGACCGCGGTCGCCCGCTGGGGCAAGGTGTTCTCCGGTCCGCACAGCGACCCGCTCGGCGCGCTGCTCGCGCTCGGCCTGCCGGGAGGGCTGGCGCTGCTTGCCGGTCTCGCCGGTGCGGGACGCGAGGTCTGGCGACGGGCCAGGGCGCAGCTCGCCCGCGAACCGGAGCGCGCCGGTCTGGTCGTGCTGCTCGCCGCGCTGGCCTGTCATGCGCTCGTCGACGACCTGCTTGCCGGGCGCCCCGCGCTCGCGCTGCTGTTCGCCGCGGCGCTCGGCGGGGCGCTGGCCGGCGGGACGGACCGGACGCCGGCGGCACGCGATGCGGCGCCGGTCCGCCGCAGCGCGCGGATCGCGGCGATGCTCGTCGTCGTCGTCGCGCTGGCCGCGCTCGAGGGGCGCCCGTGGCTCGCCGACCGCGTGCGCCGCGCCGGCGACCCGCTCCGCGCCGCCGCGCTCGACCCGGCCCGCGCGTCGACCTGGATCGCCGCCGCGCGGCTCGCCGACGGCCCCCCCGCGCCGCGTCTGGGCCGCGCCCTCGATCGCGTGACGCGCGCGATCCTCGCGTTTCCCGAAGGGGCTGCCGGCTGGCGCGAGCGCGGCCGCCTGCTTGAGGCCGCCTGCCGCGGCCCGCTGCCCGACCGCGAGGTCTGCGCCGCGGCGCGGGACGCGTTCACGCGGGCCGTCGCGCTCGAGCCTCACGATGTCGTGTCGATGCGCCGCGCCGGCCGGCTGTCCGTGCTGCTCGGCGAGCCGGACGCCGCCGCCGGCTGGTTCGACCGCGCCCTCGGGCACGAACCGGACTACCTCGGGGCGCGACTCGACCGGCTGCGCCTCGCCGTCGATCGCGGTGCCCTCGACGAGGCGCGCGCCATGCTGCGCGACCTGCTCGACCGCCGCGAGCGGCTCGCGCACGTCGTGCCGCAGACGCCGCGTGACGCCGTGCTGGCGACCCTCGAGTCGTGGGAGCTTCGCGATCTCGACCGCCTGCGCGCGCGGGTCGAGGGCGGGACCGGGAGCGGGCCTTGACCGCCGCGCGGCCCGGCCCCTACGGTGGACGACGATGAGCGACGCAGCGCGCGCCGTGGCGAGCGTCCACGTGCTGACCTGGAATTCGGCCGAGCTGGTCGAGGACGCGGTCGCCTCGGTGCTGGCGCAGACCGCGGGACCGCTCGACGTGCTCGTCTGCGACAACGCCTCCGCGGACGGCACGCCGTGGCGGGTCGCCCGGCGGTTCGGCGAACGGGTGCGCGTCGTCTGCTACGAGCGCAACACCGGCTATGCGGAGGGGCACAACCGGGCGATCGCGCTCAGCGACGCCCCGTTCGTCGTCGTGCTCAACCCCGACGTGCGTCTCGCGCCGACGTTCATCGAGCGGGCGCTCGCCGCCTTCGACGACCCGCGGGTCGGGATCGTCGCCGGGCGGCTGATGCGCGCGGACGGGGTGACCGTCGACAGCACGGGCCAGTTCCTGGCCCGCGCCCGCCGCCCGATCGACCGCGGCTTCGGCCGGCCGCTCGATCCGGCCCGCGACGTCGCCGGTCCGGTGCTCGGGGCGTGCGGCGCCGCGGCGGTCTACCGTCGCGCGATGATCGACGACATCGCCGACGACGGCGCGTTCTTCGACGAGGACTACTTCGCGTACTTCGAGGATCTCGAGGTCGCCTGGCGGGCGTGGCGCGCCGGCTGGAAAGCGGTCCACGTGCCGGACGCGGAGGCGATCCACCTGCGCGGCGGCGGCGCGCCGCGCGGGCGGCTGGGAATGATGTTCGACCGGCCGACGCCGGTGCTGGCCCACATCGTCAAGAACCGCTATCTCGCGATGCTGCGCCACGACCGGCCGGCGGCGCTGCTGCGCGACCTGCCGCACGTCGCGGCGCGCGAGGTCGCCCAGTGGGCGCTGATTCTCGGCACGCGGCCGGCGGTGGTCCGCGAGCTGTGGCGCGTACGGGAGGCGTTCGCCCGCGCGTGGCACAAGCGGCGCGCCGACCGGGCGCGCGGCGGCCGCTGGGGTGCCTGGCGTCGCGACGTGCCGCCGCGGGGAATGTGGCGTCCGGTTCCGGGGGGGGCGGGATGATCGATGCGGTCCCGGTCGATCCGGTCACGCTGGGCCTCGCGACGCTCGCGCTGGTGATCGCGTGGGGCACCGCGCTGGCGGTCACGCCGCGGCTGCGCGAGGCGGCGCTCCGGTTCGGCATCGTCGACCGGCCGGACGGCCGGCTCAAGCGCCACGACGAACCGGTCGCCTACCTCGGCGGGCTCGCCGTCGCCCTCGGCGTGCTGGTCGCCCTCGGCGTGACCTACCGCTTCGGCCAGGAGATTCTCGCCGTGCTGCTCGGCGCGGCGATCGTGCTGGTCCTCGGCCTGGTCGACGATCTCGGCTCGCTCTCGCCGAAGGCCAAGCTCGCCGGGCAGCTCCTCGCGACGCTGGTGCTGATCAAGGCGGGCGTGCGGATCCAGCTCGTCTTCCTGCCGGAATGGATCGCCCTGCCGCTGACCGTGCTGTGGATGCTGGCGGCGACCAACGCGTTCAACCTGATCGACATCATGGACGGCCTGTCGAGCGGCGTCGGCGCCGTGGCGGCGCTGTTCTTCGGCGGGATCGCGCTCGTCGCCGGGCGCGAGTCGACCGCGTTCCTCGGTCTTGCGCTGGCCGGGGCGCTGCTCGGCTTCCGGCGCTGGAACGTCGAGCCGGCGCGGATCTACCTCGGCGACACCGGCAGCCTGTTCGCGGGGTTCCTGCTCGGCGCACTGGCGATGGTCAACGACTACACGCTGGTGCATCGCATCGGCGCCGTCGCGCCGCTGCTGATTCTCGGCGTGCCGCTGTTCGACATGCTGTTCGTGATGTACATCCGCTGGCGCCGCGGGATGCCGGTGATGCTCGGCAGTCCGGACCACATTGCGCTGCGGCTGCGGCGCTGGCGGCTTTCGACCCGCGCCACCGTGCGCGTCAATGTCGCCGTCAGCGCACTGCTCGGCGTGGCGGCGCTCGTCGTGATGTGGTCCCCGCAGCCGGTGGCGATCGGGGTGCTCGTCGGGCTCGTCGTCGCGGCGCTGGCGGTCGCGGCCTGGCTGCGGTCGATCGACATGGGCCTCTGACTCGCCGTGTGCGGATTCGCCGGGCTGGTGCGTCGCGAGGGGCCGGTCGCCGCCGACCAGCGCCGGCGGCTGGCCGCTCTCGGTGCGGCGCTCGAACACCGCGGTCCCGACGACGCCGGCGAGTGGTCCTCGGGACGCGCCGCGCTGGCCTTCCGGCGGCTGGCGATCCGCGATCCGTCCCCCGCCGGCCGCCAGCCGATGCGCCACGAGTCGGGCCTGGTGATCGCCTACAACGGCGAGATCTACAACGCCGACACGCTGCGCGAGGCGCTGCGCGACGAGGGGGAGACGTTCCGCGGGCGCTCGGACACCGAGGTGCTGCTCGCCGCCTGCGCGCGATGGGGGCTGGCGACGGCGCTCGAGCGGATCCGCGGCATGTACGCCTTCGCGCTGGTCGACGAGCGCAGCGGCGCGCTGACCCTCGTCCGCGACCGGCTCGGCATCAAGCCGCTGTGCTGGGCGCTGGGCGAGGACGGCGCGCTGTGGTTCGCCTCGGAGCTCGGACCGCTGATGCGCGAGGCGCCGGTCGACCGGCGGCTCGACCCGGACGCGCTCGCCACGTGTCTCCAGCTCGGCTTCGTGCCGGCCCCGCGGACCGTGTTCGCGGCGGCGAACGTGCTGCCGGCCGGGCACCTGCTGCGCTGGGACGGGCAGGGCGCGCCGCACGTCGAGCGCTGGTGGGAGCCGGTCCCGCGCCGCGACGAGGGGCTCGCCGAACGTGAGGCGTGCGAGCGGCTCGACGCGCTGCTGCGCACGGCGGTCGAGCGGCAGCTCGTCGCCGACGTGCCGCTCGGCGCGCTGCTGTCGGGGGGGCTCGACTCGTCGGCGCTCTGCGCGCTGATCCGCGAGAGCGGCCGGGAGCTGGCGACGTTCTCGGTCGGTTTCGAGGGCGAACCGGTGTTCGACGAGTCGCACTGGGCGCGCGCGGTCGCCGCGCACCTCGGCACGCGGCACGTTCCGTTCGTCGTCGGCCCCGCGGAGGTCGAGCAGGCGATCCTCGACGTGATCGGGACGCCCGGCCAGCCGCTCGGCGATCCGTCCCTCGTGCCGACGTTTCTCGTCGCGCGGCTGGCGCGGCGGCAGGTGACCGTCGTGCTCTCCGGCGACGGCGCCGACGAGCTGTTCGCCGGCTACGACAAGTACCGCGTCGAGGACGTGCGGCAGCGGTTCGGGCGCGCAGGGCGCGTCGCGCTGGCGGCGATGCGCCCGCTGCTCGCGCGACTGCCCGAGTCGCGCACCGGTCGCGCCGGCGAGACGGTCCGGCGTCTGCGGCGCCTGGCCGCGACGGTGCCGCTCGACGGGCCGGAGCGCTGGCGCACGCTGCAGGCCGTGCTCGCGCCGCCGTCGCGTGCGGTCGCGCTGCTCGCCCCCGCGCTGCGGCACGAGACCGCGCCGCCGGAGCCGGTCGCGCGCGCGCTCGCCGCGGCGGACGACGGGCTGTCCGGGATGCTGCTCGCCGACCTGTCGGTGACGCTTCCCGAGCGGATGCTGCACAAGGTCGACCTGGCGAGCATGGCCGCCTCGCTCGAGGTGCGGGTGCCGTTCCTCGACGAGGAGGTCGTCGATCTCGCCCTGCGGCTGCCCGAGCGCCTGCTGCGCCGGCGAGGGCGCGGCAAGTGGATCCTGCGGCGGGTCGCCGGGCCGCGGCTGCCGGCGTCGATGCGCCACCGGCCCAAGCAGGGGTTCGAGTTCCCGGCCGGGCGCTGGCTGACGGGGGCGCTCGCGGATGCGTTCCGGGACGCGATTCGCAGCGGCCCGGCGCGGGCGCTGGTCGACGTCGACGCGGTCGAGCGTCTCGTCGAGGATCACCGTTCGCGGCGTGTCGCAGCCGACCGCGCCCTCTGGTCCGTGTTCGCGGTTGCGGTGTGGGCGGCGAGGATGCATCCATACGTGTAGGGGGCCGTGCGCCCCGGGAGCCGGACATGATCGTCATTCTCGGCGGCGGCCTTGCGGGGCTCGCGACGGCCTGGCACCTCGCGCGGCGGCTGCCCGAGGTGCCGCGCGTCGTGCTCGAGAAGGAGCCCGAGGCGGGCGGCCTGTGTCGTTCGCGGCGGCGCGCCGGCTTCACGTTCGACTTCACGGGGCACTACCTGCACCTGCGCGACCCGGAGACGATCGCCTTCGTCGAGGAGCTGCTCGGCGACGAGCTGGTCGAGATCGAGCGCGTGGCGCGGATCCACAGCCACGGCGCGATGCTGCCGTTCCCGTTCCAGGCCAACCTGCACGGCCTGCCGGCCGACGTGGTCGCGCGCTGCGTGCTCGACTTCGTCGAGGCCTCGCGCGGCGACGAGCCGCCGCGCGACGGGAGGATGCCGTTCGGCGCCTGGGCGCGCGCGGTGTTCGGCGACGCGATCGCCGAGGCGTTCATGCTGCCGTACAACCGCAAGCTGTTCTGCCGCGAGCCGGACGAGATCACCGCGGAGTGGGTCGCCTGGGCGGTGCCGCGGCCGAGCCTCGAGCAGGTCGTCCGCGGTGCGCTCGGCGCGCGCAACGAGGGGATGGGCTACAACCCGCGCTTCCGCTACCCGCGCGGCGGCGGGATCGGGATCCTGCCGCAGCGGCTCGCCGAGCGCGTCGCCGGCGACCTCGAACTCGGCGCCGAGGTCGTCTCGATCGACGCCCGCGAGCGCCGGGTCGTGCTCGCCGACGGACGCGTGATCGACTACGAGCGGCTCGTCTCGACGCTGCCGCTGCCGTACCTGCTGCAGCGGATCCGCGGGCTCGGCGGCTGCCCGGCACGCGGGACCAGCCTGGCGGAGATGGCCGGGCGGCTGCGCTGGACGCGGGTCGTCGAGCTGGGGCTGGGCGTCGCCCGCGAGCACGTCGCCGACGGAGCGCACTGGATCTACTTCCCCGAGCCGGAGTACCGCTTCTACCGGGTCGGGTTTCCCTCGAACGTGTGCCGCGCGATGGCGCCCGACGGTTGCTCGTCGCTCTCGGTCGAGTTCGCGTTCGGCGACCGCGACGAGCTTCCCGCCGACGACGAGCTGCTCGACGCGGCGCGCGAAGGGCTCGAGCGTGCCGGAATCCTCGAGCCGGGAGAGGAGATCATCCATGTCGACCGCGCGCTGCTCGACCCGGCCTACGTGCTGTTCGACGAGGCGCGCACCCCGGTCGTCGAGGCGGCGATGGCACGCCTGGCGGAGGCGGGCATCGAGTCGATCGGTCGCTTCGGCGCGTGGACCTACAGCTACATGGAGCGCGCGCTGATCGACGGGCGCGAGGCGGCCGACCGCCTGGCGCACGCGCTCGCGGAGCGATGAGCGGCCGGCCGACGGTCTGCCACGTGATCACGCGCCTCGAGCTGGGCGGCGCGCAGCAGAACACGCTCTATACGTGCGCCCACCTCGATCGTCAGCGCTTCGCCGTGCAGCTCGTCTCGGGGCCCGGGGGCCTGCTCGACGACGAGGCGCGGCGCCTGCCCGACGTCGCGTACGAACAGTGCCCTGCGCTGCACCGCGAGGTGCGTCCGGGCCGCGACGTGCGCGCGTACCGCGACCTTGTGCGGCGGCTGCGGCGGCTGGCGCCGGACATCGTGCACACCCACTCGAGCAAGGCCGGCATTCTCGGCCGGCTCGCCGCCCGGCGCGCCGGCGTGCCCGTGATCGTGCACAGCGTGCACGGCTGGGGATTCACTCCGACCCAGCCGTGGCCGGTGCGTCGCGCGTTCGTCCTCGCCGAGCGGCTGGTCGCGCGGGTCACCGACCGGTTCATCGCCGTCTCGCGGGCGAACGTCGAGCGCGGCGTCGCCGAGGGCATCGCCCCGCGCGACCGGTTCACCGTGATCCGCTCCGGCATCGAGATCGGACGCTTCCGGCGCGCGGCGGACTCCGGCGAGGGTGAGGCCCTGCGCCGCGAGATCGGCGTGCCGCAGGACACGCCGCTGGCCGGCATGGTCGCCTGCCTCAAGCCGCAGAAGGCGCCGGTCGACTTCGTGCGCCTCGCCGCGCGCGTCGCGGACGACGTGCCGGACGCCCGCTTCCTGCTCGCCGGGGACGGCGTGCTGCGCGGCGAGGTCGAGCGGGCCGTTCGCGAGGCGGGCCTCGGCGGGCGCCTTCATCTGCTCGGCTGGCGGCGCGACACCGAGCGCGTCATCGCCGCCTGCGACGTGCTCGTGCTCACGTCGCGGCACGAGGGACTCCCGCGCGTCGTGCCCGAGGCGATGGCCGCCGGTCGCCCCGTCGTCGCCACCGCCGTCGACGGCACGCCCGAGGCGGTGTCGCCCGGCGAGACCGGCTTCCTGCGCGAGCCGGGCGACGTGGCCGGGCTCGCCACCGACGTGGCGCGCCTGCTGCGGGATCCCGCGCTCCGTGCCCGCCTCGGCGCCGCCGCCCGCGCCCGCGTCGCCGAGTGGGACATCGACGCGATGGTCCGCGCCCAGGAGCGGCTCTACGGCGAGATGCTCGCCTGTCCGGCGCGGCCGGCCGCTCCCGCGCCGGCCGCCGGCCGAGCCGGCCCCGGCCTGTAACACACCGCCTGCACGTCCGACCTGCCCGGCGAGCGGCACTGGCCTGAGCCGGGAGCCGGGGGCTTGCCGGCCCGCCGGACACGTCGTAAATGACCCGTCGGCCCCGGTAAGCCGCAGGGGGGCCCTCCGGGGCCGGAGAGCGACGTCATGCGGCTTGCAGCAGTCCTTCTTGTCCTCGCCGCCGCGGCGGCGGGACCCGCCACCGCCCAGCAGAGCGCCAGCTACAGGATGGACGAGCACGTCCTCAACCAGGGCGGCCGTCCGGCCGGCGGCGTGACAGCCTCGTCGGCCTCGTACCGCGTCTCGCTCGACAGCCTCGGCGAGGCGCTGGTGCGCGCCGGCCTG